>JBBQYK010000241.1:0-7967 GCA_038208765.1 Verrucomicrobiota bacterium
TTGCCTTGCGTCCATGACCTGCGCCGGCACGCCGAGTTGGTTAGCCTGCGCGGCGTACTTCGCCTCGTCGTCCAAGCCGTGCTGCGTCTGGCAGAGCATCACCAACCCCTTCTTCACCAAACCAAAATCATTGTCCGGCAACGCGGCGAGTTCTTCGAAACAATCGCGGCTCGCGAAACTCAAATCACGAATCAACGGTGCGCTGCGCTCGACGTGTTTCGCGTTCGCCGCGCGCATGAACTTCCACCCCCACGACATCAGATCCCAATTCAGACGCGGCTTGATGTAGAGCGGTGATTCGGGATTGAACATCCACTTGAACGCCGTACCCACGACGCCTGGTGCCGCCAGCGGCACGAAGTGACTCGGCACCACCATGCCCGCGTTGCCGAAGGAACACCCGTCGCGCTGCTCGGGATTGCGGTCGATGAGTGTAACGCGATGCCCGCGCCTGGCAGAGTAGTAAGCAGTGGAGAGACCGATGACGCCGCCGCCGATGATGAGAACGTGCTTCATTTCCAACTTCAGTCCTTCTCGCCCCACACTTTGGGTGACTTGAACTCTTTCGCCTTCGGTGCCGCCTTGGGTGCGACCTGCTGTTTTGCGAAAGCATCGTAGCGGGCGCGCAGTTCCTTCACTTTCTCCGGATGCTTCGCCGCGAGATTGATCTTCTCAGAAGGATCTTCGGCAAGGTTGAACAACTCGATGCCGTTCGATGTGGCTTTGTTCGCCTCCGGCTTTTCTGCAGCGGGCCCTGCATCCACTTCGCCATCAGCGTTGTCCGCCGCACCACCGTTCAATACCAGCTTCCAGTCACCCATCCTCAATGCGCCCTTCTGCGGTGCGGCGTTGATGAGAATCGTGTCGTGTGGTGAAGGCTCGCCCATGGTGATGGCGGCCCACGCGTCACGCCCGTCCACCGGCAATTTTTGATCGAGCTTCGCACCCGCGAGTTTGAGCAACGTGGGATACCAGTCCGCAATGTGCAGGGGTGCATTCACAACCGAGTTGGATTTGATCTGGCCGGGCCAGTTCGCGAAAGCGCACGCCTTCACGCCGCCTTCGTAAATGGTGCCCTTGCCCGCACGTAATGAACCATTGCTGGACAATCGACCCGGGTTCGGCCCGCCGTTGTCGCTTGAGAAAATAATCAGCGTATTCGTTCGCCCACCGCGCGCTTCCACTGCCGCGATGATGCGACCGATCGCTTCATCCATCGCGGTCGTCATGCCGGCGTAGGTGCGGCGATTCGGAGCCATGCCCGCGTAAGGCTCTTTATATTTTTGCGGCACTTGCAGCGGCGCATGCACAGCGCTGAACGGGACGTAGGCAAAGAATGGTTTTGCACCATCATGCTCGCGGATGAATTTCGCGGCTTCATCAGCGATCAGAAACGTGCCGTAGCCTTCGTCGCGATTCACCTGGTCGTCGCGATGCCAGTCAAAGCCGCCGTCACGCGTGTGGTCGAAGTAATCCAGCGCACCGTTGTAGTGGCCATACTGGCGATCGAAGCCGCGTCGCGTGGGCAGATACCCCGGCGCAAAGTGGCCAAGATGCCACTTGCCGAAAATGCCCGTCGCGTAGCCCGCTTCCTTCAGCGCTTGAGGCAATAATCGTTCCTCCAGCGGCAAACCATACTGTGCCCACGGACGCACCACGCCCGTCTGCAAACCATGCCGCATCGGATAACGCCCGGTCAGCAACGCGGCCCGCGTCGGTGAGCAAACCGGCTGCACATAAAACTGTTCCAGCCGCGCTCCGCCGAAGGCGAGCTTGTCGAGATTCGGTGTCTTGATCTCACTCCCGCGCCAGCCCACGTCGTAGGAGCCGAGATCATCAGCGAGGATAAACAAAATGTTCGGGCGCTCCGCGGCGGTGGCCGTCAACACCAGCAGCAGAAGCATCATGGGTGCAAAGTAACTTCTCATCTTCATGGCTTTGTTCCTTTCGTAATTTTCTGAAACCGATCTCGAATCTCCGTCGCTGTACCGAGGGTCATCCACACGTCATACTCGAACTTCAGTCCGGGCGTGATGGGGAACCGTTTCAGCGGCGCGAAGTAGGAACACGAACCGTGCTCGCGTTTGCCATCGCCGAAACGGTAGCAGGTCAACTCGTCAGCCACGGGCACAAACACCCCCACGCCGAAGTCGTTCGTGTTCACGTACGCCGCCCAGCGCTCGGTGAACTTCCGCGACTCATTCGGCCAGCCGGGCTTCGAGCGACTGGGTAGTTCGCCGCTCCAGGCATTCGTGCCTTCGTACACGAGCAGCGTGTCGTACTGCGGCTCGACAAAAACTGCCGGTAGTTCGTGATGAATCTTCGGATGCGAATTGGAGCCGGTGTAAGTCATCCTGAACTTCACGTGCGCCACCGTGCCGGTCAGTGAAATCCATTCCTCGAAAATCACGTCCGGCAAATCCGCGCCGGTGGCCCAGTGTTTCGCCATTGTCTTAGCGTAGAGCGAGGTGCGCGCCGCTTTGAGTTCCAGCACCCGCGCCGGCTCGTGCCGCCAGCCGCCGCCTTGCACGGGATTCCAGCGCCACGGCTGCTTGTCCCACATCGAGCCGTCCTTCGCGCCGTAGTAAGATTGTTGCACCAGCCGACCGCGGTCCCAGTGATTGATCACGTTCTCGCCCGTGGTACTGAGTGCGAAGAATGCGATGCCCGCGCCGGAAGATTTCTTTACGCCCAGGCGAACCGTGCCGTTGTCGATGAACATGAAATCGTTCGTGGCGCGTTCGGCAGGTGAAGCTCCAAACACCAAGCTCCAAGCTCCAGAGAAGCACCAAACGGCAAACATCAAACGCCAAGCACTCCGGCGCGTGCGCAGAAAAGAGCGCTGCCATCTTTTTGAACGATGATCTTCGAACGCAGGCCAAGCCCGGAGGGCTTGAATGTGAATAGCCCCGGGTTGCGAGGCACGAGCAAACCCGGGGGTCACCCGGCCTGTTGTGGGCGCAACCCCGGATGGGGTTGAACTCGATGGGCTTTCACCAGTTCGACAGTTCGACCCCTTCGGGGTCGGGCATTGCTTCGCGCTTTCATCCCCCGGTTGCCACCGGGGGCTATTCACATTCAAGCCCTCCGGGCTTGGGCCGTGATTGCGGCATTCTCTCAGAAGGTGAGAGTTGCGTCGTGCCAGTTGAACTTGGAGGTTTTCTTTCATGCTCACGTCAGAGATTTAATCATTCTCACCACGCCAATCGCCAACCCGCCCGGCATCGGCGCATCATAGCGCTCGGCGACCGCGTAACCGTGGCGGGCATACAACGCTTCACCAGCCAGCGTGGCCACAAGTTCCACGCGCTTGAAACCAGCGGCGCGAATGGCGGCCTCGCTGACTTCCAGCAGCGCACGCCCAATCCCGCGCCGTTCCCACGATGGATGGACGAAGAAGGCGCGTACGCGGGCCGCATCTGTTTGCGGATTTAATTCCGCATCAGTGCTCACGCGTTCGCGGTCGCCGCCATAGACCGCAAGACGTTTGCTCCAGCCGCCACACGCAATGATTTCACCCGCGTTCTCGGCCACGAAATAGGTGCCGTCTTGAATGAGTTGGCGATCCAGTCCGAACACCGGACCCAGCGCCACCGCCAGTTGCGCGGCTGAGTAGCAACGCGACAGCGACTCGCGCACGGTCATCTCGATCAGCCGCTCCAACGCGGGTGCGTCTTCATCGCGGGCGATGCGCAGGGGCCAGTTCATCAATCAGTGCGGCACGCCAGCCACGCGCACGTCTGTCTTCACGGAGTTCGCGATGAAACATTCCTCGTGGGCCTTGTGGTGTAGCGCGGCGATTTCCTCCGCCGTCGGCACGCGTTCGCCGCTCCAGATAAGTTGGGGATTCAGCGTGACGGTGCTGATCCACATCGCGCCGCGCTCATTCTTCGTCATCACGCCGACCGCTTCGTCGGTGTAACTCGCGAGGGTGAAACCGCCGCGTGAGGCAAACCACAGAAACGTCAGCATGTGACAGCTCGCAATTGACGCGACAAACGCTTCCTCGGGATCGACATGCGCCGCGTTCGACCACGGAGCGGGCACCACAGTCGGCGATGGCGACGCCGCGACCGTGACGCCGCCGTCAAAAGTCCAGGTGTGCTCGCGCGAATACTTGCCCTTCACGAAGTCAGGGCCGTTGAGTTTCCAGTCGATGATGGCTTTGTGTTGATGGCTCATGGCTCGTTTGTATCACCGAATGCCCCAGCAGAAAGGATCGTTCTCCGCGAGCAGCAGCGTGGCCTCGCTGTTCACGAACGCCGTGCCGGTGATGATGGGAATGATTTTGTCGCCATCGCGCCGGTAGCGTCCGGTGAACGCGCTGCCGATGATGCTCTCCTGCACCCACGACGCGCCTTCGGCGAGTTTTCCATCCGCCGCGAGACACGCGAGCTTCGCACTCGTGCCGGTGCCGCAGGGCGAACGGTCATAAGCCTTGCCGGGACAGAGGACGAAGTTACGCGAATGTCCACCGGGCAACTGCGGCGGGCCAAACAGCTCGACGTGATCTACTTCGGGATAGCCCTGCGCATTCACCGCCTGACGGATCGCCCACGACAACTCGGTAAGCTTCTCCACATTGCTCAACGCCAGCGACTGCCCGTGTTGCTCGACGAGGAAAAACCAATTGCCGCCCCAAGCCAGGTCGCCGCTGATTTTGCCGACGCCGGGCACGTCCACGATCACGCCCTTGGCCTTGCGATAGCTCGGCACATTTTCGACCGTCACCGAGCCGTCCTCGTGCAACGTGGCCGTGACTACACCCACACAGGACTCGATGCGATGCGCGCCCGGGCGAATGCGCCCAAGGTGAGCCAACGTCACCACGAGGCCAATCGTCCCGTGCCCGCACATCTGGAGCACGCCCACGTTGTTGAAGAAGATGACGCCGGTGACGCACGTCTTGTCACTCGGTGGCACGAGCAGCGCGCCAACGAGAACGTCCGAGCCGCGCGGCTCGTTGACCACGGCGGAGCGGAAGCGGTCGTGTTGTTCGAGAAAAACCTTCTGCTGTTCGGCGACCGTGCCGCCGCGGAGTTCCGGCCCGCCGTTGATGACAACACGTGTTGGTTCGCCGCCCGTGTGAGAGTCAACTATTTGGATGCGTTTCATTTCAAAGGGTGGGCCGCGTATGGCGCAGCCTGAAGGGCTGCCAGAAATTAGCCGGGGGTTGAGGAGCGCGGCGCGCGACGATACCCCCGGTGGGTTTCGGTGAGGAAATGCACCCTGAAGGGGTGTGAGAACGGCTCGACATTTCGAGGTTCTCGCACCCCTTCAGGGTGCCGGAATCCGTTGCGTGGCCAACCGGGGGTGTCGCTGCGATCAACCCCCGGCTAATTTCTGGCAATCTTTCAGGTTGCTGCCGAGGCACGAAGAGGAGATGGGAAGCTCCGATTGCGTTCACCTGACCTCCCCGGTTTGCTTCGCAAGAATGGCGCGGAAGAGATGTTCAAGAAATCTGATCTGAGCATTCGTTTCGACCGCTGATGGCTCGACGGCCCTGACAAGTTGAATGGCGCGTTCGGGAGTTCCCCCTTTCGCAATAAAATAGGCGCAGAGCATCGTGCCAGTCCGCCCGCACCCCGCTTCGCAATGAACTGCCACGCCTTTGCTTCGCTTGCAGATCTCATCGACGAAAGCGACGAACTCAGACACTTGCGGAAGACTTGGCGGCTGTCCGTCTGCAATGGGTAAACAGATGAACTCAAATCCGGCATCGGCGTAGAGCTTCGCGTCGCTCGGAATGTTCAAGAGCGACACCACCGCACCGATTCCCGCGCGGGCAAGTTCAGGCAACTCATCGGCGAACTCATTCAACCCACCGCCGCCACTCATTCGTCGATCCGGGTGAACAAATGGCATCGACATGCCGGCGAGCACACCGGGTATGGCCCAATAGAGGAATGAAGGCTGTTCGTTCACGCTTAGTTTATCCGCAACGCCCGCTGAATCCTCACCGGCGGCTTGAGCGATTGCCCATCCGCCGGTGCGGCGTGAATCCTCCGCACTACGTCCATGCCCTTCACCACTTTGCCGAAGGCGGCGAAGCCTTGACCGTCGGGATTCCGTTGGCCGCTGAAGTCCAGTTCGGGCTGGTCGCCGACGCAGATGAAGAAATGATCCTGCGCCGTGTCGGGACCGTCGCGCGCCATCGAGATGGTTCCGTCGCGATGCTTCAGGCCGGTATCGCGCGTGCGTTCGATTTTGATCGGCGGGAAGAACTGGTTGGTCTTCGTCGGATTGGCCGAAGCCTGGATGACTTCAATCTTCACTTGGCTCTGCGGCTGATTGGAGAGCGTCACGGTGCGGTGAAATTGCCCGTCGTTGTAGAGTCCCGCCTGCACGTAGCGCAGAAAGTTCGTGACGGTATGCGGCGCAGCCTTCGCATTCAGTTCGACTTCGATCACGCCCAGCGCGGTCTCGATGGAGACGCGCGGTTTCTCCACGACCGGCGGCGTGCGCCATTGAAAGCGCGGGGCCTTGCTGGCGTCGTAGCCGGCGAGATGCGCACGGCCGTCGGCAGAACGCGCGGTGGGCTTCTGGTAGCGCCAGGGAATTTCGCCGAACACCTCGGCGCACAACGCGGCCAGCGCGGGATCGTAATCCTTCAACTCCGGGCGCGTATCGACGTGATTGTGCAGCGCGTCGTTCTGGCGGTTGTTGTCGAACCAGCTCTGCACGCCCTCGGCCCAATACTCGCCGGGATTGGTGGCCGCGTAGGTGCCTTTCCATTTCCCAGAGTTCGTCGCCGATTGGTACGCCTCGCGCAGACGGCGATTGAACGTCGAGTCCAGCACCCGCAACGCCACACCGTGAATGACGTGCGAGAACTCATGCACCAGAATGTTCTCGGTCGAGTACGGGTCGCCGGGAAAGCAAAGCATGTTCTCCTCCGCGCAACTCGCGATGCGTCCGCCCAATCCGCGCGCACGGCGGTCCCAGTAAACCTTCGGCGTCATGTCCGCCTGCTCCGGGATGTCCGTCGTGTATTCGTTGTGCGCCATGACGACGAGCCGCGCATTGTTGGTCGCGAGGGCGCGGAGAATGTCCGCGCGGTTCGTGAGCATCTGCCGGACAATCCAGGCCGCTTCGAGCATCGCGAAGTCCGAGACGT
Source organism: Verrucomicrobiota bacterium (assembly GCA_038208765.1). Classification (GTDB taxonomy): domain Bacteria; phylum Verrucomicrobiota; class Verrucomicrobiia; order Limisphaerales; family SIBH01; genus JANNGC01. The sequence goes on from JBBQYK010000241.1 coordinate 7,118, forward strand.
TCGAGGAACCCAGCACCGGGAAGCCGTCGAGGTCGATGTGCTTTTGGTAGAAGGCGGAGAGCTTGGCGTCGCGGCGCAACGTGTCAGAGACAGGCCCAATGATGGCGGCGCTTGTTGCCAGTTGAAGCAACGGAATTAACGCAAAGACGCAGAGGCGCAAAGGCGCGGAGAAAAAAGGCGGGAAGAAACCTTGGCGAGTTCGCCCACGCCCGACGCACGAAGCCCGGAGGGCTTCAATGTGAATAGCCCCCGGTGCAACCGGGGGTATGGACGCTGAAAATTGAATCAACCCCGGAGGGGTTGAACCCCGTTGCTTCCATCCTCGCCATATCGTCCACATCATGCCGTACATCTTCATGGCAGATACCTTTCGTCCAATTCCACACCCGCCTTCCGCAACATCTCCCGATACTCGTCCAGGAACGGCATCACGCGGTGATGTTCCTCTTGGCCCTTGATGTATTCAATCAGACCGTCCCGTTCCGCCCAGGAACACGTCAGCGCGGCGTAGCCTTCCTGCCACGCCTCGAACTCGGGGAACACCTTCTCGTCCTTGATCCATCCTGACGACGCCACCTTGAGGTCCTTGATGAAGTCCGCCAGGGCGACCGTGGGATGAAGCGACGACAGAATGTGAACATGATCTTCGACGCCACCGATGCGGTAGAGGTGGCAGTCATGGTTTTTCACAACACCCCAGAGGTAGCGCAACAGATCGTCACGCCGTGGTTTGCCCAGAACACGCCGCCGTCCCTTCGTCGCGAAGACGATGTGGTAGAGGATTTGGGTGTAGGTGGACATGGCGGTTGGTGGCTTGTGGTTCGTCGTTGGGTTCAACCCCTCCGGGGTT
>JBBQYK010000242.1:0-7946 GCA_038208765.1 Verrucomicrobiota bacterium
GGGGTTCTGTTAAACAATCGAACTTGGTCGGGGGGCGTCGTAGGTGGGCCGCCTGTTGCGTCAGCAGGAATGGGGCGGATGTTCGTGGACGCCGCTACAGTGAGGCTTCTGGCGAGCGTGAGCGAATAAAGCATCGGAGCCTGCGTGTGATGAGACAGAAAGTCAGGGCTGATGCTCATTGTGGCGCGCGGCGGTGTCAGCATGTCCGGACTGGTAACGGCGTCCGAGGATTTCATAGACGGCGTCTAACTCGGCGTCGGACGGACACGGCAAAGAGTAAGGAGGTTTGGGCGGTCGCGGCTCAAATTCCACTTCCGTTTTCTCCGGCAACTCCACCGCATCCAGTGGACGGAACACGCCGTTTTCAAACACAGCACGGATTGTTTTGTGGCCGCTAATCATGCCTTGCATCACTTCCGATATATTCGCTGTTGAATGAGTCCGCGTCGTTGCCGCGCGTGGTTAGGCATCATCCATGTGTCCTCGCAAATTGCTCGGCGAATCTCTCTCGATCCTTGCGCGTTAGATTCCGAGTGTCCAAGTGATGCCCAATCTCGTGCATCAAAACATCACGCAAGTAAAACCGCCGCAGTGAAATCAGCTCGGACCTTCCAAAAGGATAGGCATGAAGGAAAACGCAACCCCTCCAGTAAGGACCATAAAATGTCGTCGCCCGCCCCCAACTTTTCAGTTGCTTCGTCGTGCCGGACAAAATGAAGACCGCACGCAATCCTTTCAGAAATTCGACCGGGCAGCTTGTCAACTGGGCCTCTACTTCACCAGCCGAACAAGGTCTGATAAAGCCGGCCAATGTTGGAAGCTCGATAATTTTCGGAAAAGCGGGTCGTTTGGCAATCTTCCCGTCAAAGCGCTTAAAAACTGCCTGAACCTCAAACCACCAAGGTTCATACTCAGACCAGTTGGTGAATCGATTCTCCGAATAACTATTGGAGCGTGGGCCTGATCCGTTGCTATGCGCGCTCATGTGATGCCTGCCATGTCGATTACGGATTCAAAAACCCCGACACCATCTCGCCGGTCTTCGGGTTCTCCAGCTTGAAGCCGTTGGGGATCACGGATTGAAACTCCAGCGGAGCGGGCGGCTTGGTGCCGTTCAGCGCCCGCGCGAGGTGGACCCAAATCTGATCCGCGTCCGGCACGCCGTGGCCGTGATGGAAGCGGCGTTGCTGGATGTATTTCAGCTCCCATTGTGCGCCGCGGCTCTGCACGTTCACGAAGGGCAGGGGATTCTTGGTCAGTTGCAGCATCACACGGTCGCCGCGCGTGGCCAGCAGCAGTTCACCGGCGAACTCCGGCTTGTCGCGCTCGCGTCGCCACACGGCCTGACCTTGCCGTTGCGTCCAGCCCGGCTCGGATAAGTTGACCGGTGGGAGGTCGGGAGTGGTGCGGCACGAGCAAAGCAACAGGGCGAGAATGACGAACGTGCGGAGCGCCGGTCTCCGACCTAGCGCGAAGATGTATTCCCACGGATTCAGGATTCCACGGAGAAAAACTTGGACCCCTTCATCCGTGGTTTTCTGAATCCGTGGGAATTCTCCGTGCCCGAGCCGGGTCGGAGACCGGCGCTCCAGGCCATTCGTCATTCCTGAAATCGTCATTAGGAATTATTCTCTAAACTGATCATCGTTCCACGCCTTCAACATTTCCTCCTGCGTCGGCATTTTCAGCGGGCGCACGATGCGGAAGCCGAGGAACTGCGCGTCAGTGAGATACCAGATGCTCTTCGGCAACTGCGGGTCTTGCTGCTTCCAACTCTTGTCCGAGAAACGCCGCGCCGCGCTGCGCAGTTTCACCGGCGTGTCGTCCCACGAGCCGCCGCGTGCCACATGCGGATACGCCAGCGTGCCGCGCACGTAAGCCGTCCGGTGCCCCGAGTTCGCGTAAGCCTTCGCGTCGTAGCCGTCCATCGTCCATTCGGCCACGTTGCCGTGCATGTCGTAGAGGCCCCACGGATTCGGCTTCTTGCGCCCGACCTTTTGGTATTTGAAATCGCCGTTCATCTCGAACCACGCGAATTGGCCGAGCAGTTTCTCGTCGTCGCCGAAGGAATACTTCGTGGTGGTGCCGGCGCGGCAGGCGTATTCCCACTCGGCCTCGGTCGGCAGGCGGTAATACTCGCCCGTCTTGGCGCTGAGCCACTGGCAGAACTTGTTCGCCGCGTGATGCGTCATGCTGATCGCGGGATAATCTTCCTTGCCCATGCCGAAACTCATTTCCACGTAAGGCTTCGTGGGGCGCGCCACCGCGTCGGAAATTTTGTCCACCGTCGCGTCGGTCGGAATCTCCTTCGCGAACTTCCGCTCCTCGTCCTGGTACATAAACATCTCGTATTCGTTCCACGAGACTTCGTAAGTGCCCATCCAGAACGGCTCGATCTTCGTTTCGCGCTGCGGCCCTTCGTCGGAGTTGCGGCCGGCTTCGCCTTCCGGGCTGCCCATCGCGAACTCGCCGCCCTTAATCGGCGTCATGCGATAAACGACCTGCGAGCCGGGAATCGTGTTCGTGTAAGCCTGCATCTCCGCTTCCGGCACGGCCTTGGATTTCGCGATGATGTATTGGTGGATGTTCGAGACAACGGCCACTTCATCGCCGCCCGCCACTTCCGCCTTCTTCGGTTCGAGCTTCAGACCTTCCGGCCATTCCGCGCCCTGCTCGATCCACGCGGCGAGCAGATCAATTTCCTCTTTCTTCAACGGGCCGTTCTTGTTCAGCGGCGGCATCAGCCGGTCGTCGTTGGTGCTGACGGTGGTGGAAGTGAACACGTAACTCTCTTTCGGCTTGCCGGGGACAATGCCCGCGCCGCTGTCGCCGCCGGCGAAGGCGAGTTTCTTTTCATCCATGCGCAGTCCGCCCTTCTTATGCCCGTCGCGATGGCAGGCCACGCAGTTGAATTCAAAGATGGGCTGGATGTGTTTTACGAAGTCCACCTTCGTCACCGCGGCCAGCGTCACACCGGCGGGCCACTTCGCGCCTTGATCAATCCAGTTCTTGAGGGCGTCGGATTCGGCGGTGGTGAGGCGTGCGTTCTTCGGGCGCGGCGGCATCACCTTGTCATCGTCGTCCGGGAGAATGGTGGAGGTGTAGAGCGGGCTGTCCTTGGACTTGCCACCCACCAATGCCGCGCCGCCATCACCGCCTTTGAGCGCGTCAGCCTCGGTGTGCAGGCGCAGCCCGCCTTTCTTTTGGTCGGCTCCGTGGCAACGCACGCAATGTTGTTCGAGCACCGGTTTGACCTGCTTGGAAAAATCCACGGGATCGGCTGCGCGCACGAGCGCAGGCGACGCCAGCAGCGCCGCGATGAGAGGGAGAGAATTCAGTTTCATTCGCAATGTGATTGGATAGTTGGACGCCGCCCGAACGGATGTCAATTCACGGAGGCGGGACGCCGGTGCTGGGCAGCGGCCCTCGCCGAAGGCCGGCTTCTCACGCGGGGACGACACGGAGGTGGAATGCCTCGCGCGCGAGGCGAGGGCCAGGCCCGGCACCCCATCAAGCCGGGAATATACTTGCCGCTATCATCCTCTGACGATTTAGTTCCAACACATGAGCATGACACGAACAGCCGCGTTTTTGCGCGCGTTCGGCCCACCGGTTCTGGCCGGCGTGCTGGTGTTGTTCTTGCTCCTGTCCGCGCTGGCCAGCGCCAGTCCTGAGCTGCACGACTGGTTGCACGACGATCACCATACGCCCTCGCATTACTGTCTCGTCACGGTCCTGGAGCATGGGCAAGGCGACGTGGCGGGCGCGTCGATCACGTCGGCTCCGGCTGCGGCGGAGATTCCAGTTTCCGCATTGCCCAACGAATCCTTCTTCATCTCCCACGACCTCGCGCTTCATCCGGAGCGCGGTCCCCCTGTTCTATCCTGATCCCCCGGTTCGTTCGTCAGCAGTCGTCGTGGTCGGTAGTTTTAACCCGTGTCGGCACTGGGTGCTGGCACACCCTCAGGATAAAAAATGAAGAAGAAATTTTTGGTCAGTTGTTTGATTGGTCTGAGCGCGGGTGCGCTCGTGGCGCAGGAAAGTGAACTGGAAGCCGTGAAACGCGCGCTCCGGGATCAGCAAAAGGTGATCGAGTCGTTGCTGAGAAAGGTCGAGACGCTGGAGCAGCAGCAAGTTGGCGTCTCGAACGAGCAGGCGCAGTTGAAGAAGCTGGTGGAAACGCCGGGCACCAATCTTCCGCTCCTCGCGACGGCACCGCTTCCGGACAAAAAATGGTCGCCCGCCGATCCGATTCGCATCGGGAGAGGCGCGGCGTATGCGGACCTCGGACTGGTCGCCACGTTCGCAGCCGGTGGTTCGAGCGCGCAGGACATCGAGGGCGGCTTGCAGCCGGGCGGCCATGATCCGAACCAGCGCGGCTTCACCGTGCAGGGCATCGAGTTGAATCTTCAGGGCGCGGTGGACCCTTACTTCCGCGGCAACGCCAATATTCTCTTCTCCATTGATTCGGGCGGGGAATCGTTCCTGGAAGTTGAGGAGGCGTGGCTCGAAACCGTGTCGCTGCCCGGAAACTTCCAGATTCGCGCCGGACAGCTGCTCACGGACTTTGGGCGCATCAACACCCAGCATCCGCACGCCTGGGCGTTTGTGGATTCACCGCTGGTCAACGCGCGGTTCCTCGGGCCGGACGGATTGCGCAATCCGGGCGCGCGCGTCGGGTGGCTCGCGCCGACTCCATTCTTCACGGAACTCTCGCTCGGCCTTCAGAACAGCCACGGCGAAACCGCCACGAGCTTCCGCAGTTCCGGCCACGGCCACGGTGGCGAGGAGGAGGAAGGCTTGCCGCTCGGTTATCGCCATCCCGACAACGATCGCGGCGTGAGCGATGTCGGCGATTTACTGTTCACCCCGCGACTGGCGACTTCATTTGAGTTGAGCCATGCCCAGACGGTCTTGCTCGGCGCGTCGGCGGCGTTTGGCCCGAACGGCAGCGGTGCGGAGGGCGACACGGCCACGCAGATTTACGGCGTGGACGCCTATTGGAAATGGAAGCCGGCGCATCACCAGTCCGGATTTCCGTTCGTCTCCTGGCAAACCGAGGCGATGCTCCGGCGCTATGAACTGGGCGCGTTCGACTGGGATGAGGACGGGGACGGGGCAGTGAGCGACGGCGAAGTGGTGAATGCGGCCACGGGCCTGCCCGCGACGCTCCGGCGCGAGACCGTCACCGACGGGGGCTTCTATTCGCAAGTGCTTTACGGCTTTCGCAAGGGTTGGGTGGCCGGGCTGCGAACCGACTTCCTGACGGGTGCGCGCGGGGACTACGAGAAACTCCCGCTCACCCTCGATGGCCGCCGGCTGGGCCGCGACCCGCTGCGCGCCGAACGCTGGCGCCTTTCGCCGAACCTCACTTGGTACCCGACGGAATTCTCGAAGCTCCGGCTGCAATACAACCATGATGATCGGCGAGGCCTGGGCACCGACCATTCGGTCTGGCTCCAGTTTGAATTCCTCCTGGGCGCCCATGCCACGCACAAATTCTAAACTTATGAAAACTGTTTTCATTTTGCTGACGGCGCTGCTCGCCAGCATGGCGGCGCACGCGAAACTGAATGTCGTCGCCACCACGCCCGACCTGGGCGCGATGGCGCGGGAAATCGGCGGCGACCAAGTCGATGTGTTCACTTTGGCGAAGCCGACCGAGGACCCGCACTTCGTCGATGCGAAGCCGAGTTTCATCGTGAAGCTGAACCGGGCCGATGCCTTGATCGAAGGCGGCGCGGAACTGGAATCCGGCTGGCTCTCGCCCTTGCTCGAACAGGCGCGCAACGCCAAACTCGCGCCCGGCCGGCCGGGACGCATCTCGGGCGCGCAAGGCCTTCCCCTCCTGGAAGTGCCGACGACGTTGGATCGTTCGAAGGGCGATGTGCATGCCGCCGGGAATCCCCACTACATGGCCGATCCCGCCAACGCAAAAATCGTGGCCCAGACCCTCGCCAAGGCCCTCGGCGCACTCGCTCCGAAATCGGCGGCGACGTTTCAGGCGAATGCGGACAAGTTCAGCCAGCGCCTCGACGGGAAGCTCGACGAGTGGCAGAAAGTGCTGAAGCCCTACGCAGGCCGGCGCGTCGTGAGCTATCACAACTCCTGGCCGTATTTCGCCCACCGCTTCGGTCTCAAGTTCGATTTGTTCCTGGAACCCAAGCCCGGCATTCCTCCGTCGCCCGCGCACCTGGCGCAAGTCATTGCGACCATGAAAGGCGGGAACATAAAAATCATCGTCTGCCAGCCGCACCTGAATCATCGCAGCGCGGAGTTTGTCGCGGGGCGCACGGAGGCCGTGGTCATCGACTTCGCTTCCTATCCCGGTGGCAAAGGCGCGCCGGACGACTATCTCGGCTGGATGGATTCCCTGGTGCAGAGTCTGGCGAAGGGTTTCGCCGCCCCGACGAAATAGGATATGAGTTTCGATTTTCAACTGATGCTCTATCCGTTGCTGGCCTGCCTGCTCCTGCCGGGCATGTTGGTCTATCTCGGCATCCACGTCGTGCGCCGCGAAATCATTTTCGTCGATCTGGCGCTGGCGCAGGTCGCGGCGCTGGGCACGTCCGTCTGCCTGATGCTCGGTCACGACGCGCACGACCTTCACACCTACCTCTGGTCGCTCGGCTTCACGCTTTTCGGAGCGTTTATTTTTGCGATGACGCGCAATCACGGAACGCACCGCGTCCCGCAGGAGGCGCTCATCGGCATTGTCTATGTGGTGGCGGCGGCCGCTTCCATTCTCGTGCTCTACCGGTCTGCGGCCGGGAACGAGGAATTAAAAAAGACGCTCGTCGGCGATGTGCTCACCGTCACCTGGTCCCAAGTATGGAAAACTTTTCTGCTCTACTGCGGGATCGCGGTGGTGCATTTCATCTTCCGCAAACAGTTCTTCGCCATCTCGTTCGAACCGAAGCGGGCCCAGGCCGAGGGGATGTCCATCCGCTGGTGGGACTTTCTTTTCTACGCGCTGTTCGGCCTGGTCGTGACCAGTTTCGTGCAAATCGGCGGGGTGCTGCTGGTGTTCTCCTATCTGATCGTGCCCGCCGTCTGCGCCGCGCTGCTGGCCACGCGGCTGCGCGTGATGCTGCTCATCGGCTGGCTGGTCGCCACCATCGGGGGCTTTGCCGGACTGTTCGCGTCCTGGCATCTCAACTTCCCGACTGGCGCGGCGATTGTCTGCGTCCTCGGCGGTGTGCTGATCCTCACCGCCCTGGTGGCGCGGATGGTGAGAAACCCGCCGCCGACCTGAACCGCTGCCGTGGGCGTGTCCCACGGTTGGACGGCTCAATGCCCGCAGGTGCAGGCGTACTCCGCGCGCTGGCAGCCGCCGCAATGGTGCGCGTCGTAGCTGAAGCGGAAGTTTTGCGGGCGGGCCTCGGGCGCGGACTTTACCTGCACGATCAAATTGTAGCCGTCGCCCTCCGGCAGTCTGGTCTTGCTCACGAGCGCGCCGTCTTTCTTTTCAAACTGCAAGGTGACCCGGCCGGTTTTCGTTTCCGCGATGACGACGATGGACTGCGCCGCCGCCGCCACGCGCTTCAACGCCGCGTCGTAAAAGGTGATGGTGACGGTGCGGTCCTTCTCCACGAAGAACTCGGCTTGCGGGCTGGTCTTCTCCAGGAGCCGTCCGCCTTTCGGTCCGCCGGCAATTTTATGGGCGGCACTGACGGTGGCCAGGCCGGCGCACAATGCCAGGGCCAGGAGAAATGATCTGATGAATGTTTTCATGATGCTTGTTCTTCAATAGCGGCTGTTTCTTGGTCTTTGGAAATCGGACGTCGGGAGCTTCTTCCTTCCATCCACTCGTAAAGCACGGGCAGCAGGACGAGCGTGAGGAACGTCGAGGAGATGATGCCGCCGATCACGACGGTGGCCAGCGGGCGCTGCACTTCCGCGCCCGCGCCGGTCGCGAGCGCCATCGGCACGAAGCCGAGCGAGGC
>JBBQYK010000243.1:0-7927 GCA_038208765.1 Verrucomicrobiota bacterium
CGAGCCGTTCTCGAAACTGCTGTGGTGCCAGCTCGCGCTCTCGTCCCAGGTGTCGAGCGGCGCGGTGGGATCGTTGATGACGAGCGAGAAGCCCAGGCCGTCGCTGAGCGGATACCAGTCGTCCTGGTAGGTGAAGTCGAGGATGGGTTCGAGGCGCGGGCCGACGAGGGTGAGGCGCTCGCCGCCGTTATCGAGCGTGCCGCTGTACACGCCCGCGATGTTGCCGGGGTTGCCGTAGCGATTGATGAAGGCCTGGAAATGTTTCACGATCAGCACGTAGCCGCCGGGCGCGAGGTTGGTCACGCCGTTGGTGGCCACGAAGGTGAATTCGATGCCGTTGGTGAAGCGGAAGCCGACGAGGTTGAGCGTGTTGGTGCCGATGTTTTTCAACTCCACATACTCGTAGTTGTCCGCATCGTTGGTGTTGCCGGCGGGCGGCGGCGTGGGGTGGTACATAAGCTCGGAGATGACGAGCGGCGGCGTGGTGACATAATAGGTGGCGGCGATGTCGCCAGACCAGGGGGTGCTGACAATGGGATTGCGCGAACCGGGTCCAACGCCGCCCGGCACGACGCCGACGAGGTTCGAATGGGCGGGGTTCACCGCGCGCGCGCGAATGCGGACGTTGTTGGTGATGACGATGGGACCGGAATAGGCGAGGGCGGCGGGATTGGTGCCGCCCTGGAAACTGCGCGGGTCGCTGCCGTCGAGCGTGTAATAGAGCACCGTGCCCGGCTTGGTGGAGTAGTTCGTGAGCGTGACGACGGTGCCGAGCGGCACCTGGCCTTCGGCCGCGTTAAGTCCCGGACGGTTCAGGAGATTCGTGTCCATGAAGTGGATGTGCTCCAAGAGCCAGCGTTTTTGGAAGTCAATTTCGCCCTGGTAGGTGCCGGGGAAGTTGTGCGTGAAAATGCCGGTGCAGTTGGCGACCACGCCGGAGCGGGGCTGCGTGGCGGAGCCACCATTGCCATTCCAGCGGCTTTGCTCGCGCACCTGCGCCGTGCGGATTTCATTGCCGAAGCCGTCCACGATGGCGGCGACGCGATTTGTTGCGAGGATGGACGCACGGGCGTTTTGATAGCGGTCCACCCAGCGCTGCCAGAAATCCACGTCGGAGAACCAGCGCTGAAGCCAGATCCAGGTGTTCACGCCGGAGCCGCCGAAAAAGTCCGTGCCGTAATCCGTGCCGCCGCAGCCCGAGGCGTCGTAAGACTGCCAGGAGCGCGGGTTGTAAGTGCGCTGGTCGCCACGGCTCGTGCCGAGACCGCGATCCACGTCCCAGAGCGGGCCGCCGATGAGTTTCCCGCCCCGCGGCTTGTGCATGTAACCGCTCAGGCGGTAGCCATCGGCGTTCATGGTCAGCACGTTCACAATGTGCAGGTCGATGGTTGCGTCCACGTCCAGATAGTTCGAGTAGTGATTGGTGCTGGCGATGTTGGTCAGGTTGTTGCCGGTGATGCCGATGAACATGTTGTCGAGATAGGACTTGATGTAATTGGCCTGCGCCGCGCGCGCGGGCGTAACCATTTCCAGGCCATCAGGTTCTTGGTAATTGATGGTCATGCTGCCGCCGTTGAAGGTGCGCTCATTGCCGTCCGTGCGATCCACTTTCAACAGGTAGCCGCCGGTGATCGTCGTGGCGTTCGTCTGCTCGGGGTGGAGCACGTCGATGTCCACGCGATTGCCATCTCGTTTCACTTTTTCTTCGAGGACATAGATGCCGTTGTAATCTCCCATCGCGCCGCCGGCCGCGCCGACGTTGGCGGTAATGGCCCCGGAGTTGTTGCGGAAGAAGACTTCCACGAAGCGCGTGCGCGAGGAGTAATGGCCGAAGTCCCGCCCGAACTGGTGCAGGAGCGGGTTGTGCATGAGCGAGAGGTCGAACTGATTGGGCGCGTAAAGAACCCAATCCGATTCCTTGGGCAACCCGGCGAAGGAAACCTCATCGTCGGCGTTGAATTCATCCAGAAATTCGATGGCCCAGCTCGACTTGGGAAAGCCCTGCGTGCTGGAGCCGCGCAGGTTCAGGCCCGCGCGCTTGATCATCTGGGGCGGGCCAATGATGGAGGCCAGTCCCGTCGGCGTGTTATTGTCGATGCAACTGATCATCACCACGTTGTCCGCCGCCGGATACCCGCCGGAGAGGCCCGAGTTCGCGACGGTGTGGATGATGACGATGGGCAGGTTGGAGACGAAATTCGTGATCGCCGCATCCACCTGGATGTAGCTCTCCGTGCGGGGTGCGCCGGGGAAACTCGTGGGCGTGGCCGGGAAGGCGCGCGCGCGCACTTGCAGCGAGTTGTTGATCGTGATCGGCCCGGTGTAGAGCGTGGACGAGGGCGTGGGAATGTTCGTGGCGTTGTCCACGTTTTGCGCGGTGGTGATCAGGTTGTAGCGAATGGCGTTGTTCGTGTTGGCCGTGCTCAGGGTGAGCAGAAACGAACCGGCGAAGGGGCCGCCCGTGCGCGAGAACTGCACGTCCAGCGTCGGGTCGGAGCCGGTGCTGTTGTGGGCGCCTGGCGTGGGCACCGCGAAGTAACCCGTGATGTTCGGGTCCACGCGGTCGCGTCCGTAGGAGATGTTCAGAAGCTGCGGATTGGGATACGTGGGATGGAACTGGGAAACGACGTTCGTGTTCGGATTGACCAGGGCGAGGTATTCACCGCCGGACGTCAGACTGAAGTTGCTGTGCAGCTTCGCGAGGTTGTTCGTGCGGTTCTTGCCCGAGGCGAAGACCACGAGGTAGCCGTTGCCCACGATGGAAGCACCGTTCGGGATGCGCCACTTGGTCAGGTTGTTCGTCGTGTCGGTCAGGAACCAGCCGCCGATATTCGCCGGCGAGGCGGAAGGATTGTAAATTTCGATCCAGTCGGAGGCGTCGCCGTCCTCGTCGCGTAGCGCATTCGTCCCGTTGCCGTTGTTCGAGGCGAGGAACTCCGAGATGTAGAACGAGGTCGAGGGCGTGTTGGTGTTCAAGTTGTAGGTCCAGAAATTCGTGGTGAAGGCGTTGCCCGCGCCATCCATAATGCCCGGGTTCGCCGCGAAGGCCACGCTCACCGAGCCAGTCGGCGGCTGGGGAAACTCGAACGTGTAGATGGAAGGCGAGATGCTCAACAGGTTCGTCGCCGCCACGCCATTGATCAGCAGGTCGGTGTTATTCACGCCCGTGACCGCCTCGGAGAAATTGATCTGGATCGCGTTAAGCGTCTGAACCGTGGAACCGGCCACCGGCGACTGGCCGCTGACCACGGGCGGCACGTCGTCAATCGTCGCGGTCAGCCCCGCGTCCAGCACCAAGTCGCTGCTGGTGCTGTTGGCGTTGAAAAGCTGGATGCAAAGCACGTTCGTGCCCTCGACCAGCGGCCCCGAGAAATCATTGATCGTGGTCAGGTTGAAGGCGGCTGATTCGAGGGCCGTCGGGGAGAGGGCATCAAACGTCGGCACATTGGCATCCGTGCCGCCGGTGCAGCACTGGAAGCGCGGCGTCAGTTCCCGTCCGTTCACCCAGACCACCGCGCCGTCGTCCGCGAAGCCCGTCACCGTGACCGCCGAATAGGCTGCGGCACCAGTGACGACAAAAGTTTTCCGCACATAAACAGAGGTGGTGGCCGCGGGCACTGTCGTGACGAGGCTCGCTTCGTAGCCGTTCGGATCGTTAGCGCCGGTGGTATAGCCCAAAGGCAGCGCGCCCGTGCTCCACGAGCCGTCCTCCACAAAAGTATTGGTGCGCCACGCTGCCACAGGTGACGAAGCCTCGCTCGTCCCCAGCCGGTAGGACCAGTTCGTGGAACCGGCCGGGTTCACTCCGCGGTTGTTGCCGCCCGGGGGGATAAATGTAATTTCTGCGGCGGGGAGATTTGGAGCGGCCAGGAGCAACAGTCCGCCGGCCAGCCGCAGCATTCGTTGGGAAGTGAGCGTGATCAATTTTTTCATAAGCAAGTGGGCAAGAGGACGCCCGTCCGGGTGAACGGTTCCGCAATAGGTACGATCTTGGGCGTCATCGGTTTGGGTGCGGGCGCAACTTACGCCGAAGTATGACGTTTGGACAAATCATTTCTGCTCCGTAGTGCTTCCAAAGGTCTCCTGAAATTCTCAGCCACGATGGTTCGCGCGCCGTTTGACACTCATTTTTCCGGCTGATACTTTTGTCCCCGATATGAGCACAGCGACCATTACTGAACCTTCAGCCGTGAACCTCAGCGAGAGCGCGGCCCGGCAAATCCAGGAAATGCTGAAAAGCCCTGAGAACGCCGGGAAATTTCTCCGCGTCTATGTTGAAGGCGGCGGCTGCTCCGGCCTGCAGTACGGCATGGTCTTCGACGAAAAGCGCGCCGACGACACCACGGCGGATTACTTCGGCGTGAGCGTGCTGGTCGATCCGTTCAGCGCGAATTATCTCGCCGGCTCGACCGTGGATTTCTCGGATGCCCTGACCGGAGGCGGTTTCAAAATTTCCAATCCCAACGCCAAGCAAAGCTGCGGTTGCGGCAAAAGTTTCGAGGCGTAGCCGAACCAGTGCGCTGAACATCGCCGTTCCATGTGATGTGGAACGGCTTTTTGTTTCTCACTTCGGCAACGCCGTCCCCAAGAAGCGCAGAAAATTTCCATGCGCGATGGCCCGCACATCCTCCTCGCGGTAGCCGCGCGCGCGGAACATTTCGGGCACGCGCGCCAAGTCGGCGATCGTCTCCAAATCCATCGGCGTCTGCTCCGTGCCAAATCCACCGTCAAGATCGGTGCCGAAGCCGGAGTGCCGTGTGCTGCCGGTGATCTGGCAGACGTGATCGATGTGCTCGACGAGCTTTTCCAGTTTCAATCCCACGGCTTGCGGCGTGGTCTGCTGGCGAATCCAGTTTGGCACCATCATCCACGCATCGAGCGCCGCGCCGATGACGGCTCCGCGCTGCGCGAGAAGTTTGATTTGCTCATCGCTCAACTGCCGTTGATGCGGAGCCAGCGCGCGACAGTCGGAATGACTCGCCCAGATTGGACCGTGATACAGATCGAGCGCTTCGTGAAACTCCTCATCCGTGAGGTGCGTGACGTCAAGAATCATGCCGAGCCGGTCCATCTCACGGAGTAACTCGCGCCCGCGTTCCGGAAACTTGCCCGTCGCATCCGTGCCTTGTGCGTAGAGTCCGGGCCCGTAATGCGCCGGGCCGAGCGCGCGCAGGCCTTGCGCGTAGGATTGTTCAAGATGCTTGAAGGAGAGAATCGAGTCCGCGCCTTCGAGTGAGAGGATGTAACCGATGGGCAGCGGAGCGCCGGCTTCCAGCACGGCGCGATGGTTTGCTTTGTCTGCACGAGCCGTGCTGGAAGCCGGCGCTCCATTCCATAACTCAACGTGGGCCTGCAACTCCCCGCGTGTCCTGATCTGCCTCATCTCCCCGCGCTGCTCCATCGCGCGATACCAGGCGAGCTGCCCTTGTGTCTGCGCCCACGCCTGCGCGGGTGAATGCCAACCGGGCAGGGGATTGCCGCGCTTCACGTAGCGCGCGATCTGCGTCGCCACGCATACCCCGATCCCGCCTCGCCGCATTTCAGGAAAGCACACCGTGCCGCGCCCGCGATCCGGCTTGTCGGTCTGCCCACGTTCCCGCTCGCGTATTTCGGAAAGAGGCCGGGTGTAATCGCGGTTCCACTCCAGCGCGTTCATCGCGAGATCAAGGTGAGCGTCAAAAATCATCATTTGGAATTTGTCATTTCACGAAGTGATAGCACACCCACGCCAACAGCATTCCCACCACGCCGATGATTGTTTCGCACACCGTCCATGTCTTCAGCGTCTGCGGCACGCTCAAGCCCAGGCTGTCCTTCACGATCCAGAAGCCGCCGTCGTTCAGGTGCGAGAGGAAGAGCGAGCCGCAGCCCATCGCCACGATGATGAGCGCCACATGCGACGGGCCGAGTTCAGGATGCGCCGCCAGCACCGGCACGAGCAGTCCGGACGCAGTGGTGATGGCCACGGTCGCCGAGCCGGTGGCCACGCGAATGAACACCGCCATCAGCCAGCCGTAGAGCAGGGGCGACAACTGCCATTGCGCGCCGAGCTGGCCGAGGGATTCCGCCACGCCGCTGTCGCGCAACACGCGCGCAAAGGCGCCGCCACCACCGACCACGAGGATGGTCATGCCCACCGCCGCCACGCTTTGCTCGGTGAATTTCAACAACTGCGCCGGGGTGTGACCGCATCTCGTTCCCAAGGACCAAAGGCAGAAGACTACCGAACCGAGCAACGCCATGGTCGGGTGGCCAATGAATCCGGCGGCTTCGCGGACCGTGTGACCTTTCGGCAAAACGAGTTCTGCCACCGTGGCCAGCAACATCAGCAGCACCGGCAGCAGAATGGAAAACAGCGTGAGCGCGAAGCCGGGACAGCGCAGGCGCGAATCCATGAGCGGTGCGGTGACGAGCTGCGGCGCATCGGCGGGAACGTGTTTCACCGCCCAGCGCGTGAACAACGGGCCGGCGATCAGAATCGTCGGCACGCTCACCACGAAACCCCAGAACAGCACCAGCCCCATGCTCGCGTGCAACGCCTCGACGGCCACGACCGGGCCGGGATGCGGCGGCATCAGCCCGTGCATCACGGACAGCGTGGCGAGGAGGGGAATCGCGAGATGCAGGAACGGCTGCTTCGTCTCGCGCGTCAGCGTGAGCAGAATCGGGAGCAGCAGGACCAGCCCCACCGCGAACCACGTCGCCAGCCCGACCGCCAGCGCGAGCACGATGATGCACCACTGGATGCGCTTGGGACCAAAGAGCGCGGCAAACCTTTTCGCCAGCACCTCCGCCCCGCCGGATTCCGCGAGCAACTTGCCGAGCATGGTGCCGAGTCCGAGGATCGCGGCGATGCTGCCGAGCGTGGCGGCCAGTCCATCTTGAAGTGACTTCAACACGCCGGGCAGAGAATAGGGAACGAGCTGGCCCGTCGCGTCTTTCACTTCCCGTCCGAGCCAGACCGCGCCGCCGCCGACGATGAGCGAAGCGATGATCAGCGCGAGAAAGGCATTGAGCTTGAGCCGCGTGACCAGCAGCACCAGCACGCCGATGGCTACGAGCGCCAGCGCAATGAGCTTCCAGTCGTGGGGCGTCATGGTGTCAGGGCGCGAGTGCGGGCTATGACCTTCCACCGATCTTCCGCCCGTCCATCGACCACGATCACCGCCTCGCTGTGCAACGCCACGGTGGGGCAGATGTGCCAGGGGATTCCGTAGATTTCGTCGCCTACGGCGAAGCCATCGGCGAACGGCGTCTCCACGACGAGATGTTCTTCGCTGTGCATCACGGGCTTCGCGTCATCGAGATTCAGGAAGACCACGCGCGGGTGCGGCATCTCGGAAGCCACGGCCTTGTGGCCGAGGTCGAGGCAAAGGCGGTTCGCGGTGGATTTGCTGACGACGCGTGTGAGCAGAACGGCGGCGGGGAGAAAATCGAGGTCGGGCAAATTCCGCGCGTAGCCCGCGTCCCAGAACACGCAGGTGCCGGGGCTGCACTCCACATCTTCACGGCGCGCGTGCATCGGAAACGTCGGCGTGCCGCCGGCCACGACGCGCGGCACAGGCAGATTTTCGCGCAACAATTTCCGGCGCAACACCTCCACGGGAGCAAAGGCCACTTCACATGCAGCGGCGCGTTCGGCCACATCCGCTTGATGGAGATGACCGTCGTACGCGTGCAGACCGCCGGGCTTCAACGCGGGCAGCGAGGCGATGAGGCGATAAAGATCAAACGCGTGCGAATCCGGCGGAAGCCCGGTGCGGTGCTGGCCAATGTCGAGATCGATCAACACTTCGAGTCGGGTGTTGGCGCGGGCTGCAGCGTCCGAGAGTTCGCCAATAGTCGCGGCGTTGTCGGCCACACAACTGAAGCGCACGCTGGGAAAACTGGCCGCCAGTTCGAGCAATAAATCCGTGTTCGGCCCGAC
>JBBQYK010000244.1:0-7908 GCA_038208765.1 Verrucomicrobiota bacterium
CGACCAGCCCAGTGCCGCGCTGGTGAAAGACTTGAAGCAACGCGGCCTGCTCGACGACACACTCGTCATGTGGGGCGGCGAATTTGGTCGCACCGTTTATTCGCAGGGCAAGATCGAGAAGGAGAATTACGGACGCGATCATCACGGTCGCAATTACGCCGTCTGGATGGCCGGCGGAGGCACCAAGCCCGGCCTCAGCTACGGCGAGACCGACGACTTCTGCTACAACATCACCGAGAACCCCGTTCACATCCACGACCTGAACGCGACCGTGATGCACTGCCTCGGCATCAACCACGAACAGCTCACCTACCGTTTCCAAGGCCGCGACTTCCGCCTCACCGACATCCACGGCGAAGTGGTGAAGGGGATTCTGGCGTG
The DNA here is from genome assembly GCA_038208765.1 of Verrucomicrobiota bacterium. Taxonomy (GTDB): domain Bacteria; phylum Verrucomicrobiota; class Verrucomicrobiia; order Limisphaerales; family SIBH01; genus JANNGC01. The sequence continues at coordinate 382 of JBBQYK010000244.1, forward strand.
AGCGTGCCGCCAGCATCTTGCTGGCCTTTCCTGAGCAGCAGCTATCGACGCAGCCTCAGCAAGGTGCTTGCGCCTGCGACCAACCCCAGTCCAATCTTAGCGCGTGTTTGAGATTACATTCCGAATTGTGCCGTGCAGTGAGCGAGTAATTTCATCGCGCGTGAAGACAACAAACTCACTTGGACGCCATGCCTGAACTGAATCAAATCGCCTCTCAGCTTAAGAAGTTGGGAAGCGCACTCGAAACGGCGCTCAAGTCGCGCGCTCAATCGAAACCGAATTTCGGCAAAAAGATTGAGGAAGCGGCAAAGCTGGCGGAGCAGATCGGCTGGCCGGAACTGGTGGCTGAATTGCGCCGTGAGTGTGAGGCTCTCCGTGCTCAACATGACACCAGTTTGCAGTCTCGCCTTGAGAAGCTTCTGCAAGCGGCTCGCGCTTCAAACGTGCCGGCAGAGCCGGGTGCGCGATCAGTCCGCGTGGACATTTTTCGGGTCGAACTTGAGGGCGCTACGGCTTCGATCAGCTTGGGTGGCGCAAAGGTCGAACGGGCGAAGGAAACTGACGGTGACAAACTATTCGCCCGGTTGCGGAAGATTCGTGAAGGTCTGGACCAATCGCCCTTCAATCGAGAGGACTTCTTCAAGCTCTTGAAGTCTTCTTACGCTTCCTGCCGACGCGGTTCGGCAACGGACGAGTTTGTGCCCGTCCGCGAACTGCACCGCGAGTTGATGCTGGAGCGGGCGCGACAGTCGGAGGCATTTCGTCGCAGCCCGGAACCGAAGAATGTTCCGGCCTACCCGCTGCACCAGTTTGTCTTCGATTTGGCGCGGTTCATCCAGAAAGGCGTTGGCGTTGGAGAGGAACGGTTGGTGACGACTGTTCCGTCCATGCGGGAGAGCGCGAACACGGTGTTCATCCCGAACCTCGATCATCCCCTTGGCAACGAGACTCCGGCGGCACGATTGGCCATCAAGAGGAGCACTTGACCTTGCCGACTTCATGCAAGCCGCGCGCGACATTCTCCGCCGCCTCGCCCAGCACGGCGTGCTGGACGGGCCGGAAGCCGCCACGCGCCTTTCGACCGGCCTCGAAGGATTTCTTTCCCGTTGGGAACGAGAGACCCTGCCGTTTCTCGCCGCCGGTGGCTCGGAATTGCGTTTCGTCGAAGGGCCGAATGGACGCGGCAAGACGCACTTCCTCCAAGTGCTGGAATCGCGCGCCCAGCTCGCGGGATTCGTGACCGCGCGCGTGGGCACGCAGACCAAGCCCTTCGCGGCTCTCCAAGATACCTACCGCCAGATTGCGCTGGTGATGACGGCCGGTTCTCCCGGCCACAACGGCAACACTGGCCTGGCTCACTTGCTCACCGGATTGAATTCCGACCAACTCGCAGACTTCCAGCATGGCTCCCGCGGCAATCCCGGCTTTCGCAATCTGCTTGTGACCTACGCGCGTCGTGTTCTGGGCGGGCATGTGGATGAGCCTGTCACTCACGACCTGCGGGCGCTGTTGATGCACGACACGAATCGGCGCGTGACGTTCGGCGAGTTGTTCCGTCTCGACCGCCATCTGCCCCGCCCGCTTGGCAGGCTGGGCAAGCGCAATGCCGCCGTCTGGCTGCGTTCGCTCCTCACGTTGCCCCGCCAGCTTGGCTTCAAGGGGCTGGTCGTGTTGTTCGACGAAACCGGCGCGGACGTCCACCTGCGGCCCGAGCCGTTGCGCACGCGGCAACAGCACATGGCCAACCTCCGCAACCTCGTGGACCATCTGGCCACTGGCGGCATCCCCGCCTGTTCCGTCGTGTATGCGACCACGAATGACTTCATCCAGATGGCGTTCGAAGACTACCCGGCGATGTGGCAGCGCGTCGCGCGCATGGAGGCAATGAGTCCCTTCGCCGATCCGCCGCCTAATCCGCGCGCGGTCTGGTGCCGCCTGGATGAACTCACCGAGCCGAGTCCGGCGCAGCGCGACTTCTTCATCGAACTCGGCGGGAAGCTCGTGGAGCTTGGGCGCGATGCCGGGGTTTCCAATGACCACCTGGCCGCCGCGCGAAACACACTCGTTCGTCTGAGTGATGAAATGAGCCAGAACATCACCCAAGGCACTGTCCGCCAGTTCATCAAACGGATGGCCGCTGAAATCCTCCGACCCGACTGAAGCCTATGCCCGACCTGAATGAGATTCCCATTGATGACCTTCGCGACGCGTGGCGCACGCTGGCCGCCCACGGCACTCCGCCCGCCTCCGCCATTGCCGCGCGGGTTCTGCCCGCCTGGTCCGTGGGGCTGGACGGCTGGCTGGACCGCATCGCCAACGCGCAACTGCGGGATTTCTGCCGCCGCAACTCCCACTTCAAGCTGGCCGTCGCGCCCTACGGCGGCGGCAAGACGCACTTCCTGCTGGCGCTCGGCGCGCGAGCAGCCGCAGAGAACTGGGCTGTGTGCTATCTCCAGTGCAAGGCGCACGTCACGGTCGGCGATTGGTTCGGACTCTACGAGCAGGTCGCCAAGGCGATTCTGCTTCCCGGTGTCGAACGCGCCGGAGTCCGCCCGATTGTTCAAGCCGCACTCGACCAGATGCGCAAGCGCGCGGCCAAGGCCCCACTGCCGGACGCGGCCCTGGATGAAATGATTGCAGCGGTGCGGGAGGACAACTGGCCGCACAGTTCCTTCGGGCGGGTGATGGCCGCTGCTCTCCATCATCTGCGCGACCCGGATGCACAGCCGGAAGAAGGCGAGGCGGCGCTGGACTGGCTGCACGGGAACATTGCCAAGGAAACGCTTCACGTCTTGCGGCGATTGCACCTTCAGCCGCTGCGCGCCGCCGACCGTGCGCGTCATGGGCAGGAGCTGTTCTACTCAGCGGCCAAGTTTTTGCCCAAGGCAGGCGTCCACGGACTGGTGCTACTACTTGATGAGATGGAGGTAACCTTTAACGCGCGCGGCAAGGCGCTGGAAAAAATCCTCGTCTCCATGCGCACGATGCTTGATGCACCGGACAACCGCATGGACCGGATTCCCTTGTTCGGCGTCTTCGCGGCCATACCCGATGTCTGGTCCGAAATCATCACCAAGCGATACGAAGCCCTCAAACAGCGTTTCCAAGTGTTCGACCCATTCCATCGAGGCAACGATGACGCAGCCCAGATAGACCTCGGGGAACTCGGCAAGCAAATCGACATTCTACAAGCCATGGGCCAGAAGCTGCTGGAACTCGGCGTTCGCGCGCATGGCTGGAACTTCGACTTGAGCCGGCAGCGCAACAACCTCTCCAAGCTCGCGAATGTCACGAACCAGCGGCATTCCGAAGTGCATGCCCGCCGCCTGTTCGTCAAAACTTGGTGTAGTCTGTTGAGCGAGCAAGGGCGTAACGGAGAACGGCAATACACTGACGAGTTTCTGGCTGGGCACATCAGCGGGGTCATTGATGATTTCCGTCAGGCCGAGCAAGCTCCGAGCATCGACGATAGAGGCTGATGGAAATCCCGGCGCGACATCCGAGAAAAGGAGACTGCATCATTCGCTCCCTGGTGCATGAACTCGGTCGCCCCCGCGTGATGGTGGACTATCCACATTTGGATTTGACCGAGCGATTGGAGTATTTGGATGAGCTTCTCGACCCACAGACAGACGGGAAAATCCCGGTCGAAAAATGCAGGCAACCACCACCGACGGTCACCATCATCAGGGCGCGGCAGGCCAATGAATCACCGCACGCAGAACAGCAAGCGGTCGTTCCATCGGCTGTGCCGAATCAGCCCGCGCCGGCCACTCCTGGTTGGCATTCGGCGAGACAGGCGCTGCTAGCGTTGCGCTTGGGGCAATCCACTGCGGAAACCGTTCGGGATTTGAGCGTCGGGCTTGCGGAAGTGGATGCCGCATGCAAATGGGCATTGGACCGTGCTGGGACAGGTCAACTGTCGTTCCTGCTGTTCGTCAGCCCTTACGGAATGGGAAAGAGTCACGCCCTCGCACACCTTCGCCAGCGTGCTCGCGAGCGCGGGATGGCAAGCGGAACCATAGTTCTGGACGGCGTAGGCACAACTCTTTGCCGCCCGCTGGGCCTCATTGGCGCGTTGTCTCATTCCATCGAGTATGCGGAACACACCGCCAGTGATGGCCTGCCTCAACGGCTTGCGGGATTGGTGCGGACGGGCGCGGTGGACAAACTCCGGAATGCGGGAGCGGACATGCTTCATCAAAGCCTAGCGAAATTGAGAGGCGATCATGTTGACGACGCCGACAAATGGGAAACGGTGGAAGACTACTTGAGCCTGGAGGTCAGCGCACCACAGGCCACGCGTGTCCTAGGAGTGCGCCTGCCGTCGCTGAACGCCAATCAACTTGCCAATCGTCCGGGCCGCGCAGCAGACCTCTTGCGCGAATGGGCACAAGCCTGCACGGCCACGGGCGCGCGCGGAGGTTTGACGGTGTTGCTCGACGAGGCGGACGTTGACTATGGCAACCGCTGGCGAACCGGGAGCGAATTGGAGCAGCGCGCCGGATTGCTGACGGCGTGGCGGCAAATGGCGGACGCCGGGCCGCAGGCAGGAAGCTACACCCGCCTTGTGGTGGCGTTGGCCATCACGCCAAGCGGGTCCGATTCAGACCCAGTGGAGGAATTGAAGAACGAATTGGGGCCGCATGTTCAGGAGGTCATCCTTCGAGATTTAACTGACCGCGAGATGCGCGAACTCGGTGGAAAGGTCTGCCAGCTTTACCGGACGGCGTATGAGTTGAACGAGCGCGAAGCGGCCCGGATGGACGGCCTCGTATCGGACGCCCTGAACGCGCAGGCGAATGGAGCCGAGCAACCCAATCCGCGAAAGTTCATCCGCCTGCTCTTGGAGAAGCTCGATGCCGCCTATGCCTGATGATGCGGACGAACGCAGCCGCTTGGACCGTCGCCTGCGCGATGGCTTGGGCGACGTCGGGCGGGCCTTCTTCAATTTCCCGTCGCTGTCTGATGTTCAGCGAGCGTCCATCCGCCCGATTGCCGAGGGGCGCAATGTTCTCGTGTGCGCCGCGACGGCAGCGGGCAAAACGGAGGCAGTCATTGCCCCGCTGGTTTGGCGCTTGAGGAGTCAGTCGAATCAAGGCGGACGCGGCCTGCGGCTGCTCGCAGTCGCGCCTACACGGGCGCTGGTGGCCGACCTCGCCGCGCGACTTGAAACGCCGCTCGCGCAACTTGGCTGGAGTTGTGGCGCTCAGACGAGCGACTTCGCTGGCGCGAACTCCGAACCCGAGGTCTTAGTCACGACGCCTGAATCACTCGACTCCATGCTCGTCCGGCGGCTGCGGCGTGAACGCGGCGAGACAGTCGGGCATTTGTTGGCGGACGTCGCCGGTGTCTTTGTGGACGAAGCGCATTGTTTCGACAGCACGGCACGCGGCGACCAACTCGTCTTCCTGCTGGCCCGACTGCGGAAGCTGCGTGAGTCGGCGGTCGCAAAGGGCTGGTCAACCGGCGCCCAAGTTCAAGTCTGCGCGGCCAGCGCCACTGTCCACGAACCGCATGAGCTTGCCGAAAGATTGTTGGGAGCGGGGTCGCGAGCCGTCGTTTGTCCCGGCAGCCGGCCAATGGATGTCCTGACCACGCAAGGACACTGGCAACGGCTTGATGCCGGGATAACCGCTCCTGACTTGGTTCCTTCGTTGCCCGTGGAGACGAGTCACGAGCGAATCGGAGCCTTGCTCTGGGCCGCGCTCCAAAGTGGCGACTGCCGCAAGGCTTTGGTCTTTGTTCCTTCCCGTCGCCAGTGTGACCTGCTTGGTAGGGAACTGAGACGCTACTTCGAATCACATCGGCAAATCTGGGTGGACACCCATCACGGCAGCCTGAGCCGCGAACATCGCCAGCGTGCAGAGGATGGATTTCACCACCAGCGCGACGCCGTGCTCGTGGCAACCAACACTCTCGAAGTGGGCGTGGACATCGGCGATGTGGATGTCGTCGCCCTCGTTGGAGCGCCACCGGACACGTCGAGCTTGCTGCAACGCATTGGACGTGGTGGGCGGCGTTCCGGGCTGACGCGGTTGGTTCCAATTGCTCGGAACTCTGTTGACGCCGCCGCTCTCGCCAGCCAACTCGTCTCCGCAGTCAGTGGACAGATCGAACCTCGCCGCCGGTTTCGTCGCTGGGATGTTCTCCCGCAGCAAGTCATCAGCTACATCCGTCAGAATCATGGGCAAGGTCGCGGACAAGGCGCGCTGATTGACCTCGCTGCCGCCGCGTGGCCTCACGGTGAAACGAGGCCAATCGCCGAAGCCCACATTCGCGCGTGGAGTGGCGACGGTCATCTATCTGAGCAACGCGGCAAACTACACCTCGCTGGTGCTTGGGAAGACTACGCAGAGCAGGCGGACGGAGATTACACAATTCACTCAAACATTCGATCCAGCGCATCAGGCATTGCCGTTCGCAATGAACTGACCGGTGAAGTTGTAGGCCATGTCGTCAAACCGGGCGAGAGCACAGACACACTCACCATCGGAGGTCGGCAGCATCGAATCGTCCGGCAGGATGAGAGCATCGTCGTGACTCCGGTCACTGACGAGCAAGTTGACGAGCGCGAAGACACGCCGCAATACGGCGGTCGCCGTCGCCGCGTCTCGGGAGGTTTCGCCGCGCATGTGCGATGCGGTTGCGGTCTTGGGGAACGGCAAGCACCGCTTGTCCGAGTGAGAAATGAACTCGTCTGGTTCCATTTCGGCGGCGAAGTGTTTGAAAGCGTCCTGCGGGAATTGTTCCCGGCGTTGGTTGACGCTCCGGCCATTGCTGGCGTTGCACTACGCGTGTTTCGTGCTGTCGATTCCGCAGGACTCGCCTCGTACGATCGGACGAAGTTGGCGCGCTTCGTTGAACAGCAAGGCTTGCGGCTCTTGGAAGATGAAGGTCTGGGTCGTTTTGCCGCGCACCTTCCGGTCGCTGGCGTTGATGCCATGTTGAGTGAATTGAACTTCGCAGTTCGCTTCGCGGATTGGTTGACGACCAGAGAGCTTGATTCAGTTCAGCCGGTGGCTGATTGCCCGGCCTTGGCACGGTTGCTTGAGAACAATTACAACGGTTCCCAGTGAGTCTGATTCGCACGCACCATCTCTTCTTCCTCTCCGGCACCGCCGCGCTCCAGGAACAATTTTGACATGGCGCAACCTCATCCTCACCGACATCCACGGCGCGAGGATTCTGGCGTAAAGGGACATTGCCAGAAGGCGGGCGGAAAGGCACTGTTGGGACGCAATGGAAATCACGTTCCAAGTCGATCCTTGCCGCGAGACCGGCGGTTTCGTGGCGCGCTGGGATGCACCAAAAGGCGGCGGCATCACCACGCAGGGAGACACGCTGGCGGAGTTGCAATCCATGATCGCCGACGCCGTCCAGGGGTACTTTCACGATCAGCCGAAACCCGCGCGCTACAGTAGTGTCTTCCGCACATGAGCGTGACGCTGCAAATCCCGGACGAAGTTTCGCAGGCGATGCGTTTGCCGCCGCTGGAACTGGAGCGGCGCCTGCGACTGGAACTGG
>JBBQYK010000245.1:0-7906 GCA_038208765.1 Verrucomicrobiota bacterium
GGCGCTCTGCCGAGACGCCGCCACCACGGCTGGTTTTCCTGCTTCCCTGAGTTCCGGCTTCGTCCTTAGCTTCGCCCACATGGACAAGGATCAGGTCGCAGACATTTTGGTGGACATCGGGCTGCTGCTCGAACTCAAGGGCGAGAACCCGTTCAAGACGCGCGCCTACCAGAATGGCGCGCGCATCATCCAGCAGTTGGAGGAGCCGCTGGCGAAGATCGTTTCGGAAAACCGGCTCGGGGAAATCAAGGGCATCGGCGAGGCGCTCCAGCAGAAGATCACGGAACTCGTCACCACGGGCGCGCTGAAATACTACGAAGAACTCAAAGCGTCCATCGCGCCCGGCTTGCGCGACATGCTGGAGATTCCCGGTCTCGGACCGAAGAAGATCAAGGCCATGCACGACCAGCTCGGCATTGATTCCATCGAGAAGCTGGAAGCAGCGTGCAAAGCGGGCACGGTCGCGGAACTGGCGGGCTTTGGTGAGAAGACGGCGGCGAACATCCTCGCGGGCATCGAGCGCAAGCGCACTTACGCCTCGAAGCATTTATTGGTTCACGCGCTTTCCGCAGCGGAGCCGATTCTCGAAAACCTGCGTGCGCATCCCGATGTGATTCGCTGCGCCACGGCGGGCAGTTCGCGCCGGCACAAGGAGGTCATCGGCGACATTGACTTCCTCGCCTCATCGAAAAAGGCGGCGAACGTCATCGAGTTTTTTGTTTCGCAGCCCGGCATCATTGCCGTGAGTGCGAAGGGCGACACGAAGGCGAGCGTGGTTTTGGAGGGCGGCATTCAGGCCGACCTGCGCGTGGTGAGCGACACGGAGTTTCCGTTCGCGCTCGCGTATTTCACCGGCAGCAAGGAGCACAACATCGTCATGCGCCAGCGGGCCATCGCGCGCGGCTTGCGGCTGAATGAGTACGGACTGTTCAAATCGAAAGAAGAGACACGCGATCCGGCGTTGCTCGTGAAGTGCCAGACCGAAGAGGAGATTTATTCTGAGTTGGGCTTGGCTTACGTGGAGCCAGAACTGCGCGAGGACAATGGCGAATTCGACGCTGCGGAAAAGCATCGCCTGCCGCGCCTGCTCGAATGGACCGACCTGCGCGGCTCGCTGCACAACCACTCGAACTGGAGCGACGGCCGCAACACGCTGGAGGAAATCGCCGCGCACATGCAGGAACTGGGGCTGGCGTATTGGGCCATCACCGATCACTCGAAGTCCTCATTCCAGGCGAACGGCCTCGACGTGGCGCGCGTGCGTCAGCAGATCAAGGAAGTTAAAAAATTGAACGAGAAACTCGCGGACGAAGGTTCGGACTTCCGTCTCTTCACCGGCACCGAGGTGGACATTCTCAACGACGGTCTGGATTTCCCCGACGATTTGCTGGCCGAACTCGACGTGGTGGTCGCGAGCATTCATCAGGGCTTCACGCAGAGCGAAGCCGAGACCACGAAGCGTCTCGTGCGCGCGGCGGAAAACAAATACGTCCACATGCTCGGGCACTTGTGCGGACGACTCCTGCTGGAACGCGAAGGGTGTAACGTGAATCACTCGGCGGTCATCGACGCCTGCGCGGCCACCGGGACGTGGATTGAACTGAACGCCAGCCCGTATCGCTTCGACATGGACTGGCGGCATTGGAAGTACGCCAAGGCCAAGGGCGTTAAGTGCGTGATCAACTGCGACGCGCATCGCTTCGAGCACGCCGGCTTTCTCCGCCTCGGCGCGGGCATCGCCCGCAAGGGCTGGCTGACGAAGGATGACGTGATTAATACGCTGCCGCTAAAGCAACTGAAGGAAGAGCTGGGGCGGAAGCGCAGCCGTTAGTGGCGCAGGCGTCCCGCCTGTGACAGTCCGATGGCCGTCCCGGCTGTCGGCTCTCAGCGGCGACCGGAGACGGTCGCCGGACTCAGGCCGCCGAGACGCCTGCCCCACTACGGCGCGGAGACCGGCTGCATCCCTCAGCATTGCTCCGTCAGAAAAACTGTTCGCATTCCCCGGCGCATGGTGTTTCATCACGCCCGTTTGAACTATGCCCAAGCGCACTGACATCCATTCGGTCCTCATTATTGGCGCCGGCCCGATCATCATCGGGCAGGCGTGCGAATTCGATTACTCCGGCACGCAGGCCTGCAAAGCCCTGCGCGAAGAAGGTTATCGCGTCGTGCTCGTGAACTCGAATCCGGCCACCATCATGACCGACCCTGAGTTCGCCGACCGCACCTACATCGAACCGATTACCCCCGAGTGCGTAGAGAAGATCATCATCCGCGAGAAGGCCGAGATGAAGAAGATGGGCGCTACGGGCAAACTCGTCCTGCTCCCCACGCTCGGGGGCCAGACGGCGCTGAACACCTCGATGGCCCTCAACAAGAGCGGCGCGCTCGAACGCCATGACGTGGAGATGATCGGCGCGAAGCCGGAAGCCATCCACAAAGGCGAAGACCGTTTTGCGTTCAAGGAATTGATGCTCCAGATCGGTCTCGACGTTCCCATCTCCGGGGTCGCGCACAATCTGGACGAAGCCCGCGCCGTGGCGAAATCCATCGGCAAATTTCCGCTCATCATACGGCCCGCGTTCACGCTTGGCGGCACCGGTGGCGGCATCGGTTACAATCAGGAAGAATTTGAAGCCATCGCCAAGAACGGCATCGAGCTTTCACCCGTCCACGAAATCCTCATCGAAGAATCCCTCCTCGGCTGGAAGGAATACGAGATGGAAGTGATGCGCGACAAGGCCGACAACTGCGTCATCATCTGCTCCATCGAGAACTTCGATCCGATGGGCGTCCACACCGGCGACAGCATCACCGTCGCGCCCATCCAGACGCTCACGGACAAGGAATTTCAGATCATGCGCGACCAGAGCTTCGCCGTGATCCGCGCCGTGGGCGTGGAGACTGGCGGATCGAACATTCAGTTCGGCGTCAGCCCGGAGAATGGCCGCATGGTCATCATCGAGATGAACCCGCGCGTCAGCCGCAGCTCCGCGCTTGCGTCCAAGGCCACCGGATTTCCCATCGCGAAAATCGCCGCCAAACTCGCCGTCGGCTACCTGCTCGACGAACTCAAGAACGACATCACGCGCGAAACCCCCGCCAGCTTCGAGCCGAGCATTGATTACGTCGTGACCAAGATCCCGCGCTTTGCCTTCGAGAAATTTCCACAGGCCGACCCCACGCTCACCACGCAGATGAAAAGCGTGGGCGAAGCGATGGCCATTGGGCGCACGTTCAAGGAGAGCCTGCAAAAATGCCTGCGCTCGCTGGAGATTGGCCGCAGCGGCCTGGGCGGCGACGGCAAACCCTGGCGCATCGGCACGGAAGTTTATGGGGACCGCGACATCCTCCCGCGCGATGTCATCAGCCGCAAACTGAGCGTGCCCAACGCCGAGCGCATCTTCTTCATCCGCCACGCCCTCCGCGCCGGCTTCACCATCGAAGAGATTTTCAACCTCACGAAGATCGACCGCTGGTTCTTGGTTCAGATAAAAGAGATTGTGGATTTCGAGGAGGAACTGGCCGAGGCAAAAAACTGAAGATGAAAACAGCAATGTTCTGTCTTTGTATTCTCGCGTCGTTTTTGTTCGCGGCTAAACCTCCAAGCATTGAGGCCACGCAATCTGGCACCAACATTGTCCTGCGCTGGCCGAACGCGGCGACTAATTTTGTCGTGGAAGCGACCAGGAGTTTGGGAGTGTCGAATACTTGGCAGGTGGTCACTAACGAACCCCGGATCGTCGGGGCGGATTTCGTGGTGACCAACAGCATTGTTTCGGGCGAAAGATTTTTTCGGCTGGCGCAGCAGTTCGACTTTTATGGACGACCGGTGCGGTTTTTGAAGTTGTTTGGGCAGACGCGTTGGGGTGATACCTCGCCAGGCCGACTGACGGGCGCCAATATTTTTCATAGTGCCGGCGTGATCGTTGACCGAAGCGCGGCACCAAATCGCATCTATGTCGCGGATACGGGAAACAACCGCATCCTTGGGTTCAGCAGCTTTACGAGCACAAATGCGGACTTGGTTTTCGGCCAACCCGACCAATTCTCGGGCGCGGCTAACGGCGACGGCAACCTTGGTTTTCATGGGCCGACCACTCGCACAAATCTGTGCCTGCTGAATTATCCAGAGAACCCAAACGTAGCGGAGCAATGGATGCGGATGAACTTCGACGTGGATGCAGCGGGCAATCTTTACGTGCCCGATTTCTACAACAACCGGGTGCTGGTTTACTTTGCACCATTCAGCACCGACACTTCCGGTGGCAAAGGTGACACCGTGCCCGATCGCGTGTTGGGACAGGATAACTGGAATTCTAACCAAGTGAATCGCGGTCTGGGGCCGAACGCCCGCGATGCCCGCTCCCTGTTTATCAGTTGGGGCGGTCCCTATGGGTTCGATCACGTTTCAGCGCGAGGTGTGTCGGCGGATACCAACGGCAACGTGTGGGTGGCCGACACGTTCAACTCGCGCGTGCTGCGCTACCCGCCGGGCGCGACCGACGCCGACTTGGTGCTGGGGCAGGCGAACTTCACCGTCCGCTCGTCGGCCTGCTCGTTCGCGAGCAATCCGACGAACGCGCCGCTCAACCGGATGTGTACGCCGGTCGTGGCGCGCGTGAATCCCGACACGGGCGAACTATACGTCGTGGACGAGTTTCCCGGTGGTTTTCCCGCGCGTGTTCTCGTCTTCACGCCGCCATTCACCAATGGGACGACGGCGACGCGGCAGATTGTCCCACGCCAACTTTTGACTGGAGATTACGCGGGTGGCTACCGCTTCACGCACGGAACCGGTTTGGAATTCAATAGGTTCAAGACGGACGACCTCGTCGATCCCGGCGTCTCTACGAACCGCTATCGCGACGGCGTGCTCTGGCTGCATGCGAACGACGCACGCACATTATTGCTCGACGCGCAGGGCAACATCCTGCTGGTCATTGGCGCGCCGGACACAACGAGCCGAGGCGGCAACTACGCGGACTTCGGAGCGTGCGGGCAGGACCCCCTGGCACCCTACAATCTGATCTGGGCAGGCGGGACGATGGGCTTCGACTCGGCAAACAATATTTACCTCGCGGACGAGATACATCGTGTCGCCCGCTTCGCTTTGCCCTATCGCCACGGGACGAACGGCACGAACCGCTGTATGCCCAATGCGAACGGCGGCATGTTCGGGGCTCCCAGCCAAATCGGCGGCCCGACACCGAACAGTGTCGGCCCGGCGAATTTCCACCAAGATGGTTTGGGGGTGATCGCGTTTCGCGACCAACTGATCGTCCGCGATCACCAGCGTTATCTGGTGTGGACGAATTTCCTGGGCGCGATCGATGGCACGCCAGCGAGCCTCTTCATCGGCCAGCCAAATGGTTTCACGGTCACGAACCGCAACGTGCTGCTCGGCCGCGCCATGCACGCCATCGATCACAGCAACCGGCTCTGGACGGTCAGCGAACACTCGAAGCTGTTGCTCTACCAATTGCCGCTGACGAACGGCGCGGCCCCGTTGCGCACGCTGATACCGCTGTGGTGGGCCGACGATCCGAACACGCAAGTGAGCTACGGCGCGAGCCAGCCGGTGGCCTTCGACCCGGCGTCGCGCAAGCTTTGGGTCTATGACACCAGCGCGCATCGGCTGCTGCGCGTGAGCAATCCGGACGCCTGGGCGGGCAAGCTGCTCGTCGATGCCGTCATTGGCCAGACCAACAAAATCGGCACCGCCATAAATCGTGGGCGCGGCAGCCTCTCACCCGACGCAGCCAGCTTCGGCGACGTGAACGACATCAAGTTCGACCGGCTGGGAAATCTGTTCGTCGTCGATAACACCTACGAGTTACACGCCAACGGGCGCATCCTCGCGTTCCTGGCGGCGGACCTGGCCAGCATCGCGACCATGTTCCCGCCGATTCAGGCGCAGCGCGTTTATGTGGTGAACAATTTCACCAACGGCGTGAACAACCGCACGTTCTGGCCGGGACAAAACCCGCAGTCGCCCGTGTGCGTGGCGTTCAACAGCCGGCACGAAATGGTAGTGGGCAACGACGGCTATTTCCCCAACCTGCTAACGCGTGCGACCAACCAGCTTTACCTCTACCGCAGTCCGCTTACCAAGCCGACGCCCGACGCGGTGATCGAACTGCCGATGGGTGCGCCCGGCGAAATCGCCTTCGACGAGCGCGGCAACCTGATCGTGCAGGACCACCTCTACAACAAGGTCTGGGTGATCAACTTTGACGTGGACCCGTCGTGGCTGCGGAATTTGCCATGAGAAACGGATGGTCCCTCAGCGTGGTTCACGAGCATTGATTACGTCGTCACCAAGATTCCGCGGTTCGCCTTCGAGAAATTCCCGCAGGCCGATCCCACGCTCACCACGCAGATGAAAAGCGTGGGCGAAGCCATGGCCATCGGGCGCACGTTCAAGGAAAGCCTGCAAAAATGCCTGCGCTCGCTGGAGATTGGCCGCAGCGGCCTGGGCGGCGACGGCAAACCCTGGCGCATCGGCACGGAAGTCTATGGCGACCGCGACCTCCTCCCGCGCGACGTCATCAGCCGCAAACTGAGCGTGCCCAACGCCGAACGCATCTTCTTCATCCGCCACGCCCTGCGCGCCGGCTTCACCATCGAGGAGATTTTCATCCTCACGAAAATTGACCGTTGGTTTCTGGTGCAGATCAAAGAGATTGTGGATTTTGAGGAGGAGCTGGCGGGGGCGAGGAATTAGAGCATGAGCAAACTCATCTATGTCGAGACCAGTGTGGCAAGCTTCTACACCGAGACTCGTGACACAGATGACGTGCGTATCCGGCGGCGATGGACTCACGAGTGGTGGCATTTGCCGGTGAAACGGCGCTTGGTGACTTCGTTTGTCGTGCGGGAAGAATTGAGCATGATTCCCGATGCCCAACGCCGTGCCGCAGCACTGGCAGTGATTCAGCCGCTCGAACAAGTTGCCTACACGTCTGAAGTTCAGGAAATCATCGAGGTGTATCTGGCACACAAACTCATGCCGCATGAGGGATTGGGCGACGCGGCGCACTTGGCACTCGCGTCCTTTCACGAGTGCGATATGCTGGTCACGTGGAATTGCAAGCATCTGGCGAACGCAAACAAGACCGACCACATCCGGCGAATCAATGCCCTGCTCGGCCTGCGCACGCCTCTGCTGGTGACACCGCTGGAACTTATGGAGCAAGACGATGAAGACGAAACGTGACGAAACGCTGGAAGAAATCTGGGCCATCCGTCGCAAGCTGGCCAAGAAATTCAATTACGACCCGAAAGTGGCCGCAGCTTATTATCAGCGGAAACAAAAGGAGTCTGGCGCGAAGATTTACCGGCCCGAGGTTCCGGCCGGAACTGGCCTCCACGCTTACGATGTCCTGCAGGACCACACCCATGCAGAAGTTGCGGCTGGCCAATGCACAACTCTGACTTCCTACCGTACGGCCCGCAAAGCCAAGGCGAAACGGGTCAAATGAATCTGACCGAAGGCCACGCCCTGCGCGCCGGCTTCACCATCGAGGAGATTTTCAACCTCACGAAGATCGACCGCTGGTTTCTGGTGCAGATCAAAGAGATCGTGGATTTTGAAGAGGAGTTGGCCGGGGCGAAGAACTGAACCAAATCACCGGCGAGTTCTAGTCAGGCCTCCGATCCCATGCACAACGAACTCGACATCGTCCGCGACGTTTCGCTGAGGCTGGAGCAAGGTGGCCTTGCCTACATGCTCACCGGTTCGATGGCGATGAACTACTACGCGCAGCCCCGCATGACGCGCGACATCGATCTGGTGGTCGCCCTCACGCCGCAGGACACGGATACGGTCGTCCGGCTGTTCACTCCGGATTATTACGTCTCCCGCGAAGCCGTCAGCAGTTCCATCGCGCACGAATCGCTCTTC
>JBBQYK010000246.1:0-7900 GCA_038208765.1 Verrucomicrobiota bacterium
CGAACACGCGGACTCAGCGGTCCGCGCTCCGACGTTTGACTCGCCTGCGCATTCCGGAACGACGAACCTTCCCTCATGAGCGAGACGACGAACGAAACCGACTGGGAAAAACTTTACCAAACCGGCGACACGCAATGGGAGAAGGGCGAGCCGTCGGCCGGACTCGTGGATTTTCTCGCCGCGTCCGCTGCACTGCCACGCGGTCGCGTGCTCGTGCCCGGCTGCGGCACCGGACACGACGTGCGCGCTTGGGCTGCCGCCGGTTGGACGGCGACGGGCCTGGACCTCGCACCTTCCGCGATCCAGTTGGCGCAAGAACGCACGAAGGCGGCGGGCCTGAAGGCCGAATTCGAACTCACCAACTTTCTGGAGAGCGAACCGACGACGCCCTTCGACTGGATGTTCGAGCACACGCTCTATTGCGCGATCCAGCCCGTGCGCCGGGATGACTACGTGCGCGCGGTGCTGCGCTGGCTGAAGCCCGGCGGACATTTCCTCGCCGTCCACTACATGCTGCGCGACCAGCCAGACGGCCCGCCCCACGGCTGCACGCAACAGGAACTGATGGAGAGATTCCTGCCGCACTTCACGCTCAAGCAAGGCTGGGTGCCGCGCTCCTATCCGAACCGCACCGGCCTCGAACTCATGCTCTGGTGGCAACGGCGAGAAAGCGAATGATGAGGAACGAGACATGCCCGTGCTGCAACCAACTCGGTAGGGCAAACGTATCAAAACTCATCGGGCTGCGCGAGGAACTGAGAATCAGCGACGATGGATTTCTATTCGTCTGCCCCAATTCGTCTGCGGCTCCGCTGCCGGAATGAAAGCTGGCAAACGAATTGGGGCAGACGAATGAAAACCCAGAACTAGCAAAGCATTTAGATGCGTTTGCCCTGACCAGCCCGGCGTCTTCTATTGCCAAACCCGTTCAAAGCGGCGTAGCTGGGGTTCAACAATTAGCAGGAGATCATTATGGCCAAAGGAAATCGCAGTCAGAAACGTGAAGTCAGGAAGCCGAAGAAAGAGAAGCCCAAGGCCGAACCCGCGACCCGGCGGACGACCTGACGGAACGCCCGAGGAGCGACACGCGAGTTCATCGCGCCGTCGAAACAATTCACACCATGCCATCGCCTGCCGAACATCCGCGCGATCCGTTGCACGGCATTACGCTGGATCGGATCATCAACGAACTGGTCGCGCAGCATGGGTGGGCGGAGATGGGCGAGCGCATCCCCATCCGCTGTTTCCAGTTGAACCCGAGCGTGAAGTCCAGCCTCACGTTTCTGCGCAAGACGCCTTGGGCGCGGCAAAAGGTGGAGGCGTGGTTTCTCTACGAACAGCGGCGGCGGCTGGATGAAAAGGCTGAGAGCGGGGAAGCGAGTTGAACAGGAGCTCGGTTCTCCAAGGCTACAACTGCCCTGAACGTGCGAACGCGCTGTGGCTCTGGAGGGCCGCGCTCCGCGCATTTCCCATCAGTCACCCCTCCCTGCCTCATTGACACTCCCCGCTTCCTTGCTACCGTCGCGGCTCTGAAATCGCCCTTGAACGTGGCGATTTCTTTTCGTCTGTAGTTCGTCCCTAAAGCAGCACTTGCAGCACTTGAATTGAAATGAGCGAAGCATCTTTGGCCCCCACAGGCGGGGCTCCGAAAACCACCCGCATCTCCGAGGCGGTCATCCGCATCGCCGGGAATTCGCAGGACGGCATCCAGGCCATCGGCGGTTTCCTCGCGCGCCTCGCCGGCCGCAGCGAACAGGAGGTCATGACCTTCATGACCATCCCGTCCACCATCTCGGGCGGGCCATCCATCTTCCAGGTCCGCATCGGCACCGGCGAAGTGCTGAGCGCGGGCGACGAGGCGGACTTGCTGCTCTGCTTCTACCAGCACAGCTACGAGGACCACATCAAGTCGGTGAAACTCGGCGGCATCGTGATGTTCGATTCCGATCACGTCACGCCCAAGCCGGAGTGGGAGGAGAGTTACCATCATGTCGCCGTGCCGATTTCGAGTCTCACCGTCGAGGCCGTGGGCGGCACGGGCCGCGACAAGGGGAAGAACATTTACTCGCTCGGATTGCTGGCGAAGATTTACGGCTTGAACGTGCCGAAGCTGACGAAGCTGGTGGAGGAGCGTTTCACGGGCAAGGACCCCACGGTGGTGACGAACGCGTTGGCGTGTTTCACGGCGGGCTACAGCCGTTCGCTGGATACGTTGCTGAAGACGTATGAGTTCTTCGACGCGGAAGGCAAAGGCGGGCATCAGGTGGTGATGAACGGAAACGAGGCGCTGGCGTATGGCTTGATCGCGGCGGGCGTGCGCTTCGGCGCGGGGTATCCGATCACGCCGTGGTCGGACATCATGGAGCTGCTGCGGCGCGAGCTGCCGAAATACGGCGGGTCATTCATCCAGACGGAGGACGAGATCGCGGCGGTCTCGATGGCGATTGGCGCGAGCTGGGGCGGGCGCGTGGCGGTCACGGGTTCGAGCGGTCCGGGAATTTCTTTGAAGACGGAGGCCATCGGCTGGGCGCACATGGCCGAGGTGCCGGTGATCATCGTGGACGTGCAGCGCGGCGGGCCTTCGACCGGAATGCCGACGAGCGTAGAGCAGTCGGATTTGAACATCGCGTGCTTCGGCGGTCATGGCGATTCGCCGCGCGTGGTGCTGGCGCCCGCGAGCGTGGAGGATTGTTTTTATACGGCCATTGAAGCGGTGAACATCGCGCGCAAGTACAGCACGCCGGTGATCATCCTCACCGACCAGGGCATCGCGACGCGCATCGAGGCGTTCATGGAGCCGGACTTGAAAAAGATTTGTCAGGACCTCACGCCCGACCTCACGCCGGTGACGGACCACAAGCCTTACGACCTCACGGCGAACGATGGCATCACGCGGCATCTCGCGCCCGGCACGCGCGTGGCGAGCGGGAAGTATCCCGTGGTCACCGGACTGGAGCACGACGAACTGGGCCATCCGACCGGCTCGCCGAAACTGCACATGCAGATGACGGCGAAGCGCCGCAACAAGCTGCGCAAGCTGGCGTGGGAATTTCCGAAGCAGAAAACCATCGGGCCGGATGAGGGACAAATCCTGCTCGTGGGCTGGGGCTCGGCGCTCGGGCCGATCACGGAAGCCGTGGCGCGCGCGCGCGGCGTGGGCGATGCGATTTCGGGACTGAGCTTGAAGCACATCAATCCGCTGCCGAACGGGCTGGAGGAAATCTTCAAGGGCTTCCATCACATCTTCGTCGTCGAGTTGAACGACGAGGGGCTTTACGGCTACGGGCAGTTCGCGCAAATCCTGCGGGCGCGTTATTGCAACCCGAAGATTCGCGGCATCACCAAGACCGACGGCCTGACGTGGAAGGTGCGGGAGATTCTCGACCGCGCGCGCGCGCTGGCGCAGCCGCAAAACTGAGCGACTATTCTCACCAGATGATCGCCGATGGACATAACGCAACGACTGGAACTCTTCTTTCGACGGCTGGCGGGCGCCCCGCCCGCCGCGTCGGCGGAGGAGGCGTTGCAGTTGGTGTGTCGGCTGATGGAGGAGGTCGAAGAGGAATTTTGTCCGCTGCCGAAACGGACGCCTGCGCCGAAAAAGTTCACCGGCCGGATGTATCCGCCGCAGGCCGACAGAATTTACCCGACGCCTGGGGGTGCCATCGAAGCCGATACGCGACGCCATCAAATTTACTGCGCGCCCGACGGACGGATTGCCATCTTTCGGAAAGGAAGCACCACTCCCGTTCTCAATAAGCCAGGCCGACGATGAAGACTCCCATTCAACTGCAAGAACTGGTCTGGGAAATCGTCCGCACTTATCCCACGGCCAAGTTTGATTTCAATCCGCTGCCTTCGGGAGTCTGCCTGCTGTATGTCGTTTTGAACGGGCGCGAGTTTGAATTTGATTACAGCCCCAACGGCGAGACCGGTGTTTCAGAAAACTTTGAGGACACACCGCCGTTCATCGGACAGGACGAAGTGTTTCCGACCGTTGATGAAGCAGTCACGCGCTTCAAAGCATTTCTGGCTGACGCCGCGCTCAACGAATCCGCCGCGCCCCAAGCCTACGTCATGCACGACAAACCCATTTCCAAATAGCCCGATTTTTAACACCAAGCACATGAGCACACTCGCCAACCCATTTGAACCGCTGGCCCGCACGGGAAACTTTCCCGCCACGCCCATCCCGCTGATCGCGGACGCCGACCGCAAGGGTCTCACGAAGAAAGAAACCGCCGCCGACCATCCGACGTGGTGCCCCGGCTGCGGCGATTTCTCCGTGCTCGCGCTTTACTTCAAGCTGATCGAGAAGCGGAAGATTCATCACGAGAAGATCACGACGGTGGCGGGCATCGGCTGCTCGAGCCGCTTCCCGTATTTCGTGCAGGCGCACGGCGCGCACTACATTCACGGACGCGCCCTGCCCTTTGCCAGCGGCGTGTCGCTCACGCGGCCCGACCTGCATGTGTTCGTCTTTGGTGGCGACGGCGACGCCTTCTCCATCGGCGGCAATCATTTCAATCACACCGCGCGCAAGAACATCAAGATGACCTATTGCGTGATGGACAACTTCGTCTATGGCCTGACGAAGAAACAGACCTCGCCCACGTCGCCGCTCGGCTTCAAGTCGAAGACCGACATTTGGGGTGCGGTGGATCAGCCGATCAATCCGATGCGCCAGGCGATCAGCGCGGGTGCAACTTTTGTGGCGCGCACCACGGCCACGAATCCAAACCATGTGCTCCAGATGATGGAAGCCGCGATGGATCACGACGGATTCAGCTTCATCGAGTGCCTGAGCGAGTGCATCGAGTTCTTTCCCGGCGCGTTCGACGCGGCCACCCCGCGCAAGGGCGGCAAGTTTGATCTCATGCCCGAGGACCACGACAAGACTGACGAAGTCGCGGCCTACAAGATCGCCGGCGAGCCGTTCCCCGGAAAGTTCGGCATCTTCTACCAGGTCAACAAGCCGACCAAAAACGCGAACGAGGCGAAGATCGTCACCTCCATGCAGGAGAAGTTCAAAGGCCAGGAGGCGGCGCAGATTCTCCAGAAAACCTTCGACCGGATGAAGTAGCTGAAGTCTGGATTTCGAAGGCCCCGGTGCGAACCGGGGCCTTTTTTGTTCACCGCGTTGTCACGAGGCTTCCCTTCCCACCCGTCCGCTTTTCGCGGACACTGGACACGAATGAGTTCACCGAACCCCGCGCACTTTCTGAACCGCGAGCTGAGCTGGCTGGAGTTCAACCGCCGCGTCCTCGCCGAGGCGCGCGATCCGCGCGTGCCGCTGCTGGAACGGGTGAAGTTCTTTTCCATCTTCAGCTCCAATCTGGACGAATTCTTCGAGGTGCGCGTCGCCGCCATCAAGCAGCAGATCGAAAGCGAAGTGGTCGGCCAGAGTGTGGACGGGCTGACGGCCACGGAACGGTTTCAAGCCATTCAAAAACGCGTTCACGAACTGGTGGACGAGCAGTACGTCTGCTGGCGCCAGCAACTCGTGCCGGAACTCGCGCAGAGCGGCATCCAGTTTCTCGACGTGGACGATCTCAGCGCGCAGGACCTCGCGTGGCTGAGAGAGTATTATCTCGCGCAAGTCCGTCCCGTCCTCACGCCGCTGGCCATTGATCCCGCGCACCCTTTTCCGCAACTGCTCAACAAGTCGCTGAACATGGTCGTGCAGTTGGAGATGACGCAGAACGGGCAGGTGCTCCAGCATCTCGCCGTGGTGCAGGTGCCGCGCGTGCTGCCGCGCCTCGTGCGGCTGCCGCGTCAGGATGAGCGCGCTGACTTCGTGTTCATGGGCGAGATCATCGGGCACTTTCTCGGCGACCTCTTCACCGGCACGAAAATTCTCGGCTACTGCCATTTCCGCGTGACGCGCAACAGCGAACTCTACATCGACGAGGAGGACATCGAGAACCTGCTCAAGGCCGTGGAGAACGAACTGCACAACCGCCGCAAGGGCGACGCCGTGCGGCTCGAAGTGGAACACAACTGTCCGCCGGAAATTCGCAAAGCGCTGCTCGGCACGCTGCGCCTGGAGGACGAAGACGTGTATGTCATCGACGGCCCGCTCAATCCCACGCGGCTGATGGCGATCTATCACGGCGATCATTCCCCCGAGTTGCGCGACCCGCCGTTCATTGCACCGGTGGCGGCGCCGCTCAAGGGGCAGCGCGACCTGTTCGCCGCCATCGCCGAGCGCGACATTCTGCTGCATCACCCGTACGACTCCTTCAACAGCGTCGTGGAGTTTCTCGAACTGGCGGCGGAAGATCCGAAGGTGCTGGCCATCAAGCAGACGCTCTATCGCACCGGCGGCGACCCGCGCATCATCGGCGCGCTGATGAACGCGGTGAAGAACGGCAAGCAGGTCACAGCCGTCGTGGAATTGCGCGCCCGCTTCGACGAGGCCAGCAACATTCAATGGTCGCGCCAGCTCGAAGAAGCCGGCGTGCATGTTGTGTACGGGCTGGTCGGCTACAAGATTCACGGGAAAATGTCGCTCGTGGTGCGCAACGAGAGCGAGGGCATCCGCCGTTACGTCCACATCAGCACGGGCAATTACAATCCCACGACCGCGAAGCTCTACACCGACCTGAGCTTTTTCACCTGCCGGCCGGACTTCGGCGAGGACACCACGAACCTGTTCAACCTGCTCACGGGCATCTGTCAGTTCCAGGGGATGCGGAAGTTCCTCGTCGCGCCGTTCGAACTGCACGAACGGATGATTGCCCTGGTGGACCGCGAAACCGAGTTCGCGAAGAAGAAGCAGCCCGCGCGCATCATCCTGAAGCTGAATTCGCTCGTCGATCCCCAGACCATCCAGGCGCTCTACCGCGCGTCGCAGGCCGGCGTGGACATTGACCTGATCATCCGCGGCATCTGCTGCCTGAGGCCTGGGGTGAAAGGGCTGAGTGAGAACATCCGCGTGCGGAGCATCATTGATCGGTTCCTCGAACACAGTCGCGTCGCGTATTTTGAAAATGGCGGCCAGTCACAAATCTTCGTCATGAGCGCCGACTGGATGCAGCGAAATTTTTTCCGCCGCTTGGAAATCGCCTTCCCCATCGAGGAACCCGCGTTGCGCAAACGCATCTGCAACGAAATCTTCCCCATCCTGCTCGCGGACAACGTGAAGGCGTGGCTGCTGCAACCGGACGGTTCCTACCTGCGGGCCGAGCCGGCCCAGGGTGAGAAACCCTCGCGCAGCCAGATGGAATTTATCGCCCTCTCCGACGCCACCTCGAAAGTGCAGCGCAAGAAGACGACGCGCGTGCGGCGTTTCCCCGTGGTGGAAATGGCGCCCAATCCGTGGAAGTGAACGGTAGGGGAAGCGCCGAACATTACTCGGCTGGTGGCTGTTGCCGCGCTAAGACAAACGCGTGCCGCCGGTTTTCAACTTTACAGACAGGCGGCAGGTTCCGGTCTATCTGGCGACTGGCGTGCCAAGGAACCACCGCATCTCCACACAGACGCCGCCGGCACTCCGTTCCCGCACCGTGCAATCCCCACCTGATGTTGCCAAACGCTCGCACAAGTTCTTGAGTCCGTTTCCACCACCCGGGCGCGGAGTGGACGGCGTGAAGCCACACCCATCATCCTCCACCACGATCTCCAGCCACGGCTCCTCCCAGGCCACGCGCAGCCAGGCATGTTTCGCCCGCGAGTGTTTCACCACGTTGTTCAAGGCCTCGTTGACCGCGAGGAACAACTGCTGCCGCGTGTCGCCGTGCAACCGACGCGGCGGCAACACAGCCGGCAAATCCAACTCGCACTCAATGCCATACGGTCGCAGCACGGACGGCGCGTAGCCCGCGAGATAGCTCACCAGATTTTCCAGCGTGTCGTTCTCCGGCTGCACGGCCCAGATGGTACGGTCCATCGAGCCGCC
>JBBQYK010000247.1:0-7864 GCA_038208765.1 Verrucomicrobiota bacterium
CGGATGGCCACCGAGCAGGCCACGATTCAAGTGCTGCCCGTGCCCGCGCAGAACATGCCGCCGACCTTCGCGGGCGCGGTCGGAAATTTCACCATGACCGTTGCCGCCGCGCCCACGAATCTCGCCGCCGGCGACCCCATCACCGTGCGCGTGAAAATCGCCGGGCGCGGCGCGCTGGACGCCGTGCGCCTGCCGCCGCAGCCGGGCTGGAGCGAGTTCAAAACGTATCCGGCCACGAGCGCGATTGAGTCCGGTGATCCGAACAACAACAGCGGCACAAAAAATTTCGAGCAAGTCGTGGTGCCAGAACGGGCGGGACTCAAGGCGTTGCCGGCCTTCGCATTTTCCTTCTTCGATCCGGATCAAAAACAATTTCGCACGCTCACCGGCCCGGCCATCCCGCTGAACGTCAGCGCGTCCGTCGGCGGCACGGTCGCCATGCCAAGCTTGCCCGGCGCAAGCAACGCCGCGCCCGCGCAGCCCGCGTCCGACCTCGCGCACATCAAGCCGCATCTCGGCGCGACGTCCGTGAGCACGCCGCTTCTCGCGCGCCCGTGGTTTCTCGGCGTGCAGGTGATTCCGCCCGCGCTGTGGCTCGGCCTGTTCGTCTGGCGCAAACGCGGCGAGCGTCTCGCGAACGATCCGAAAGCCCGCCGCCGCGCGGAAGTGATGCAGAAGCTGCGGCAGGGTCTGGTTGAACTGCGCGAGCACGCCGCCGCGAAAAATTCCGACGCCTTCTTCGGCACCGTCATGCGCTGTTTGCAGGAGCAGATTGGCGAGTGCCTGGACGTGCCGGCGAATTCCATCACCGAGGCCGTGGTCGCGGAGCGGCTGCGTCCGGCGGGCGCCCCGGCGGAATTGTGTGCGACGATTCAGGCACTGTTTCAGCAATGCAACCTCGCCCGCTACGCGCCGGTGAAATCGAGCGAGGAACTCTCCGCCGTCGCGCCAGAGCTGGAGAAGGCGCTGCGCGGATTGCAGGAATGGGGGAAATCGTGAGCAGGCGAATGCAGCGTCTCGGAGCGCGCCTTTCAGGCCGCTTCACCGCCCGCATGTCGGCAGGCTCATCCTCAATCCTGAAAGGATTGAAATCATCCAGCCCAGGGTTGCGCGTCCGTCGCGCTACCCTGGGAAACGTGTCCCCAAGATTTTCCTCAACCCTGAAAGGGTTGCATCATCACCCGCTCCATTCTTCGCCCGGTGATTCAACTCTTTCAGAGTTGATGAATTCATCAACACGGCCACCCAGCGTAGCGTCCCGGCGACGCAACGCTGGGCTGATTTATGGAATCCTTTCAGGATTCAAAGGTCGGCCCCAGACGACGGGTGGAGAGGCCGCTCTTTCAGGCCTGGTTCTGATTCCGTTTCGGACCGGTCAAACTATGGCGCGCGTGACCATGCTTTTGATTTTTTTGGCCGTGATGTTCACCGCGCACGCCGCCGATTCTCCCACGGCCTTCGATCAGGCGAACAAACTTTACGAGCAAGGCAAGTTTGCCGAGGCCGTGTCAGCCTACGAGACCTTCGCGCTCACCAATCCGCCCACGGCCAGCCTGTGGTTCAATCTCGGCAACGCGGCCTACAAGTCCGGCCAGTTGGGCCGCGCCATCGGCGCGTATCGGCTCGCCGAACGGCTCACGCCGCGCGACGCCGCGCTGCGGGCCAACCTGCAATTCGTGCGCGGAAAAATTTACGGCGACGAACGCACGCGCGTGCCGCTCGCGAAATCCCTCGTGCGCCTCGCCACGCTGAACGAGTGGACCGTGCTGACCGTCGCCGCGTTCTGGGCCATGTGCTTCGTCCTCGCCACGGGTGAATGGACGCGCCGCCGTTACTTCAAAACCGCCGCGACGTTTCTGCTCCTCACGCTGCTGGGGGGCGCGGGACTGCTGGCGTCACTGCGCGATCAGCGCAGCGGCGAAGCCATCGTGGTCGCGCGTGAAGTGACCGCGCGGTTCGGGCCGCTGGACGAATCGCAGGCCGCCTTCCAGTTGCGCGACGGCGCAGAAACGCAAGTGCTCGACTCGAAAGGCGTGTGGCTCCAAGTCCGCGACGCGGAGCAGCGCGTGGGCTGGGTGCGGCTCGGAGAAGTGATCGTGCTGCCGGGGATGTGATTTTGAACCGCAGATAAACGCGGATTCACGCAGATGAGCTAGACCGCACGGGCCTAGCTGCCCCGTTGAATGATGGCCACGACTTCGTCGGTAATTTTCTTGAGCGCATCGGCGTGCAAAACACCAGCCTCGAAAACGAACAGGCTTTCGTGGGCGGTGAAAAGTTTGGCGGGGCGCGCGTAGCTGATGAGCCGCAGCCCGCCGCTGGCGAAATCTCCATCGGTGAGGGTGATGGCCCGCGTGTCCGAATAGGGACTGCTCGTGATCTGGCAGAGAATCCAATCGCCGCGCTCCGCGCTCGCGAGCACCACGGCTGGGCGCCGCTTGTTCTGCGACAAGTCTGAGAACGGAAACGGAACGAGAACTACCGAGCCTGTTGCAAGTGCGCCCATGCCGTGTCCTCCTCGGGTCGGTTCCAGTCTGCGGCCAGCGTGGCCTCGCTCAACAACGCGGTCTCGTGGGCCTCCGTCGGTTCGTCGGCCAGAATCGTGACCAGCGCCCGATGGCGGCGTTCGAGGTGAAGCGGTTCGAGCAGGCGCACCGCCCCGCGCTCGTCCACGATGGCTTCGACGGTCTGAATCATGGCGTGACCATACTCCCCGCGTGTTTCAGGACAAGCTTGGAAGCGCCTGCCGGTCAGCAGGAAGCGGCTCGGTTAGGCCGTGGCGTCATCATAACCCGCTGCTCATCTCATCAAGTGCCTTGTCGATTTGTCGTGCGTCGCCACGGACGGCGATACCTGCAAGCCACAGACCACCAACTCCCGTGATACCGAAGGCGATCCACTTACCGGTGTGCCGGAAGAATGTCTCGCCCTCCGGGACGCAAGCCATGAGGACTGCCATACCGAGACAGAAGAGGGCGCCCACCGCTACCACCACTCGTTTCCATCCCTTTGCTTTTCGATTGCGGATATTCATGGCGTGCGAGAACGGCCTAACATCATGGTGGGCCGAAACGAAACGCGACCCGAAAAAGCTACTCCAGCCCCAAAATCCTCCGCCCCTGTTCTGAGATCATGGACTGGTGCCACGGCGGGTCCCACACCACGGACACGTCCGCCTCTTCCACGCCGTCGAGGGTCAGGATTTTTTGCTGCGCGTCGCCGGCGATGACGCCGCCCATGCCGCAGCCGGGTGCGGTGAGCGTCATCTTCACGCTCACCTTGTTCGTGCCGGAAGGAAGTTTCTCCACCACGAGGTCATACACGAGGCCGAGGTCCACGATGTTCACGGGAATCTCGGGATCGTAGCAGGAGCGGAGCATTTCCCAGATTTGCTTTTCGTCCACGTCGGCGGCGATGACGGCCTTCTTTTCCTCGACGGGAATTTCCAGGCCGAGCGCGTCCGCGTCCTTGCCCGCAATGCGGTAAAGCCCGCCGTGCGCGTGGACGGTGAAGGTGCCGCCGAGAGTTTGCGTGATGTCCACCGGCGTGCCCTTGGGCAGCAGCAGCGGCGAGCCGTGCGGAATCTGCACCGCGTCGCAATCGCGGCTCAGTTCGAGTGAAGTCACATTCGTCATGGCCGAAATCTCCGCGCTCAAGGGACGGTTGTAAATGTTGGAGTGAGCGGGAGAAGCGAAGCACCAAGCTCCAGACAAACACCAAACATCAAATACCAAGCTGGCCTCAGCCAGCGAACGTCCGTGATTTTTGAAGTTTGGTTATTGGAGCGTTTCTGGGGCTTGGATCTTGGAGCTTGGTGTTTCGTCGCGCGGTGTGTTTCATCCGCCCCGCCGTGCCGGAACTCTCTCCGAAAATTTTCTTCGCCATCGTGGCCGTGCTGTTCATCGGCATCTCGAAGGCCGGCTTCGGCGGCGGACTCGGCCTACTCACCACGCCGCTCGCTGTGCTCACCTTCGGCTCGAAGGACGCCATCGGCATCATCCTGCCCCTGCTCTGCGCGGGCGACGCCTTCTCGCTCTGGAACTATTGGGGCAAGTGGCGCGCGGAGAACCTTAAGTTCGTCCTCCCCGGAGTTATCGTCGGCATCGTCATCGGCGTGCAACTCATCGGCCGCTTCTCGGCGCGTGAACTCAACATCGCCATCGGCATCATCGCCGTCACCTTCGTCCTCTTCCAACTCGTGAAGGATCGCATCTTTCGCGCCGAAGGAGCGTTCGCGCCGAACCACCGCGTGGGCATCCCCATCGGTCTCGCCACCGGCATCACCTCCACCTTCGCGCATGGGGCCGGTCCGGTGATGAGCATGTTCCTCATCCCGCAACGGCTGCCCAAGGAAGTCTTCGTCGCCACCAACGTCCTCATCTTCACCTTCGTGAACTGGCTCAAGATGCCCTTCTTCTGCATCGACCAATCGCAGATTCCGCTGCCCGTCTTCGCCCCGCACGCACTCATCACGCGTGAGACTCTCATCACTAGCGCGATTTTCTTCCCGCTCGTCCCGCTCGGCGTCTGGCTCGGCGTGTGGATGAACAAGAAAATTTCCGAGAAGAACTTCATGCGTGTCGTCTTCGCCTTCCTCCTCGTGACCGGGCTGGAACTGATCTTTCAATTCGAGCGGTGGTTGGTGCGCTGACGTTCGTGAATTTCCATTGGCAAACCCGGCCTGCGCGCCCAAATTCTCCGCATGAGTCCGAGCTTTGAAGTATTGGTCGAGGAGGTTCGCACCCGCTCCTTGGAGGAGAAAGTGGAACTCAAATTTCTGCTCGAACGCGCCCTAATCGAGGAGCGGCGTGACGAAATCCGGGCCAACCACCGCCGCAGTCTGGACGAGGCGAAACGCGGCAAGCTTAAGTTTTCCGCCTCGGTTGCGGATTTGAAGAAATCACTCGGCGCATAATGACTCAGGTTGCCTTTAGCTCGTCATTCAAAGGCGCCTTCAAGAAACGCATCGAAGGCCGGAAGGACTTGGAGCAGAAGTTCTGGCGGCGAATCTTCACCGCCAACCCGCACGATCCCCGGCTCCGCACGCACAAACTTTCTGGTGAACTGCGCGCCCAGTGGAGTTTCACCATCGAATACGACGTGCGCGTGGTGTTCTCATTCCTGTCAAACAGCCGCGCGGTTTTCGAGGACATCGGCACGCACGACGAAGTTTATTGAGGCAGCCAGGAACCGCAGCGGAAAATCACATGAGCAAAATTGTCGGCATCGATCTCGGCACCACGAATTCCGCCGTCGCCACGGTGGACGCGGGCATTCCCTTCGTCATCGCGGATGCGGAGGGGCAGCGGCTCACGCCGTCCGTGGTGCATGTGCCGGCGGCGGGAGCGGAACCCATCGTCGGTCACAAGGCCAATCGTGTGCGCGTGCTGAAACCCGCCGAGACGGTGTATTCGGTGAAGCGTTTCATGGGGCGGCGCGGCGCGGACATCGCGCGCGAGGAAATGCTCGTCACGTATCCGGTGCGCGGCGAAGGCACGGGCCAGGTGAGCATCGACATCCACGGACGCGCGTGGACGCCGGAGGAAATTTCCGCCGAGGTGTTGAAGAAGTTGAAGCGCGACGCCGAAGCCGCGCTCGGCGAAGCGGTCACGCGCGCGGTCATCACCGTGCCGGCCTACTTCAACGACGCGCAACGTAACGCGACGAAGAAGGCGGGCGAACTGGCGGGCTTCACCGTGGAACGCATCGTGAACGAACCGACGGCGGCGGCGCTGGCCTACGGCTTGGACAAGCTCAAGGAGAAGTCAAAGATCGCGGTGTATGACCTCGGCGGCGGCACGTTTGATCTGTCGATTTTGGAAATGAGCAACGGCGTGTTCCAAGTGCTCTCCACGAACGGCAACACGCGGCTCGGCGGCGATGATTTGGACAAACGGTTGGTGGATTTCTTGGTGGAGAAGATCAACCAGAGTGCCCCCGGCATCCTGCCGGGTCGGGGTGCAATGGAACCAAGCTCGCCTCCACCCGGTGGGACGCCAGGGGCACAGACACAGTTGTCGCTGCTCTCCCGCATCCGCGAAGTCGCCGAGCAGGCGAAGATTCGCCTGAGCAGCGAAAGTGAAGTCGAGGTTCAACTCCCGTTCCTCACTCCGGCATTCAGTTTCAGCTACAAACTCAAGCGCGCGGAACTGGAGAAGCTCACGCGTGACATCATCGAACGCACGCGCGCCCACTGCCTGCGCTCGCTCTCGGACGCCAAGCTGGAGGCGAAAGATTTGGATCAAATCATCCTCGTCGGCGGGCAGACGCGGATGCCACTGGTGCGTCAGCTCGTGAGCGAGTGGTTCGGCTGCGCGGAGTTTGCGGAGTCGCGCGGCGATTTACGGCTCGGCACCGAGCATCACACCACCAAAGGCCCGCAGCTCAACACCTCGCAGAATCCGGACGAAGCCGTGGCGCTCGGCGCGGCGATTCAGGCGGAGATTCTGAGCGGCGGCTTCAAGAACCTGCTGCTGCTCGACGTGACGCCGCTCTCGCTCGGCATCGAGACCTTCGGCGGCTTGATGAACGTGATCATCCCGCGCAACACGACCATTCCCGTGAAGGCCGGCGAGATGTTCACGACCGCGGTGGACAACCAGCGCTCCATGCTCATCCACGTCGTGCAAGGCGAGCGCGAACGCGTGCGCGACAACTGGAGCCTCGGCCGTTTCGAGATCGAATTCGAGCCGGCGCCCAAAGGGGTGCCGCGCGTCGGCGTGCAGTTCGAGATTGATGCCAATGGTATTCTCCACGCCCTCGCCCGCGACGTGAAAACCGGCCACCAGAAGATTGTGCCGATGCAGAGCGCCGTGGATGTCGATGACGCCGACGTGCAGAAGATGGTCGAGGAATCCGTCGAGCACGCCTTCGATGATTTGCGCGCCCGGCAATGGATCGAGGCGAAGATTCGCGCCGGCGAAACCATCACCGCCACGCGCAAGACGATGGCCGAATACGCCAGCGAGTTGGAAGCCGACTACAAAGCACAACTCGACGCCGCGTTGGAAGAAATTGAAGCCGTGCTTGCCACTGAAGAACCACGCACCAAGACCGGCGACCCGAAGAAGCTCAAGGACGCCACCGCCAAGTTGGACGAAGTAACCAAGCCGCTCGCCGAGCACGCGATGGACAAGGCGATGGAAGCGATGCTCAAGAAGCGCGGGCTGATTTCCTGAGCCGGAGCGCGGACCGCCGAGTCCGCGTTTTCTTGTGCTTTTGAATAGGCTAATACTTCACGGAGGAACTATCACGCGGACTAGGCGGTCCGCGCTCCGATGCCTCCGGCAAAATTCTCCAATCCCCGTGAGCCTTTTGAATCGCGGATTTCGCATTGTTTGGTAGATGGACACGAAACCTTCGATGAATCCAAAGCCCAGTCGGGAAGAAGTGCTGTTCGAGGCGGCGCTGGAGTTCGCCACTCCGGCGGAGCGCGACGCGTTCCTGCGCAAACGCTGCGGGGACGACGACGCGCTGCGCGAGCGCGTGCTGGTCTTGCTCGCGGCGGATGCGGCGGCGGGCGGCTTCATGGCGGCACCTGACCCGCAGGTCGAACCTGTTCGCCCTACAGTCAAGATTGAACTTGCCGAAGAGCCGCCAGACGCTCGGGCGCTACAAGTTGCTGGAACGGGTCGGCGAAGGCGGGTGCGGTGTCGTGCATGTGGCCGAGCAAACCGAGCCGGTGCGGCGGCGCGTGGCGCTGAAGGTCATCAAGCTGGGGAATCCAAACCGCGAAGAACTTTGACAGCAGATTCATTCCACAACAAAAATCCAAACATGAAACAATCCATCGCCCTCGCCCTGTCGATGTGTCTGGCCTGCATTTCAGTTCTGGCGGCCGCCCCGGCATCCGCCAACAACTCGA
>JBBQYK010000248.1:0-7822 GCA_038208765.1 Verrucomicrobiota bacterium
GCCGATCATCTCGATTTATCAGGCGCGGTTTCTGCGCTACCTGCAGGCGCGCGGATTCATCCCCACGGAGAACGAGCCGAAGGTCTGGGCCTTCGTGGGCGACGGCGAATCAGACGAGCCGGAAACGCTCGGCGCGCTCACGCTCGCGTCGCGCGAGAATCTCGACAACCTGATCTGGGTCGTGAACTGCAACCTCCAGCGCCTCGACGGACCGGTGCGCGGCAACGGCAAGATCATCCAAGAACTCGAAGGCGCGTTCCTCGGCGCGGGCTGGAACGTCATCAAGGTCATCTGGGGTTCGGACTGGGATGAACTGTTCGCCAACGATCACGACGGCCTGTTGTTGCGCCGCATGAATGAGTGCGTGGATGGCGATTTCCAGAAATACATCGTCGAGAGCGGCAGCTACATTCGCCGGCACTTCTTCGGCAAATACCCCGCGCTGGCCGAGCGCGTCACGCACCTGAGCGACGAGCAGTTGCGCAAGATGCTGCGCGGCGGCCACGACCAGGGCAAAGTTTATGCGGCCTACAAGGCGGCGATGGACCACCGGGGCCAGCCCACGGTCATCCTCGCGAAGACGGTCAAGGGCTACGGACTCGGCGAAGCCGGCGAAGGCCGCAACATTTCGCATCAGCAAAAGAAGATGAACGAGAAGGAGCTGCGCGAATTCCGCACGCGATTCGACATCCCGATTTCCGACGACAAAATCGCGGACATGCCGTTCTTCAAGCCGGCGGACGACAGCCCGGAGATCAAGTATCTGCTCGAACGCCGCGAAAAGCTCGGCGGCACGCTGCCCCAGCGCGTGGTGAAGGCGCCGAAGCTGGAGACGCCGCCCGTCGAGACTTTCGGCTCCGGCGCGTTGCGTGGCTCCGGCGACCGGACGATCTCCACCACGGGCGCGTTCGTCGATCTGTTCGGCAAACTGTTGCGCGACGAAAAGATTGGCCGCCACATCGTGCCCATCATTCCAGATGAGGCGCGGACGTTCGGCATCGACCCGATGTTCCGCGAGTTCGGCATCTACTCGTCGAAAGGCCAGCTTTACGAGCCGGTGGACAACCACACGGTGAGTTTTTATCACGAG
Source organism: Verrucomicrobiota bacterium (assembly GCA_038208765.1). Classification (GTDB taxonomy): domain Bacteria; phylum Verrucomicrobiota; class Verrucomicrobiia; order Limisphaerales; family SIBH01; genus JANNGC01. The sequence continues at coordinate 1,091 of JBBQYK010000248.1, forward strand.
GCGAAGGACGGACAGATTCTCGAAGAGGGCATCACGGAGGCCGGCTCCATGTCGTCGTTCATCAGCGCGGGCACGGCTTACGCCAGCGTGGGCGTGAACATGATTCCGTTCTTCATCTACTACTCGATGTTCGGCTTCCAGCGCATCGGCGATCAGATCTGGCTGGCCGGCGACATCCGCGCGAAGGGCTTCCTTTGTGGCGCGACTTACGGTCGCACCACGCTCAATGGCGAAGGTCTGCAACATCAGGACGGCCACAGCCTGCTCACCGCGAGCACGGTGCCGACGATTTACGCCTACGATTCGGCGTTCGCCTACGAACTGGCCGTGATCATCGCCGACGGACTCAAGCGGATGTACCAGGACGGCGAAGAAGTCTTCTACTACCTCACGCTTTACAACGAGGGCTACCCGCAGCCGGCGATGCCCGAGGGCGTGACCGAGGGCATCCTCAACGGCCTCTACAAATTCCGCCAAGGCCCCGAGGGCAAGAAGCACACGGCGCAACTTCTCGGCAGCGGGCCGATCATCCACTCCGCGTTGAAGGCCCAGCAAATTCTCGCCGAGCGTTACGACGTGAGTGCCGACGTGTGGAGCGCGACCAGCTACAAACGCCTGCGCAACGAGGCGCTCAACGCGCGGCATTGGAACATGCTGCATCCGACTGAGCCGCCGAAGAAATCCTACGTCGAGACGGTGCTGGCGAAGGAGCAAGGCCCGTTCGTTGCCGTGTCCGACAGCATGCGCCTCGTGCCGGAGCAGATCGCGCCGTGGGTTCCGGGCGGATTGCTCGCGCTCGGCACGGATGGCTTTGGCCGCAGCGACACGCGCGAGCGGTTGCGCCGCTTCTTCGAGGTGGACGCCGAGAGCACCGTCATCGCCACGCTCTATGCGCTGGCCGAGAAGGGGCAGATCGAACGCAGCGTCGTCGCACAGGCGATGAAGGATTTGAACTACGACGCGAACAAGGTGTTCCCGCAGTTGTTGTAGCTCTCCTGAAAATTCAAAGGGCGGCGTTCTGACGAACGCCGCCCTTTTTAATTTTGGCACCGTCTGAGTGCCGTCGAAAACGAGTTCAATTCCTCAGCCGAAAATACTTCTCCGGCACGCCCAGGGTGCTCTCGGTGTGGCTGCTGCCGGCCGGCCCCACGTCGATGTAGGGGCCGGTAACATTGGTCGAGGATTGCAGCGTGAAGGTTCCCGACCAGTTCAGATACACGTCGTTGTTCGTGCGCGTGATGGTGATCGCCCCGGGCGGCTGGGTAATCGTGCCGAGCGACATGGCGAGGAGGCCGTTGTTGCTGTCGAGCGCGAAGAGTTTCCCGCCGCCGAACTCGAGCGCGCCCGAGAAATTGTCGTTGGCGTTGTCGGTCGGAAACAATTCTTGGTCGATGAGCACGGGCGGATTCGCGAGGTTGAACGTGGTGTAGAGCCGCAGATTGTCCGGGTTCTCGATGGAGATCGAAGCCAGCAGATTTGATCCAGGCAGGACGGCCAGCGGCAGCGCGGTGGCGGCGAATTGCGCCGAAGAATAACTTTGCAGCACGGTGCCGGTGCCCGTGCCCAGATCAAACTGCACGAGCCGCAAGGGCGTGCTGCCGTCGCCTTTCGCCCACACCGTGTTGCCCGCGCCAAAGGCCAGCCCCAAGCCAAACGCATTCGCGCCCGCGCCCGCCACGGTGATGGGCGTGGCCGTGAAGGTGTCCCCGCCGTCCGTGGTCGTGAAGATGGCGAAGACGTTGCTGTTGCGCGAGCCGGCGAGAATCTGAATGTCATTGCCCGCACCGCGCACGTCGAAGGTGTCACCCCAGCGGTTGGTCGTGCTGCCACTGGGGTTGCCGGAATACGCCAGCATCGGAGAATCGCCGAGGATTTCCACCACCCAGCGGTAGATGCGGAAGTCTTGACCGTTCTGCGCGAGGTTCGCGAGATACACATGGCCGTCGTCCGCCGCGCCGATTTTGCTGAGGGCGAAGGTGCCGCCGGTCACGCCGTTCAGGCCGAGCTGTCCGAGGTCGTTGCCGGAAGCCGCCTCGAGGACATAGACGGCGTTGCTCGGCGCGCGGCTCACCACCAGTACATTGAGTGAATCAGGATTATACGTGAGACCGCGCTGCGCGTTGTCGGTGGTGAGGTAGGGCCGCGAGCCGGGCGCGTTGCTCCAGAGCAGCGTCATGGCGTCCGAGCCCACGAGCGGCGTGATCGTGACGGTCGCGTTGGAACTGGTGATGGTGCCGAGCGCGTTAGTGACGACGACGCGATACACGCCCGCCTGATTTGTGGAGGCGCCGCTGATGGCATAGGCCGGGCCGTTCGCGCCCGCGATGTCCACGCCGTTCGCCTGCCACTGGTAGTGCAGCGGCTTCAAGCCCGCCGCGGCGACGGTCAGATTGATCGTGCCACCTTCGAGCAAGGTCTGCGACGCGGGCTGGGTGAAGATGGACGGCGGATTCGTGTCCAAGGCAATCCGCACTTTGAAAATGGCGGCGGTGGGAATGGTCTGGCCCTTGTTGGTGTCCGTGACAAAGGCGTCCACATAAAGGGTCGTCGGGTTGGTAACGCTATCGACCTCGGTATAGAGCAGCCCGCTGGTCCCACCGTACGGCTGGGTCACGCCCACGCCGCCCTTGAGCCGCATGGTGGCGAGAATCGTGTCCTGCCCGCCCGCGGGCTGCCCGGAACCAAAACCATCAACCGCCCGGGCGGCAAGGTACGCCCCGCCGTTGGTGAAGGAAAAACCGCCATCGATGTCCAGCCGGGTGACGCCGCGCGTCAAGGTGCCGGGGAGGTAGCTGACGAAGAGACTCTTCTGGTTGTCGAAACGCGCGAAGGTGATCGACTGCGGCGGACTCGAGAGCAACGGGGTGGTGGGAATGATGAGCGGAAGAATTTCCCGCTCACTGCTGCCGCCGAAGGCGAGATCGTTGTAGTCGAGCGACATCGGGTCCGGCACGGATTGAATCAGATCCGGCCGCACCGTCCAGATGCGCCCGCCGGTGGCCTGCACGCTGAAGTAGCAGTTGCCGTCGTCATCCACGGCCAGGCCGTTCACGCCGTTGAAGCCCGTGAGCGCCACGCGCGCCGTGGTCAGGTTTCCCGAGGGTGGGCGCTGGGTGGCCCAGATGCGCCGCCACGGCGAATTGGTTCCCGTCAGCGGCTGATCGTTGCTCCACGCCTGCACATGGTTGCCCATGCCAATGTACAGCGTCGTCACGCCGCCCACAGTGCGGACGGTCATCCCGCGCCCCACGCCGCCGCGCCCGGGCAGTCCGGCGACTCCCGGGGCGTACACGCCCACGTCGAGCAGGTTGGTATCAAGCTGAAAAGCCTTCGTCAGAGCAGGGTTGATCGTTGAAATACCATCCCCGTTCGGCGCGCCGCCCAGGGTCCCGCCGTTGGCGAAAAAGACGACCGGCGTCGCATTGATCGGCGATCCGAGCACCCATAGTTTGTCGCTGCCCACGTCGTAGGCCAGGCTTTGGTTAAAGGTGAGCGTTGGCTGGCCGACCGCAGGGCCGATCAAACCGGTGTCGCGAAAGTTTGAGCCCGCGCGCGCTTCGTTCGTGACCACGAAGGCCGAGATGTGCGTAGTGGGGCCGCGCCCGTCCGGCACGCCGCCCGTGCCATGCCCGATGTAGATGATGCCGCGTGCGGCATCCACGCCGATGTCGCGCTCCTGGGCCGCCGTGCCGCCGAAGTTCGTGCCTACCGCCGGCGCATTGTTGGTGTCCAGCACGTTGTAGCCTTCCAAGAACTGATAGCCGGCGGCGCGCGCGACTTGAGGAGGCAACAGGGTGAGGGCGGCGAGCGCCAGCAAGGTGAGGGTTCGGTTCATAATTAAATTTTTCCTTTTAAGCTCAGCACGTCAGACGAAACAAACACGTTCATCACTCATCAATCAGTGGGCCAGCCGTCGCGGTTGGCTCTTTAGTCCACGGCCCTCTGGCTGGCGGTTCTTAAGCCGATACGGCTGCCCGCTAGGTTTCACGAGTTTCACTGATTCAAGGCGGAAGCTGCGCACGGAGTCGATAAAATTTCTGGCCCGTCAGGTTCGTGACCGCGAACACGCCGTCGCCGTTCGGCAGCGTCTGCGGCGTACTGCTCACCCCCGTCCAGCCGTTCGTGCTCAAGACCGCCTGCCCCTGCAACTCATACGCGCGCCCGGCATGACGCGGGGAAAAACTCATCCGTAGAATGTTGCTCGTCCGATCATCGATTCGATAGCGCAGTTGGGAAACCGTCCGCACCGGGTCCGTCCCCGCGAAATACTCACGCTCTGTGCTGAACCCGTCCGTGTCCGGATCCAGCGTCGCGTTCACCGCGCCGCCGAAAAAAAATTCGCCCCACCACTGCGGGACGCCGCCGGGCGCGGGCGGTTCCTGGTTCGTCGCATACACAAAACGCACCGCGTCGGCCATGACCACGCGGCTCGGGCTTTCGTCGGTCGCGCTCTGCCATTGGAAATAACCGCCCGTGCCGCGCGCGAAGGGCAGGTTCGTCGCCACCACGCGCCAGCCGCCGCCGTTGATCGTCTGGTTCACGCCGCCGCTCGCCGTCCCGCCGGAGAACGCGATGAGGAAGGGCGCGTTCGTGCTGCGATTGGCGCCCTGCGGATACCAGACGTGCACATGATAAAACCCCGGCGTGCTGATCTCCGGCGTGTAGGTCGCCGTGGCCGGGGACGCCGTGGAAGCAAAAAGATAATCGCCGCCGAACTTGTCCGGCGCAAAAGTCCCCAGGGTCCAGGTACCCGCGAAGACCGCGCTGCCATTGTCCGAAATGATTTCCCCCGCCGTGCGAAAATTTTTCGCCGTGGAGAAATTCGTCCCCACACCCACCCGGGTCAGCGCGCGGTAAAAGTAACTCGTGTCCGGCAGCAGCCCCGTGATCAGCACCGCGTGATTGGTCACAGCGTTCGTGTCGTACCAACTGAAACTCCCCAGCGCCGCCGTCAGTCCGAACTCCACCTGCGAGTCGCTCGCGTTCGTCGTCGTCCACGCGAGGATGGCCTCGGTGCGTCCGGGATACGCGCGCAAGTTCAGCAGCGGCGCGTTCGATGTGCTCAACGAAAAATCCACCGTGCTCACCACGCCCGTCGTCACGATCACCGGCGCGCTCTGGCTGGCCAGATTGCTGTAGGTCGCGGTGACGGTGTAATTCCCCGGCGGCAGATGCACGAAGCCGTAGAAGCCCGTCGCGTCATTCGTCTGAATGCGCGACACCGGGCCGCTCAGGCTGACAATTGCGCCGTCCAGTTCGTTGCTCGTCGCCGCGGCGCGAATTGTTCCCTTCACATGACCGTGAAGGGGCGCGGTCTTCCACGTCATCACCGGCGTGTTCACCGCCGTCGCGAAGAGAGGCACGGGATTCGTGTCGTAAATGGTCGGGTTGACCAAGGCGTTGAAGGCCGTCGCCGCCGACGTGTCGAGCGACGGGATCGCATAGGAATAGATCGCCATCCCCGCTGCGGTCGCATTCGAGTTCACCGTCGGCACGCGCACGGTGCGCAACTGCGGGATCACGTTCGTCAGGTAATTCAGATACGACCCCTGGCCCATCGCCACCTGATGCCCGTACGCGTGCTCCTTCGCGAAGATGCTCCAAGCCGCCCAGTCCGCCGCGTGCGTATGTTCGCGGAAGTAGGCCATGGGAATGTTCAAATCCAAAATCCCCTCCTGCATCCAGCCCCGCCAGTCCTGCAGCACGTTGTTCCACGCCGACGAACCGGAAAACCACTGCGCGTCCGTCGTGATGCCTGGCGCGAAACAGATCGTCGCGGCGGAAATTTTCATCTGTGGCTTGAGCGCGATGGCGTTGAGATAAACTTTCCGCACCAATCCGCTGACCTGATCGCGGCGGAACTGCCGCCAGTTTGCGTCCGTGGCCGTGGGGGTGCCGCTGACGTTGTAGCGCCGGCGGAAACGGTCCAGCGCGTTCGTGTGATAGCCCCAGGTGTTCCCCGAGTAGCGCACGTAGTCGAAGTGAAATCCGTCCACGTCGTAGCGCGAGATGATGTCCATGGCCACGCCATAGACATGCTTCTGCACCCCCGGCAGCGCGGCATCGAACTGGTAGTTCCCGCCGTCCCAAGTCGCGCCCGCGTTGTTCACGCTCAACCACTCCGGGTGCGTGAGGTAGGGATGATTCGTCTGCGACGGCGACGCGCCCTGGCTGTTCCAGATCAAGTAGGTGGTAATCCAAGCGTGAACCTCGATGCGCCGCCCGCCCGTGTGCGCCTTGGTCAAAAGATCGGCGAGCGGATCAAAACTCTGCGGCGAAATGTCCGACGCCTTGGGTTCCATGGTGCTGTTGTAATAGGCGTCCCCGCGCTTGCGCACCTCCACGATGATGGCGTTGAAATTGTTGTTCCGCGCCGTGTTGACCAAGGCCGTGACCTCCGCGCTCGTCCGCAGCCCCGCGTGAAACGTGTCCGCCCAGAGGGCGCGAAACTCCGGTTGTTGCGCGCCCGCGCTCACGCCGCCTGCCGCCAAAATCGCCAGCAGCCATGACCGGCCCAAGGTGAAAACAAAACTCATTCGCCCAGACCGTAGCAGCCCCGCGCGCCTTTGTCAGCGGATTAGCCGCCGCGCTGCAGGGCTGACGCATCTTAACTGGCGAGGAGTTGGCGGAGGTAATCGGGGTCGAGGGTGGCGCGCAGGCGCTGGCTCTTGAGGCTGCGTTTGTTTTCCTTGTCCTGCCGCAAGAGGTTGATGGCCACCCGCCGGGTGGCGG
>JBBQYK010000249.1:0-7786 GCA_038208765.1 Verrucomicrobiota bacterium
AAAAACGCCCGCCCAACACCTCCATCCACCCGAGACAGACCCGCCCACCGAGGTTCGCAGTCATCCTTCTCTCCTTCGCCACCGCCGGTTCGACCCGCCCAAATCAAAACTCACACAAACGCACCTTTATTCAGCGTCTCCCTAGTGGTGGCGGGTGTCGGCCTGGCTATAGCCGGGAACATCACGGCCGCGGAGCCGCTGCCGGCGGCTTCCAATCTGTTGCAGCGCGTGGTGGAGCGGGCGCAGGTCGTGGCGCGCGCCGGGGAGACGAATCATTACGCCTACGATAAACGCTCCGTGTCGGAGGAACTGGACGAAAAGGAGCGCGTCGTCAAATCCACGGAGAAGCATTACCGGGTGGATTTGATTGGAGGGTTGCCCTTTCCGCGCCTCGTGAAAATTCAGGGGCGCGAGTTGAGCGCGAAGGAACTGGAGAAAGAGAACCAGCGCGAGGCGGCGTTCCGTCAGCGCGTCACGCGCGTGGACATGAACAAGAAGGCCAGGCGCAGGGAGGGACTTGCGACGCCGGAACTGGTGGAGCGTTTTGATTTTCAAGTGACGAAGCGCGAGGTCGTGGAAGGCCGTCCGACCTTGGTGATGACGTTCGCACCGCGAACCGGCGCGCCGGTGAAAACGATGGAAGACAAAGTTTTTCAGAAAGTGTTCGGCACCGTGTGGGTGGACGAACAGGAAGCGGAGATGACAAAGCTGGACGCGAACGTGCGCGGGCCGGTTCCACTGGGCTGGTTCGGAGCAGTGGGTTCTTTGCACAAATTCCAGGGGACGATCGAGCGGAGCCGGATGCCAGACGGCGTGTGGGTGAACCGGAAAAGTTCCTTCTGGATCGTAGCGCGGAAACTTCTGAGCGCAATCCGGACGCGGACAGTGGAGGAGTCGGGCGGCTTTCGGCGGGAGGGCATGGCTGAGACGTTGAAGCGCTGAACGCGGGGCAGACCGGGAATGCATGAAGCGACGGGCCGCGGCCCGCGTTGTGGCCATACACGTCTGTGACAAAATAGAAGTGAGACCGGGCGGAGTGTTCTGAGGATTCTGCATTTCAATGCGTCGTCGGGAGGAGCGGTGGAAATGTCGAGGGTGAAGTTTTCGCTGGGCCAAGAATTGTCAGAAAACCTTTTGACAGCATTGTGGTGCTTCCATAATTTCCGCGCTCAGTCGTTGGGCCGTGAGAGGGCGAAAAGAGCCGCAACCCTGAATTTTTCAGAAGAAAAAGGCACAGGTTGCGGGCTTTTTGTCGTTACAGGGCAACGGGCAAACGAACATTTGGTTGCCCATGTAGCTCAGTTGGCAGAGCACGTCCTTGGTAAGGACGAGGTCATCGGTTCGATCCCGATCATGGGCTCCAGACGATTTTGGAAAACAGTTAAACCGAAAAAAACTCAAGCAGGAGATTAGCAATGGCAAAAGAACAGTTTCAAAGAACGAAGCCGCACGTGAACGTCGGAACCATTGGCCACGTTGACCACGGCAAGTCCACGCTCACCGCCGCGATTGTCGAAGTGCAGCACCGCAAAGGTCTCGCACCCGCGATCAGCTACGCTGACATCACCAAGGGCGGCACGGTTCGTGACGACACGAAGACCGTCACCATCGCCGTCTCGCACGTCGAATACGAATCTCCCCTGCGCCACTACGCGCACGTTGACTGCCCTGGCCACGCTGACTATGTGAAGAACATGATCACGGGCGCCGCGCAGATGGACGGCGCGATTCTGGTGGTCAGCGCCGCCGACGGCCCGATGCCGCAGACGCGTGAACACATCCTGCTCGCCCGCCAGGTCGGCGTTCCCGCGATGGTGGTGTTCCTGAACAAGGTGGACCTCGTGGATGATTCGGAGTTGCTCGACCTCGTCGAGATGGAAATCCGCGACCTGCTCACGAAGTATGGTTTCCCCGGCGAGACCACGCCGATCATTCGCGGCAGCGCCACGGCGGCGATGGCGGCCAAGCCCGAAGGCGAGAAGGCGATTGCTGATTTGCTGGACGCGGTGGACGCGTTCATCCCACTCCCGACGCGTGAAATCGACAAGCCTTTCCTGATGTGCATCGAAGACGTGTTCACCATTGAAGGTCGCGGCACCGTCGTGACCGGTCGTGTAGAACGCGGCGAGTTGAATCGCATGACGGAAGTGGAAATCGTGGGTCTCAAGGACACGCGCAAGACGACGGCGACGGACATCGAAGCCTTCCGCAAGCTGCTCGACAAGGCGAGCGCCGGCGACAACGTGGGCGTGCTGCTGCGCGGTACGACCAAGGACGACGTGGAACGCGGCATGGTGCTGGCGAAACCCGGCTCAATCACGCCGCACACGAAGTTCAAGGCGGAAGTGTACGTCCTCTCGAAAGAAGAGGGTGGCCGTCACACGCCGTTCTTCAACAAGTACCGCCCGCAGTTCTATTTCCGCACCTCGGATGTGACGGGCGACATGACCTTGCCCACTGGCGTGGAAATGGTGATGCCCGGTGACAACGTCTCCATTGACGTCGAGCTGCAGAAGCCCGTCGCGATGGAGAAGGGCCAGCGCTTCGCGATTCGCGAAGGCGGTCGCACCATCGGTGCCGGTCGCGTGTCGGAAGTGATGAAGTAAATTTTGTCCGGAAGGACAACGAGCGGGGGGCGTGCAAGCGTTCCCCCGCTTTTGGTCTAACGGCAAGGCAGAGGTGAGTACGGCGTTAGCTCAATTGGTAGAGTAGCGGTCTCCAAAACCGTTGGTTGGGGGTTCAAGTCCCTCACGCCGTGCCAGCCTTCGCCAAGAGTTTGGATGGGCAAGTCGGCCGGAAGTTTTGGAGAGGTGGCAGAGTGGTCTATCGCGGCGGTCTTGAAAACCGCTTTGGGTGCAAGCCCAACGGGGGTTCGAATCCCTCCCTCTCCGCCAGCGTTTTTCGCAGCGGCCGGGATGGAAAAGTTTCAGTAGTTAGGGTGGTGGAGTTGATTTGCAAAGGGCCAAAGCCCTGCAAGTCAGAAAATTTTTGTGAACAAGTTCTACATTCAGTTGTTGATTTGGGTGGTCGTCGTGGCCGTCGTCTTTGGCGTGCTCTGGCGCACCGGCCAGCTTTTACGGCTCACGAACTACGTCGCGGAGACGAAGGAAGAGCTGAAGAAATGCTCGTGGCCCAGCCGCGACGAACTCAAGGGTTCAACCGTGGTCGTCATCCTTTCCATTCTGCTCCTCGGCGTGTTCACCATGGTGGTGGACTTTTTCCTCACCTACTTCGTGAAGTGGATCGCCTCGTAACCAAGGGAACTATGAAAAGCCAATGGTTCGTCATCCACACGCTCTCCGGCCAGGAGAACAAGGTGAAGGAGAGCATCGAGAAGCGCATGAAGGCCGAGGAGATGGGCGAGTTCATCAAGGAAGTGCTCGTGCCCATTGAGAAGGTTGTGGATGTGCGCGGCGGCAAGAAGACGGTCACGAACCGCAAGCTCCATCCCGGCTACGTCTATATTGACATGGTGCTGCTCGACGAGAGCCGGGGCATTCTGCCGAAGCCGTGGTTTTTCATCCAGGAGACGCCTGGCAAGATTGGCTTCGTCGGCGGGGATCGGCCGGTGCCCGTGACGGCGGACGAAATGGAAGTCATCAAAGCGACCATTTCCGACAGCGAAGACGCGGAGCGCCCGAAGGTTTCGTTCGCGGTGGGCGAGAACGTGAAGATCAACGACGGCCCCTTCATGAATTTCAACGGTGCGATCGAGGAAGTCGATCCCGAGCGCGGCAAACTCAAAATCACGGTCAACATTTTCGGACGCAATACTCCGGTCGAACTGGAGTATTGGCAGGTCGAGAAGGCTTAATAAATTTTTATGGCGAAGAAGAAGACAGGCGAAATCAAACTGCAGATCCCGGCCGGCCAGGCGAACCCCGCCCCGCCCGTCGGTCCTGCGCTCGGTCAGCACGGCGTCAACATCATGGGCTTCTGCAAGGAGTTCAACGCCGCGACCAAGGACCAGAACGGCATGATCATCCCGGTGGTCATCTCCGTGTTCCAGGACAAGTCCTTCACTTTCATCACGAAGTCGCCGCCCGCGTCCGCGCTGCTCAAGAAGGCCGCCGGCATCGCTTCCGGCTCGAAGAACCCGCTCAAGGAAAAGGTCGGCAAGGTGACCCGCAAGCAGGTGCTCGACATCGTGAAGTTAAAATTCAAGGACATGAACACGACCAATGAAGAGGCCGCGTTCAAGGTCGTGGCCGGCACCGCCCGCTCCATGGGCATCGAAGTGCTGGATAAGTAAGAAACCCTAAACGCGGGAGAGTCCGTAAAGCCGGATTCGCCATCACCGCACTAAAACATGCCAGAGAAACAAGGTAGTAAGCGTTATCGCAAGGCGCTGGAACTCGTGGATGCCGCCAAGGCCTATCCGCTCAAGTCCGCCGTCGAAGTCCTCAACAAGTTCCCCAAGGCCAAGTTCAACGAGACCGTGGACATCGCCTTCAAGCTGGGAGTTGATCCGAAGCAATCCGACCAGATGGTGCGCGGCACTGTTCCGTTGCCTCACGGCAGCGGCAAGACCGTGCGTGTGCTCGTGTTCGCCCAAGGCGCGGCGGCGGAAGCCGCCACGGCGGCCGGTGCGGAATACGTCGGCTTCGACGACATGATCAAGAAGTGCGTCGAAGGTTGGAATGATTTCGACGTGGCCATCGCCACGCCCGCCGCGATGACCGAAGTCCGTAAGCTCGGCAAAGTTCTTGGACCGCGCGGCCTCATGCCGAACCCCAAGACCGGCACGGTCACTGACGACACCGCGAAAGCCGTGCGCGAAGTGAAAGCCGGCCGCGTGGAATTCAAGGTGGACAAGGGCGGCAACGTCCACGTTCCCGTTGGCAAGGTGTCGTTCACCCCGGTGCAGATCGAGGAGAACGCCCGCGCCGTCATCGAGGCCGTGACCAAGGCCCGCCCCTCCAGCGTGAAGGGCAACTTCGTCCACACCTGCACCCTCTCGGCGACCATGAGTCCCGGACTGCGCATCGACATGCGCGAGTTCTCAGCCACGGCGTAATTCACGAACCAAACCATTTTCTAAAGGAACCTTACCATGCGTCCCGAAAAGAAATTCATCTCCGGCGAGTATCTCACCCGCCTGAACTCCTCCCCGTTCTTCATTGTCGTGGATTACACCGGCCTGCGTGTCGGTCCCATGACGGAGTTGCGCAAGCGTCTTCAGAAGGCCGGTGCGGAAATCCACGTCGTCAAGAACACCCTCTTCCGCATCGCGGCCAAGGAAGCCGGCGTGGCCGACCTCGGCCCCACGCTCACCGGCCAGATTGCCGTGGTGACCGGGCAGAAGGACGTGTCCTCCGCCGCCAAGGTCATCAAGACCTTTGCCTCCGAGTTCGAGAAGCCCAAGACCCGCTTCGGCTTCCTGAACAACCAGCGCCTCGAAGCCGCGGCCATCAACGAACTGGCCGAACTCCCGCCGCTCGAAGTGCTGCGCGCGAAGTTCCTCGGCCTGCTCAACACGCCGGCCACGAAGCTCGTCGCGCTGCTCAACGAGCCGGCCAGCCAGCTCGCCCGCGTGCTACAAGCCAAGGCCGACAAGGGCGCGTAAGCGTTCCATCATCAATTCAGAGGCCGCCGGGCAACCGGCGGCCTTTTTCATTATGGACTGCGGTGGCAGGGCGCAGCGCCGACACCGCTGTGGGAACGGGGGAAGGAGGCACGCGCGCAGATTTTACCCTGTAACCTTGGACATGATTTCTTTAAGCAATGATGGTCGGTCCACTTCAACTCAAAGGTGCTTATGCAAAAGACAATTATTGGTCTGCTGTCGGTCGCGGTGGTGATGCTCGGGCTGGCCTGCGCGTGGCAGGCGAAGCAGTTGCGCCGGGCGGAGACGCGGGCGAGTGCCGCCGACGAGTCGCGCGCGGTTGGAGCCGGCGCAGACGAGGCGCAGACTCAGCGCCTCCAGGAACTGGAGCGCAACAACGCGCGACTGGAAAAGCAGGTCGCGCAGTTCGCCTCCGTCACCACTTCGCTCCGCACGAATGAATCCGCGCTGCGCAGCAACGCCACCGCGTTCGCCGAGCGCATCAAGGCCGCCGCCGGTGGCACGGACGCGGAAGGCGACGGCAAGAGCGCGGGCTTGGGCGACATGATCGGCAAGATGATGAAAGACCCCGCCATGCGCGAGATGATGCGCGAGCAGCAGAAGGTGATGATCAACATGATGTATGGCGGCCTGTTCAAGGAGCTGAACCTTTCGCCCGAGGAGAAGGACAAGTTCAAGGAACTGCTCACCGACTCACAGATGGGCAAGGTGGCGGCCACGCAGTCGTTGCTCGGCGGCACGCAGGACGAGGCCACCACGGCGGCGGCGAAGCAGTCCGTGGCCGACGCGAAGAAGCAGTCCGAGGCGGACATCAAGGCGCTGCTCGGCGAGCAACGCTACGCGCAGTACGAGGATTACCAGAAGAACGTGGGCGAGCGGATGCAGCTCGACCAGTTGAAGACGCAGCTCGCGGGCGAGAACGCCCCCTTGCGCGACGAGCAGACCGCGCAGCTCCTGCAAATCATGAAGGAGGAAAAGCTCGCGCTGCCGCCCGCCATTCCCGCCGACCAGAGCGAGATGCCGGACAAGGACACCTTCACGCCGCAGAAGATGGACGAGCAGCTCAAGTGGATGGACCAATACAACGCCCGCGTGGCCGACCGCGCGAAGAGCGTCCTCACGCCCGAGCAGTTCATCAACTACCAGAAGTTCCAAGAACAGCAGGCCTCGATGCAGAAGCTCGGGATGCAGATGGCGCGGCAGATGTTCGGCGGCGAGAAGGGCAAGACCCCGGCGAAGTGACGGAACGCGGACCGCCGAGTCCGCGTGTTTCTATTTTCAGCTTCCCACACGCGGACTCGGCGGTCCCAGAAAGGTTCACGGCAAACAATTTGCAGCGAAGGTGTCCGGCTGTTAGGCTCCGAAACAATTTTGCAACATCATGGCTGAAGAAACTAAAGAGCCGAAAAAAGGCGGCAGTGAATTTCGTGTTCCCCCGCGCACCTGGATTTTATGGATCGCCATCATCGGCGCGATCCCGCTGCTGTTCCTGTTCAAGAATCCGCAGGACACGCCCAAGCCCTTAACACAGACGGAGTTCATGCAGGAGTTCCGCGCCGGCACGATCACTGACGGCGTCATCTTGTGGGACATCCAAAGCCCGCTCATGCAGGACGTGGTCGGCAAATACAAACCCGGCGGAAAGGAACCTGCGGTCAAATTCCGCACGAAGCTGCGCATTGATGACTCGCTGGAGCGGCAGTTGCGCCGCAGCGGCAAGTTCGAGCCCAAGCAGCCGAACACGCTCGTGACGAACATGCTCCTCGGCCTGCTGCCATTCCTGCTCGTGGGCGTGCTGATCTGGTTCATCTTCATCCGGCAGATCAAAATGGCGGGCAAGGGCGCGCTCAGTTTCGGAAAGAGCAAGGCGCGGCTGCTCGCGAAGGAAAAAAACAAGACGACGTTCAAAGATGTCGCGGGCATCGAGGAGGCGAAGGACGAAGTGTCCGAACTCGTTGAGTTCCTCAAAGACCCGAAAAAATTTCAGAAGCTCGGCGGGCGCATCCCCAAGGGCATTCTCATGGTCGGGCCTCCGGGCACAGGCAAGACACTGCTCGCGAAGGCCATTGCCGGCGAAGCCGATGCGTCCTTCTTCAGCATCAGCGGCTCAGACTTTGTGGAGATGTTTGTCGGCGTTGGCGCGAGCCGCGTGCGCGACATGTTCGAGCAGGCGCGCAAGCACACGCCGTGTTTGATCTTCATTGATGAAATTGACGCCGT
>JBBQYK010000250.1:0-7786 GCA_038208765.1 Verrucomicrobiota bacterium
AGGAACACGGTTGGGGGGGGGCCCCTTTCGCGCGCGGGTTTTGTGGTGGACAGGGGGGGCGATACCCCGCCCCGCCGCTACAGCGCCTCACCGGTTCGGCTGCGGCGTGTAGCGCAGATACGGCTTCACGCGGCGATGCCCCTTCGGGAAGCTCGCGGGAATCTCCTCGTCCTTCACCGCCGTCACGATGATGCAGTCCTCGCCGTCCTTCCAGTTCGCCGGCGTGGCGACCTTGAACTTCGCGGTGAGCTGGAGCGAATCAATAACGCGCAGCAGTTCGAGGAAGTTGCGCCCCGTCGAGGCCGGATACGTGAGCGTGAGTTTGATCTTCTTGTCCGGCCCGATGATGAACACCGAGCGCACCGTGAAGGTGCTGTCCGCGTTCGGATGAATCATGTCGTAGAGCGCCGCGACCTCGCGCTTCGGGTCGGCGATGATCGGGAAATTCATCTGCGTGCCCTGCGTCTCGTTGATGTCCGCAATCCAGCCGTGGTGCGATTCAATCGGGTCCACACTCACCGCCGCGACCTTGGTATTGCGCCGGTCGAATTCCGTTTTGATTTTCGCCACCGCGCCCAGTTCCGTGGTGCAGACAGGCGTGTAATCCGCCGGGTGCGAGAACAAAATGCCCCAGCCGCCCCCAAGCCATTGATGAAAATCCATGCGGCCTTCCGTGGTGTCCGCCGTGAAGTTCGGTGCTTCGTCGCCAAGTCGCAGTGCCATAAATGTAATCAGGTAAATTGCCTCCGGCTCCATGCCGTCGGGAGCGGGAGATTACTGAAGGACTGCGCCGTTTCAATTCTGATTTCGCGACGATGGAGCGCGGACCGCCGAGTCCGCGCGATCCAATCGTGACCACGATGCAAATCTCAAAATGATGACCACGCGGACTCGGCGGTCCGCGCTCCGACGTTTGCCCCGGCTGCACGCTTGACGCCCCGCCCCGTCCACACATCCTCCCGCCATGAACACCGAGGCTGGCCGCCCCACTCCACCGCCCCTGCCCGGCCGCGCCCCGGACGCCCGGCAGAGCGCGTTGCACATCATTCTGATCGCGGCCGTCGTTGTGCTCGTGCTCGTCTCCATCGTCTTCGCCCTCGTGCTGTGGAAATTGAGTTTCTCCAACCAGGCCAATGTTCAGGCGCCGCCGCCGCCTGAAACGATTGTTACCCCGCCCGTCGCGCCCGACCGGCTTGTCCTGCAACTCCAGAGCAGGACATTGAACATCCTGCGCGGAGATCAACTGGTTGTCGCCGGTTCCGGTGCCGTCGAAAGTCGCGATGGCTATCTCACGATCGGCGATGCCGAGAGCTTGCGACCGTCGGACGCCATCACCGTCTCTGCATGGTTCAATGCGCGCTCGTATGATCAATCCATGACCGTGGCCGGTCGCGCGCAAAACGGCCCGCCGTGGCGTTACCCGTTTCTCTCCTGGCTCGTCCGCATCAACACCGATTCCCTGATCGAGATCGACGTGGGCCACGCCCAAAACTACACGCCTTCTGGCTGGAACGTCCCTCCGCTTCAGCCGCACCAATGGCATTTCGTCGCCATGACCTTCGATGGTCAGACCAAGAAATTGTTTCTGAACGAGTCGCACATCACTTCGATCAACAGCGGCTCGCCGAACAGCCAGCCAGAGATCCACTACACGCCAGGCCGCGCCATTCTGATCGGCGCGGATGAATCGGAGGCTCCCGTCGGTGATCGGTTCCAAGGATCAATTGATGACTTGCGGATTTACAACCGCGCCCTGTCGGCGGAGGAAGTGCAACGTGTTTTTCAGGAAGGCGCGCGAAGATTGCCGATGCGACGGTAGTAGTTATCGTCCCGATCCCCTCTCCTCCGCTTCACATAAGCCGGAACCATGCAGTTGATCGCGGGACCGCGCCCGCCCCGGGCGCCGTGGGCCGCGCCTCGCGGCCCACGGAGGGCGCCGGAAAACACTCACCGTTTGGGGCGGTCCCGCGCGTCGGGTTCAGCGCGGGGGCGCGCTGAACCACAGCCGGGGCGGCTGTGCTCCCCGGTCTTTTCGACTGCATGATTCCGGATAAGAAAGGGAGTCGGATCACGGGCGGAAAGTTGCAACCATTTCAATCACTGCAAATTGAAATTCCCTCCGCGCGCATCCTTCAATAGTCTCCGCGCGTCTCCCGAACGCACATGAGCAACACGAACACGTCCGCTGCTGCCGCCACCGCCGGCGCGAAGCCCGAAGCGCGCCGCCTGCGCGATCTTTCGCCCCAACAATGGAAGTCTGGGATCGCCGCGTGGCTCGGCTGGCTTTTCGACGGACTGGACATGCACCTCTACGGTCTCGTCGCCCTGCCCTTCGTCACCGCGCTCGTGCTCAATCAAAATCCCGGACTCGCCGAGGATGCGGTCGCCGTGCTCGCCAAGGACAAGAGCGGCATCATCCAGGCCGCCTTCCTCGCCGGCTGGGCGCTGGGCGGCGCGTTCTTCGGGCGGCTCGGCGACATTCTCGGCCGCAGCCGCGCGCTCAGTCTCACCATTCTCACGTACGCCTGTTTCACCGGTCTCTCGTTCTTTGCGCAAACGTGGTGGCAGTTGCTCATCTTCCGTTTCATCGCCGCGCTCGGCATCGGCGGTGAATGGGCCGTTGGCTCCGCGCTGCTCTCCGAGACGTGGCCGAAACGCTGGCGTCCGTGGATCGCCGCCGTGCTGCAAACCGGCGTGAACCTTGGCGTGCTGCTCGCCTGTCTCACCACTTACATGATGGCCGACCTCGCGCCGAAATGGGTCTTCCTCGTCGGCGTGCTGCCCGCGTTCATCGTCTTCTGGATTCGCCGCCACGTTCCCGAGCCGGCGGAATGGCACGCCGCCAAAGCCTCGGTCAAGGCGTCCGGCACGCGCCAGCCCGGCATCCTCGATCTCTTCGGCAAATCCGTGCGCCGCACCACGCTGCTCACCATCATCGTCTGCGCCTGCGGACTCACCGCGTGGTGGGCCTTCATGTTTTGGCACACGCAACATCTCCGCAGTTTGCCGGAACTCACGAGCGAACTCACCGCGCGCCACGCCGCCAGCGGCAGCACCGCGCCGGTCGCAAAATGGATCGACGGAGAAAAGCAACGCATCGTCAGCATCGCCTTCTTCCTCATCATCGGCGTGTCCATCGTGGGAAATTTTTTTTCGTCGCTGCTCGCGAAAAAGTTTGGCTACCGCCGCTCCATCGCGCTGATGTATGCGGGCTTCTTCCTCGCGATGGCCGGCACCTTCATGGTGGCGCGCTCGTGGGAATCGCTGGTCTGGTTCTGGTTTCCGTGCGTGGGATTTTTCTCCGGCGTGTTCGGACTGTTCACCATGTATCTGCCGCCGCTCTTTCCCGTGCTGCTCCGCACTACGGGCGCGGGTTTCTGCTACAACATCGGGCGCCTCGCCTCAGCGGCGGGTGTCGCGTTCTCCGGCGTGATCACGCGTGGCGTGGATTTCCGCACCACGCTGCTCTACGCGGCGTTCCTCTTTCTGCCCGCGCTGCTCGTCGCGCTGATTCTGCCGGAGCCGCCGGAGCTCTCGGACAGCGAGTAAGCGTGGGACGCGGCATTCGCGCCTCATCGCTGTGCGCAGGATTGCGGCGTCAGAATTTTAGATGGCTTCCGACAGTGGTGAGTTGAAGCGACCTGAAGGCCACGATCCAAATCGTCACCGGCCGAACCCAAACGCGGATTGACAATTCGCGACGATGATCGTGTCATTCATTCGTCGGTTTCAAATCACGCACCATGAAATTTTCTAAGTTCGCCGGGTTGTCATTAAGTTCCCAACTGTTCGCCCTTCTTCTCCTTTGCGTCGCCGGTGAACGCGCCCAAGCCATCAACGCCAGCTCGATCCCAGTCGATGTCCGACAGCCGGACGGCCGCGTCATCACGGTGCGCGCGCACGGCGATGAGTTCACCCATTGGTACGAGGATGCGGACGGCTACGCCGTGGTCGCGGCCGGAGGGCAGTATGTTTATGCAACCTTGAACGCCAAGGGTGGTCTTGCGCCCACCGCGTTGCTCGTGGGCCGGGACAATCCACGCGCGGCGGGACTCACCAAATACACGCGCCCCTCGTCCGACTTCATCAAGACCGAGCATGACCGGCTGACCGCGCCCGCCCTCGCCGCCGCCCCGCCCCGCTCCAACATCGCGCCCTCCGGCACGGTCAAGAATCTCGTCATCCTCTGCCGCTTCAGCGATCACACGCTTGCCGCTCACACGCGCACGCCGGCGGAATTTGAAACCATCTTCAACACCGTGGGCGGCCATCCCGTGCTCGCGCCCACCGGCAGCGTGAAAGATTATTACAAGGAGGCCTCCTACGGCATCCTCACGCTGAACAGCACGGTCATCGCGTGGGTGACGTTGCCGCAGACGGAAGCCTACTACGCCAACGGCAGCAGCGGCCTCGGCGGATCGTATCCCGCCAATCCGCAGGGCATGGTGCGCGATGCGCTGGTCGCCGCGGACGGCCTGGTGAACTTCGGACAGTTCGACATGGACAACGACGGCTTCGTGGACGCGCTGACGATCATTCACTCCGGTTATGCGGCGGAAACAGGCGGCGGCGCGGGCAACTGGATCTGGTCGCACCGCTGGTCGCTGTTCTCACTGCCCGGTGGCCGCTGGACGAGCAGCGACGTCAACGGCAACGGGACGAGCGTGAAGGTGTATGACTACCACACCGAGGCCGCGCTCTGGAGCACCAGCGGCACGGAGATCACACGCATCGGCGTCATCGCACACGAGACGGGACATTATTTCGGACTGCCGGATTTGTACGACACCGACAACACCAGCGAGGGCATCGGCTCCTATTGTTTAATGGCCAACTCCTGGGGCTTCAACATGTCGCAGCGCAACCCGCCCCATTTGAGCGCGTGGTGTAAAAAGCAGCTCGGCTGGGTGAACCCCACGATCATCGGCCCCGGCGTTCACAATGTGCCCCGCACGGAAACCGTCCCGCTCGCGTATCGCATCACGAATGGTTTTCCGAGCACCGAGTATCTGTTGATCGAGAACCGCCAGCCGGTCGGGTTCGAGGCCATCATGCCGCAGGGCGGACTCGCCATCTGGCACATCGACGAAGCCAAGTCTGACAACAAGAACGAGGGGTATCCGGGACAGGCCGGCTGGCCGGGCAACAACAATCATTTGAAAGTCGCGCTGCTCCAGGCGGATGGGGCCTACCACATGGAACGCAAAATCAACCGTGGCGACGCCGGCGATGTCTATCACGGCGGTGGCGTTTCGACGATTGGACCGGGCACGGTGCCGAACACGCAGCGTTATCAAGGCGGCACCGTCGCCGCCACGGGCATTCAGATTTCCAGCATCAGCGCCTCCGCGTCGAACATGACGTTCATCTTCTCGGTCGTCGTGGCCGGCACTCTGCCCACCATCACGGGTTTCAATCCCCTCTCCGGGGTCGCCGGCAACAGTGTCGTCATCACCGGCACGAATTTGATCGGGGCCACCGCCTTGCGTTTCAACGGCGTGAACGCGGCCTTCACCGTCAACTCCACCGTGCAGATCACCGCCACCGTCCCGGCGGGCGCGACCACCGGCCCGATCTCCGTGACCACGCCGACGGGCACGGCCAGCAGCGTGGGGAACTTCGTCATCACCACGTCCATCGCGAACGACAACTTTGCCAGTTCCAAAACCCTGCCAAATGCCACGGGCACGACGAACGCCAACAACGTCGGTGCGACCAAGCAAGCCGGCGAACCCAACCACAACGGCAACATCGGCGGCGCTTCGATCTGGTATTCATGGACCGCGCCGGCGAGCGGGCCGCTCACGCTTGACACCCAGGGCAGTACTTTTGACACCACGCTGGCCGTGTACACCGGAGCCGCCGTCAATGCTCTCACCGCCGTGGCCAGCGATGATGACTCCGGCATTGATGTCACCAGCTTGCTGACCTTCAACACCATCGGCGGCACCACCTACCGCATTGCCGTGGACGGCTACAACGGGGCGAGCGGCAACATCGTTCTGAATTGGAATTTTCAGAATGTGGTCGTCTCGACGAACGACTTGTTTGCCAATGCCCGGATCATTAACGGCAGCAGCGGCACCGCCGCCGACAACAATGGCAACGCGACCATCGAAGATCCGGAACCATTCCACGCGGGCAACGACGGCGGGAAATCCCTGTGGTATCGCTGGACCGCGCCGAACTCCGGCCCGGCCACGTTCGACACGGAGGGCAGCACCTTCGACACGCTGCTCGCGGTCTATACCGGCAGCAGCGTGGGGGGATTGACGGAAGTAGCCAGCGACGATGACTCAGGCTCCGGCACGCTCAGCCTGGTCACCTTTACGGCCGTGGCCGGAACGACCTACCGGATCGCGGTCGATGGCTACTTTGACGCGCCCGAAACGGAAAGCGGATCGATCACGCTGCACTGGCTGCTGACGCCGGACAACGACGCCTTCGCCAACGCTCAGGTGTTGAGTGGTCATACCATTTCGATCACCGACAACAGCGTGGGCGCGACCAAGGAAATTTCCGAACCGTCGCACGCCGGGAACGTGGGCGGACGTTCGCTCTGGTTCCGCTGGGTCGCGCCAACCAACGGCCCGACCGTTGTGAGCACCCTGGGCAGTTCTTACGACACGCTGCTGGGGGTATACAGCGGAGCGTCCGTCGGCGCGCTCACGACCATCGCGTCGAATGACGATTTCCTCGGGCTGTCCAGCGAAGTCACCATCAATGCGATCAACGGACTCACCTACTCCATCGCGGTGGACGGATACAACGCGGCGGAAGGGAGCATCGGTCTCAGCATCTTCGTCAAACCGCCGCTTCAGATTCGGACGCAGGGCAGCGCCGTGGTGCTGACGTGGCCCGCGAGCTACACCGGCTACACGTTGCAATCCGTCAGTGCGATGACCGGCTCGCCCGTCTGGTCGAATCTCCCGCCCGCCGTCATCACCGCCGGCTCCTATACCGTGACCAACCCCGTGCCGCCCGCGCAAAAGTTCTACCGGCTCTCGCGTTGAACGCAGGGGCGGATGTGGCGGCAGCCATCCTGGCTGACGGTGAGCCGGGGCTTCCAGCCCGGCGGGATCAGGTCTCGAAGTGAGAAGCCCGCAGTTTATTTCACGCCACCTCCCCAGCCCCGGCTTTTCTTCCGGGCGGCTGGAAGCCGGCCCTCACTGGCAGGCAGGATGCCTGCCGCTACTTTTCAAACCGGCACTCAGCGCAAGGCCGCGCGCTCCGAGCCTTTTTCGCTTATGCACCAGAGCGTCTGTTGCGTGCGGATGAAGAGTTCGCCATTCGAGACGGCGGGCGTGGTGTTGCACGGCTCCTTGAGCGGGTTGGTCGCGAGCAGCTCGAACTGCTTCGGATTCGCGCGTAGCACGAAGGTGTCGCCCGACTGGTTCACCACGTAAAGCTTGTCGCCCACCAGAATCATTGATCCCCACGTCTCGCCATTCGCCGCCGTGGCCTTGAGCCGCTCTTCCCAGATTTGTTTTCCGGTCGCCAATTCCAGGCACTCCACCACGCCAATGGTGTTGCTGATGAAAATATGCCCGTCCTTGATCACGCCGGAACTGAGCCGATGCCGCTTCTCGCGTTTCACGGTCCAGGCTTTCTGCGCGGACAAATCGCCATTGCCGCCCATCTTGACCGCCGCCGAAGCGCCGAAGAAACCGCCGAGTCCCACCACGTAGCCTTCGCCCGCCATCGGCGAGGTGTAGAGCAGCGGGTTCAAGCCGTCCGTCTTCCACAGTTCCTTCCCAGTTTTGGGATCAAAACCTTTCATCTCGTT
>JBBQYK010000251.1:0-7740 GCA_038208765.1 Verrucomicrobiota bacterium
ACGGCGTGAAGTTCTGCCACAAGATTGGTCTGAGCTACGTGAGCTGCTCGCCCTACCGCGTGCCCGTCGCCCGCCTCGCCGCCGCGCAGGCTGAGATCGAGGAGAAGCGCAAGGCCGCCGCTCCGAAGGCGAAGAAGAAGTAAGTTTGTCTCCACAAGGAGACCTTGTGCCATCGCTTCGGCGAAGAGCACGCAGGGTTGTGTCGCCCTCGTGGTGACCGCCCATCTGGCCGCTCCGGGAAACCGGGGTGGCTTTTTATTTCCGTGAACGCTCGAACTCCCGCAGCCCGGCAGGCTGCCAGAAATTAGCCGGGGGGCGAGCGAGTCTGCGAGCGACCACCCCCGGAAAGCGTTCCTAAGAAATCCAAAAACCCTGAAGGGGTGCCACCGTTCTCAGCGTTCAAACTCTGATAGATGACTGCTCGCGCTTCTGAAGCCTTCCATGCTCATCTGGTCAATCACATCGAGCGCCCGCGCTTGCAAACCTTGCGATTGGAGTTGTGCATACGCGGTGAAGACAAGCTTCCCGATGGTGTGCTCGTCAGCGGCGAGTGAAGTGCGAATGTCTCTGGCTCCCTCGGCGCAACGGGTGATGAAAGCCTCGCAGACATCGAGCGTGACCTCCGGCACCCTGCGTCTGGTGTCTTCCAGTGCGTGCAAGAGGAAGGTTGGTTCATCTGCGAACGCGGGGCTTTCGAGGAAGCTCCGAATCAACGAGTCGTAATCGGTGAGTGCTGTGTCGGGTGAATGCCAGTGGTGCCAGAAACAACCTGCGGCCTGCGTGCGGACGGCCTTGCTTCCGTCGCTGAACAAGCGCAGTAGCGTTGGTTCGCACCATGCGCGGCACTCTGTGTGTAGCAGGTTGCTTTTCGCTACTTCACATGCGCCGAGACGACAAGACTCGTCACCGGAAAGGGCCATCTCAGAAAGAGTGTCAGCAGCTTTGTGATAAAGCCTGGCAAGGCAGGCGAGAATCCCGCCCTGCTTTTTCACTTCGTTCCGCGTGGAGTGCAGCATCCGCTCAATCGTCGGAGCAAAGTGTGCAAAATGCTCGCGCAGTCCTCGTTGGATGAATTCACGCACGTAGGGTGTCGCGAGAAGTCGATCGTCAGCGTTCAGCAACCGATCCAGCAACCGCAACACCAGCGGGGTGTCATGGCGAGCGACGGCGGCCAACATTGATGCGACCACAGACCGCACTGCCAAGCTTGGGTCGGTCACGAGCTTCTCGATCACCGCCGAAAAATCGGCTAGATGACTTGAGTCGTGGTCAATGAGGTTGCGGATTGTGCCGGCGGCGTGCCCGCGAACGGTATTGATGCCGTGAGTGAGGATGTCGCCACCATAGTAAGGTCGTTCACCGTCCCATAGTTCAGACTCCGGGTCGGAATGCTGCGCGGCACGCTGGACAAATTGGATCGCATCGTCAGGGAGCCTGGTGTCTTTAATTTCACCTAGTAAATCCAGGGCAGCACACAAACAAGCCTTGTCGTTCCGGACAAACATCCGCCGCACCACTACCAGTTTTTTCTCGGTTGAGATTGTTGCCTCCTTCAGACCGTCAAGCACGTTCATGAAGTAGCTCGGTTGCGTATCATCGGGGAAACGCAGTGCCAATTGCGCGAATCGCTCCGGCTGCTCCTTCACAAATTTCTGTAGCATACTCGCGAGTTCATGTGCGCCTCCGCGCTCGGGATGCTCAAAGTCGTGCCGTCGTTCGGCTGAGTTGTATTTCGTAATGGCCCCAAGCCATTGCTCGTCCGTCATGTGTTGCGCGGACTCCTGCTCAATCGGAGAGACCACGCTGTAAGAGCGGATGCCCCGCGGTGGACCGTCCGGATCACTAAATTTCTCTCTCCAAGCTGCGATTTGCGTCTTGGTGCGGCTGTGCTGCCGCGCATCTGAGAGAGCGGAAGCAAGATTGTATGCGGCATGACCACGGCACCGCATTCCGTCTTTCGTCCGCTCGTGGGGTGAAACGAACGCCAGCAAGACTGCTTCCAAGGCGCGGAAAACCTCTTCCGTGCAATGCGGAGAACACCGCTCGATGACTTGACGAGACAGCCAGAAGGCGCTGTCGGAGTAACCGCAGTGCAACCGTCTTGGCTCACTTGCTAAAAGCCGGAGCACTTCATCAGGGAATGCAGCGGCGTTGCAAAGGTAAGCGCTCATCAGCAGGTGATTCGCCGTATACAGCTTGGGCGCGCGAAGTTGGGTGATGAACGGACGCAAGGTATCGGGCGATTGCTGGCCGAGGAGTTCGAGCGCCGTTTCGCACGCGCCGAGATACGCCTCCGACATGCTGATGTGCTCCCCGCGAAAGCGGGATGGCCATACTTGGTCACGGGAGAGGGCCTCATCGTCCTGAACATATTTGAATCCTTCCGCAACTCGGAGAACGGCCGGCAAGACGTGTTGAAGAAATTCGGCAGGTGCGTTGCGGGCGCTCGTGAACAAGTCTTCAACGCCGAAGTCGTCATTCAACAAAGACCATGACCATTCCTCTCGTTCTGCCGATGACTTTGCCACCGTCATCCGTCGTTCCAACCAGTGTGCAGCCAGTTCCGCACACCATGCGGCGCGCTCCTCGGCGAAGCCGTACAACATCGACCAAAATGTTCCGTTAGACGCAAAGCGATCCTTCGCCTCATCGAGAGTTCCGTTGTCAAGGAGCCGCAGACAAAGATCGAAGTAGCGGCGGCTCTTGTTAAGGTTCCGTCCCTCCATCATGTAGCGCAGCCGGTTGTTCCACTCGCCGCCTTTGGTGACGAAAGGCTCCAGTAGTTCCGCCACGCGCTCGGCGTGCTGTTCAGTCTGCCACCGGAAATACGAGCACATCGTATCCTCAATCGTCGTCCCGCAGGAAGGCGAGCACTTGCCGCAGTTGCGCCCTTCGGAACAGATACTGTGCATCACCTTCGAGGAAGCGGATGAAATCCCGTCCGCCGTTCGGCTGAGTGCGGGCGAAGCAATAGTCGAAGAACGTCTCGTGCCCGAAACCGTAGCGCCGCCCGTCCCAAGTGAGCACACCTTCCGAAGCCATCCGTTCGAGAAACTCCGGCGGGAACCCATCCATCGCGGTCGCTGGCACCGACAGTTCCTGGCGGTCACTCATGGTTGAGGCGAGATGCTTAATCGCCAACTGCCAGTGCGTGTCAAACTTGGGGCGCTGAGTTGCCACCGCCTTGCGCTTGGTGGTCCAGTAAGCATCGCAGAGTTCCTTTGAGGTGGTGAAACGGTTTTCAGTCCGGGCCAGACCCGCGTCCACAAACAGCGCAAGGTTTTGCGGCAGTCGTAGCATTGCTTGTTGTTGCGGCGTGAGCTTCGACAGATCACCGCTTTCTTTCGCGATTACGGCTTTGACTTCGTCGCTCGTGAACTCTCCGAGTTCAATCGGTGCCTGACCTTTGGTGGTGAGCTGCTTGAGCCGATGGTCATGCTCGAAATCGAACTTCCGGCAGGCCATCACGAGGTGAATCGGGCTTCGCGGGCGAAGACCGAGCACTTCGTCGCGAACTGCGGCGATGGTGTCGAAGAAATCCGGATGCCGACCCGATGTCGAACTCACACAGTCGAGTTGGTCAACGATGAGTGCCACGGGTTGGCCAGGATGAGTATTCGCCAACACCAAAGCGGGTGATTCGCCAAGGCCAAGCCTTTCACCCAACTCTATTGCCGAGGCGACAGGCTCCACACGGTCTAAGCGGAAGGCCAGCACCGGGACTCCGGCCGCCTGCAATCCTTCCACGATTTGGCAGAGGCACGCGCTTTTCCCGCCGCCCGCGGCGCTCGTGATGAGGATGTCCAGAGACGCAGAGTTGTTTTGAAATTTGCCGATGATGTCATCCGCCACAGCCCGACGAATTGGAGTACCACGAATCAGCTTCGCACGCTGGCCCGCCACATACCCTCGCGTGACGGCGAGGATGCGGTCTCGTGCATCGGGAGCAGTCACGCGTCGTCGCGAGATGCCACGAACTTGCAAATGTTGCTCAATGCTCGCCGCCGTGATCGTTTCGTGGGCGCTGAGAAGATAGAGGTCGCGCAACACTGCCATCGTATTCTGCCACGGCCCTTGGAACGTCGCGCCGATGGCACAGCCAAGCAGAGATTCCAGTGTGACCTCACGCCCACCGTGGACAGTCACTGACCGCAGAAACTCAAATGTCTCCTGATCTGCCGGTAGGCCAAGATGCTCGCGCAGTTCAGCGAACTGTGCGCTTCGCTTCTTGTCCAGAAACTGCGCTTTGAATTCCGCCAGCGTTGGCACTGCAGCCGCATTCTCAGTTAGCATCCGCAGTTCCGGGGCGTCCGAGACGGATGCAAAGACACATCGCTCGCCCGCGCGGAACTTCTGGAAGAAGAACGTGAGAACCCCTTCAGATTTCAGACGCTGAAAAGACCACGTCTTCTGTCCCGTCACTTGGCGTTTCGCCTGCCAATGCTCGCGGACAGTCCCACGCATGAGATGAAATTCCGCCCCATCATCGCCAGGAGTTTCGATGCGGATAGACGACGCTTCGCCATTCAGAACCGCAAGCAAGGCGCGAACGCCCCACAGCGCCTCGTGAACGAGACCCGCTTTGTCCGCTGCACCGCCCGGATGTGTGCTTAGCGCCATGCGTGAGAGCGGATCGTCTTGATGGCCTTTTTGCGTTGGCTGCTCATTGCGAGTGCAGGCTGTCAAATGCTGGTTTCCGTAGCAAGATGACGCTGGGCATCCCTCGCACCCCTTCAGGGTGCATGGGTTTTGTGGGGACGATTTCCGGGGGTGTTCGCTCGCGTTGCTTGCTCGACCCCCGGCTAATTTCTGTCACGCCTTCAGCGTGGACGGCGGCTTTTGTCGTGCGTGGCCATGCTCGTTCCGTTAAATCAAGCGGCGTGATTCATCGTTTCCAACCGACCGTCGTTGTCTGTGTGCTTTAGCATGGACGCATCCGCTTCCTCCTTTCCCCGGCCCGCGTTGGTCGCGCTCGCCGACTTCGATCCGGCCTCACTCGCGCAACAGTTCGAGACGTGGGGCTACAAGCCCAGTCATGCGGCGCGGGTGCTGCGGGCGTTTTATGCGGGTGGCGATATTGTGACCTCGCCATTGCGCGGACTGTCGCAGGGATTGGTCGAGCGGTTACGTGCAGAATTCACTTCAAATCCAACCACGTTGGCCGCGCGTCAGGTGGCGAACGATGGCACGACCAAGCTGCTGCTGCGTCTCGGCGACGGGCGGACGGTGGAGTCGGTGTTGATGCCCGACTTTCGCGCGGATCGCGCGGCGGGCTGCGTCTCGTCCCAAGTGGGCTGCGCGATGGGGTGTGATTTTTGCGCCACGACCAAGACGGGCTTTGAACGCAATCTTACCGCAGGCGAAATCGTGGAGCAGTTTCTGGCCTTGCGACACGAGGCGCACGCGGTCGGGCGCAAGCTTCAGACCATCGTCTTCATGGGCATGGGGGAACCGCTGCTCAATCTGGACGCGGTTCTCGCCGCCGTGCATCGGATGGCGGACAACAAACTCGGCGCGCTGGGCTGGCGGCAGATCACCGTCTCCACCGTCGGCATTGTGCCGGGCATTGACGCACTCACGGCCACGGGCTTGAACATCCATCTCGCGGTTTCCTTGCACGCGCCTGACGACGCCACGCGCGCCAAGTTGTTGCCGATGGGGAAACGCTTTCCCATCGCGGACATCCTCGCGGCGGCGGATCGTTTTCAGGCCAGTCGCGGTCGGCCGGTGACGATTCAGTATTGCCTGCTGGCTGGGGTGAATGACTCGCTGGAACACGCGCGTCAGCTCGCCGAGTTGATCGGCGCGCGCCGGATGCACATCAACTTGCTGCGCTACAATCCCACCGGCCTGAGTCTGCGCGGCATCGCCTACGAGCCGTCGTCCGACGAAACCGCCGAGGCGTTTGCCGGAGTGCTGCGTGCGCGGAAGCTCGTCGCGCACTTCCGCCGTTCGCGCGGCAAGGATATCGACGCGGCGTGCGGTCAGTTGCGGCGGCGGAGTGAACTGTCTGTTTCCTGAAGCACCAGCGCGATTGCTTGCGGCGGCAGGAGCGGAGTAGCTTTTCACCATGCAACCGGTCCTCTGGATCAAATATCTCTTCGGTCAGGCGGAGGCGATTCGCCGGGTGGCGGGCAGCCGCGCGGCGGTGTGGACCGGTCTCGTGCTCGTGCTGCTGACTTCCATCGCGCGCAATTACGACCAGACGCTCATCGCGGAGAAGCCGTTCCTGTGGTTCTTCGGGTCGCTGCTGTTTTCGTTTTTCTCGGCGAGCTGGCTTTACCTGGCGACTTACAAAACATTCGCGCGGCGCTCCTCTTCCGGTCTGGGCGATCTCAAACCATCTGAACGCAGTGCGTGGCCTTCATTCCTCGGTCTCTTCTGGATGACCGCGCCTATCGCCTGGCTCTACGCGATTCCCGTTGAGCGGTTCATGGATTCCATTTCAGCCACTCAGGCAAACTTAGCGTTGTTGGGAATCGTCTCGCTCTGGCGCGTGCTGCTGATGGCGCGGGTGTTACAGGTGACGACCAAAGCCCCGTTCCTCATGGCGTTGTGCTGGGTGCTGTTCGCGGCGGCGGTCGAGGTTTTGGTGTTGTTCTTCTTCGGAGATGGTTTGGCCAAAAGAGTCATGCAGGGAATGGGCGGGATGCGAAACTCGCCCGAGGAGGAAATCATGATGCGCGCGATGGGCAGCGCATCCAGCGTGGGCCTGATGATCGCTCCGGTGGCCTTCGTGGTGTCGCTGCTCTGGCGTCCGAAACAATTGCTCCAGCCACTGCCCGTGCCGTCGGCGGAGCCGATGCGCTCGATCGGACTGAGCGTCGCGGCCGTTTTCTGGATCGTCGTGGCCGTGATGCCGCAACGTGAACTGGCCAACACCGTGGCGGTCGAGAAATTGATGAAAGCGGAGCGCACGCGTGAGGCGCTTGATTACCTGGCGGCGCGGCAGCCTAGTGATTTCGCCCCCGCCCGAACGCTGCCGCCCAAGCCGTACGAGCGCGAAGTGTTCACGCAATTGCCGGCGTGCTTCAACGCGGTGCAGACGAATGATCCGCCGTGGGTGCGCGCGCTGCTGCTCACCAAACTGGATGCAATGATGTCGCACCTCGGCCCGCGCTGGCGTCGGCGCGCCACAGACAATTCGCAGCCGCGCGAGGAGCGGATCAAAACCATCCAGGAAGGAATCCAATGGCATGGGCCGTATGCCGATGGTTTGCAAAAGCTGTTGGATGGCCTGCTGCGAATTCCGGAGGGGGGTGCATGGCTCTCCACCAACGAAGTTTTCGTGGAGGCGATATGGCAGGCTGCCGGCGGTCCTCACCAGATTCAAGGTGGCACTGCCCGGTCGGAGGCGGAACAAAGGGCCGACTGGATGGGGCTTGCAACTAATCTCGGCAGACATTTCCTCACCAACGGCGTGATGATTCTCACGAACCAGCCGCCTTCGACCGCCACTCCGCCGCCATGAACATCGGACTCATCGCCATGAGCGGCGTGCGCGTGCGCACGGCGGAACTTGCGGCGCTCGGCGTGACGCTGCCGGGTTTTGTGCGGCGGGGAAAAACCATCGCGTCGCTGCCGAGTCTCGGATTGCTAACCGTCGCCGGACTCACGCCATCGGAGCATGAGGTGGATTACGTGGAACTCGACGGTCTCGCGAACCTGCCCGCGCTCGGCGATTACGATCTCGTCGGCATCTCCTCACTCACCGCGTCCATCGACGACGCGTATCAGGTC
>JBBQYK010000252.1:0-7706 GCA_038208765.1 Verrucomicrobiota bacterium
AGCCGCCGTGTGGTGGGGTTGCTCTCCTGGCCGTAGATGCTGATGTCGCCGAGCTGGCCGCCGTGGGATTCGACGAATTTTTCCGACTGCACGAACATGCCGCCGGAGCCGCAGGCGGGGTCGTAGATGCGGCCTTTGTAGGGGGCGAGCATCTCGACGAGGAGGCGCACGACGCAGGACGGGGTGTAGAACTGGCCGCCGTTCTTGCCCTCGGCGCTGGCGAACATCGTCAGGAAATATTCAAACACGCGTCCCAGGATATCGAAGCTGCGATGTGTTGTGGACGCGCTGGGTGTATCGGTGGCCTGACGACCCTCATCCCCAGCCCTTCTCCCAGGGGGAGAAGGGAGCAAGGCAGCGATCTCTTGAAGGACGACGGAGGTATCGTTGAGGACGTGGTTGTTCTCGAAATGAAGGACGGTGAGACCTTGTGACTTCAAATAGGCATCACGCTTGGCGTCATGCCTTTTCCCTTTGGCGGTGTGGTGTGGCTCGCCATCGCATTCCACGACGAGCTTGGCGTCCTGACAATAGAGGTCGCAGAGGTAGTCGCCGAACTGGTGCTGGCGACGAAATTTCGCGTCACAGAGTTGACGGTCGCGGAGCAGTTGCCAAAGCAGTTCCTCGGCGGGTGTCTGTTTCTTCCTGAACTCACGCGCCTTTTCCACCAAGCCCGAGAAATCAAATCCCCCGCGATAGTGAATCTGACTCCCTTCTCCCTTTGGGAGAGGGGCTGGGGGTGAGGGTGGGCGGGAAACCAGCTCAATGCTGCCAATGAGATCAATCAACTCTCCCAACCGATGCTTATCCAAATCCGCCCGCCCATAGTTTTTGTTGAGCGCGCCTTTGAGGCGGGGGTTGTCGCGCTCGAGGGCGACCATGGCGTCGTCCACGTCCTTGCCGATGCTGGGCAACTTGGCGCGGGACTGGAGCTGCGGCCAGCGGGCGTCCACCGGCACCCAGAAGACGTTGGCGGCGAGGTATTCGTCTTTGTCCTCGGGGTTCGCGCCGGCGAAGTCGCCTTTGCCCTCGACGAGCTTCGCGTGGTGCTCGTCGAAGGAGTCGGAGATGTATTTGAGAAAGATCAGGCCGAGGACCACGTGCTTGTATTCCGCCGCGTCCATGTTGTTGCGGAGTTTGTCGGCGGAGAGCCAGAGCTTGGCTTCGAAGCCGAGGTGGGCGGTGGAGTCCGTTTTTGTGCCGTTGGTCTTCGTGCGTCCCATATTCCTGAACAGTGCGTGGCCGGGAGAGTGGTCAAAGTGGCAAAAGCTGAAAAGCAGAAAGTGCGGGAGAGCGGCAAACGCTGAAACTCCGAAAGCAGAAAGCAGAAATGGGTTTTGGAATCAAGGCAAAGCCCTTGGCCGACTCTCCGGTCCACGGGGGTTTTCAGGCGTCACTGGGTGGGGGAAGGTGCCGCCGATCACCGGAAGGTTTCTGTTCCCAAGCGAAGCCCGGGAGCAGATGAGCGAAATCATTTTGTTCGCCAACGGAAAAGTTCCGTCGGGCCGCGGAAGGGTTTTGTCGCCCGGCCAACTGTTTCCGCTGCCCGACAGAATCATTTTGTTTCCAAGCGCATCGTTTCCGCCGGGCAGCCAAACCTGGCCGCTGACCATATGAGGTGCGGATCAGTTACGGCACCACGGGCTGGCAGGCGGTCGGGGTTTTTACTTATTCCCGGCCCATTCTCATTGAGAACCTGACGCCGGGGACGACCTACACGTTGCAGGAGGGGCCATCGGCGGCACCACGGGCTACAGCGACTGGAGTGAACTGGTCTCGCACATGGCGATGTAATTCGCCGGTATGTGCACACGAGAACTCAAAGCAGCGGCGAGCTGCTTTGAGTTTTTTGTTTTTGCGGGGAACACTCCTGATGGAGCGAGTCTCCGTCGAGCGGGGGGCGGGACGGCTTGGGAACTTTGAACTTTGAACAGTCGGACTTTGAACCATAAACTCGGAACGCCCGTGGCAAGGCCGGTTCGAGTTAATCAGTTGCTTCGCACAATCGTCTTCGGTAAATCTTTCGACCTATGAAATCTCTCCGGTTTTGCCTCTGCCTGAGCGTCGCCATCCTTGGCGTCGGCCCGGTTTTTGCGCAGCAGGCTCTCACTCCTGAACAGAAACAGCAGGCCGCAGAGGCATTGCGCAAGGCCTTGGATCAAAGCGGCGGCCAGACGCCCGTCGCCCCGATTGAAGGCACGCCCGCCGTGGTCGCGCCCGCCATGAATCCTGCCGACGCGAAAGCCACCGAGAAAGCCCGCAAGGCCGCAGCAGCCCAGGCCAAGGCCGCCACCAAAGCCCGCCTCGCCGCCGAAGAAAAAGCCGCCAAAGCCGCCGCCGCCGCCGAAAAACAACGTCTCGCCGATGAAAAGAAAGCCGCCGAAGCCAAGGCCAAGGCCGACGTCAAAGCCGCCCGCGAAACCCAAAGCTCCAGCGACGCGACCATGAAAGCGCAGGCCGACGCCCG
The DNA here is from genome assembly GCA_038208765.1 of Verrucomicrobiota bacterium. Taxonomy (GTDB): domain Bacteria; phylum Verrucomicrobiota; class Verrucomicrobiia; order Limisphaerales; family SIBH01; genus JANNGC01. Next base: position 2,468 of record JBBQYK010000252.1, read on the forward strand.
CCGCGACGCCGAAGCCCGTTCCAACCGGGACATGAAAGCCCAGGCCGAGGCCGAAGCCAGACGCCTCGCCGGCCAGGCCGCACCCGCTGCGACCACGACTGCCGTCAGCCCCGCCGAGGCCAAAGCCGCCGAAAAAACCCGTCAGCAACTCGAAGCCAATGCCAAAACCGAGGCCAAGGCCCGCGCTGCCGCCGAAGACCGGCGCCTCGCCGAAGAACAGCGTCGCATCAACGACGAGCGGAAAAGAATCGAATCCCAGCGCGCGACCGCCGAGAAGCAGACGGCCGAGGAACAGAAAGCCGCGAAACGCCGCGCCGAGATCGAAGCCAAAGCGCGCGCTGATGCGGACAAGAAACGGCTCGCCGACGAAAAGAAAGCCGCCGAAGCCAAGGCGAAAGCGGACGCCCTCGCCGCGCGCGACTCCGGAGCCGCCGCCCGGAAGGCAAACGACGCCGCGATGAAAGCGGACGCCGACGCGCGACGCGCCGCCGAACAGCGCGCCCAGCAGGCGACGAAAGTTCAGCCCGCGCCCGTAGTCGTGCCGGTCGCGACGCCCGCACCGGCCTCGACCGCCACGACTGCCGCCACCGCGCCCGCCGCGCTCTCCGCCGGGCAAAACGATTCCGTCCGCGAGGCGCTGCGCCGCGCGCTCGATCAACAGCCCACTTCAACCCCGACGGTTCCGCCCGCCGAAACGTCGGTCGTGAAAACCGCGCCCGTCGTCACGCCCGTTCCTGCGATGGATCGCAAGGCCCAGGAACGCGCGCTCAAAGAATCGGAAGCCAAAGCCAAGACCGAGGCCAAAGCCCGCGCCAAAGCCGACGCCGAAGCTAAACGCATGGCCGACGCCGCCGCCAAGGAACAGGCCAAGATTGCCTCCAAGCGCAGGGCCGAAGAAGAGAATGCCCTGCGAGACCGCGCCAAGATGGACGCCGCCGCCGCGAAAAAGGCCGAGGCCGAAGCCCGTAAGAAAGCCGAAGATGAAGCCCGGCAAATGGCCGAGCAAAAGAAGATCGCCGAAGCCGAAGCGAAGCGCGCTGCCGCTGCTGCTCCCCGCGCCCCCGCCGTCGTTCCGCCGCCTGTGGAGATGAAGCCCGTCGTCACCACTCCGGCCACCGTCACGCCCACACCCGCACTTTCCGATGACGCCGCCGCGCGGAAAGCCCTGCGCCGCGCGCTGGAGCAACCGGTCACCACGCCCGCCGTTGTTCCTGTGGTCCCCGTCACGACTCCGACCGACACCACCGCGTCCACCAAGAGCGCCGAAGCCCAGGCCAAGGCCGAAGCCAAGGCCCGCGAAGACGCCGCCCGCCAGGCCCAGAAAGACGAGGACGCCCTCGTCGCCGCCAAGAAAAAAGCCGCCAGCGACGCTGAGAAGAAACGCCGCGACGAAGAGAAACGTCTCAGCAAGACGAAGGGTGCCGGGGCCTCCACACTCCCCGCTTTGCCGACCGTGGAATCAAACCTTCCCGCGTCCAAGACCCAGCGCCTCGCCGAACTGCTCGAGAAATATCGCCGCGACGAAATCACGCCCGCCGACTACCACGGCCAGCGCGCGAAAATTCTCGCCGAGCCGTAGCCGCGCCGGTCTGAAAATCCATGGGCGGAGTGCGTCCCCGAATGAAACGAGGGACGTGGCCCCTTGGAGGCGGCGGTGTGGCTTCACTCCTCACTCGCCATTTTCCTTCCGCGAATCTCGCGGAACTGTTTGCTCCGGACAATCGCTCCATCGCGGCGCTGATCTTGAAGTCGTTCTTCTTGACTTGGTCGCGCCCCGCGGAGAGCCGTGAAAGTCGGAAAGTGCCGGTCGATCTTCGCTGCGCCGTCGTCGGCTGCGGTTTGTCCTTCGGCGGCATTTCGTCGAGAGACATTTGCTCAATGACGCCCTGCCAAATCTTCGGATGCTTCTTCACCTCACTGAGTGAAGAAAATCGTTCGAGGTCGAGGTCGCCTTTCAGTTTCCCGGTCGAGTGACACTGGAGGCAATACTCTCTCAGGAGCGGGCGGATGGATTGGTCGAAGAATTTTGGAGTGGTGGCGGTTCGGACCGCAGCGCCACGTTCGGGAGCGAGAAGAAAAATGGTGGCGAACAATGCGACGAGGACGACGCGAAGCGGCGATTTCATTTCTTCACGTGAGAATCTCTTTCACGACGTGACCGTGGACATCCGTCAGCCGGTAATCGCGGCCGGCGTGGCGGTAGGTGAGGCGCGTGTGATCGAGGCCGAGCGTGTGGAGGATCGTCGCGTGCAGGTCGTGAACGTGGACGGGGTCGGCGACGATCGAGTTTCCGAAATCATCCGTCTCGCCGTGGCTGAAGCCGCCCCGCACCCCGGCGCCCGCGAGCCAGCAGGTGAAGGCTTGGGCATGGTGCTCGCGGCCCGTTGCGTCTTTCGCGGTGTTGAACGGCGTGCGGCCAAACTCCGTGGCCCAGACGACGAGCGTCTCGTTGAGCATCCCGCGCTGCTTGAGGTCAGTGAGCAACGCAGCGATGGGCTGATCCACGTTTTTGGCCAACCCCACATGATCGTTCATGTTGCCGTGCGAATCCCAGTTGCCGCTCGCGCCGGTGTCGATCAACTCGATGAAACGCACGCCGCGCTCGGCGAGCCGTCGCGCGATGAGGCACTGCCACGCGAAGCCTTTCGTGCTGCCGCGCGCCAGGCCGTAGAGCTGGTGGGTGGCATCGGTTTCCTTCGCGAGATCAAAAGCCTCGGGCGCGGCGGCCTGCATCCCGTGCGCGGTCTCGAACGCGCGGATACGTGCGGCGAGCTGCGCGTCGTTGTCGCGCGCAAGAAGGTGGCGGTGGTTGAACGCCGCCGAAAGCCCGAGTTCCATTTCCTGCACGCCTGCGTCGGCAAGTCGTTTGATATTCGGCACTGGTTCCGGCCCCGGCACCACGCGTGTGCCTTGATGACAACCGGGCAGAAAGTCTGCGGACCAAAGTTGCGCACCGGAATACGGCAGCGCGGGCGCGATGACCATGAAGCTGGGCAAGTTCGCGTTCTCCGAGCCGAGACCGTAGCTGATCCACGAGCCCATGCTCGGTCGCGTGAAGCCAATCGAGCCGGTGTGAATCCCGAGCGTCGCCTGCGCGTGATCGGCATTGTCGGAGAACATCGAGCGCACAAGGCAGAGGTCATCCGCGCACTCCGCGACTTTTGGAAACAGTTCGCTGATCCACAGTCCCGACTGGCCGCGCTGTTTGAATTCCCACTGCGGGCGCTTGTAGAACTTCACCTCGCTGCGGTTCTCCGGCGCGAAGGCCTCAAGCATTTTCTTCGGCACCTCGTAAGGCTTGTTGTGGTCGGCGATAAGGCGCGGCTTGTAGTCGAACGAATCCACATGCGACACGCCGCCGCTCATGTGGAGAAAGATGACGCGCTTCGCCCTCGGTTTGAAATGCGGCGCGCGGGGTGCAAGCGGATCGTCGGCCGCGAACAAATCAGAGAGGACGCCCGGCAGAATAAGCGAACTGCCAGCGAGCGAGCGGATGAAGGTGCGGCGTTTCATTTAGTCGAGGTAGATAAATTCATTCGCCGCGAGCAATGAGCGGCTGAGGCTTTGCCACGCTTTTTCTGCCGGCAGTTTTTTCTCCGCGAGTTGCGCGAGGTGAGCAACGGCCATCTGCGTTTCCTCGGGCACCGGCGGGCGGGCGTATAGAATTTGGAACGCATGTTCGATGCGCGCGGGGTCGTCGGATTTCTCGCGCATCAACCGCGCGGTGAATTTCTCGGCGCGCTTGTGGATGAACGGATCGTTCATCACGAAGAGGGACTGGAGCGGCGTGGTCGAAGTCTGGCGCTCGGCGGTGCTGCTGTTCGGGTCCGCGCCGTCGAACAGAGCGAGGAACGGATGCCGCCGGAGGCGCTGTTGCATCTGATACACGGTGCGTTTCGGCGTGTCGTAGCTGGCGAAGAATTGGTTGTGCTGCGTAAAGCCCCAGGTGTGGACGGTGGGAAACGGGTGCGCGCCGCCGGGCGTGGCGTCGAGGTCGCCGCTCACGGCGAGCAGCGCGTCGCGCACGCACTCGGCATCGAGCCGGCGCCGCGCGGCGCGCGACCAGAGCGCGTCATCGCCGGACCCGGCACTCGCGAGTTGCCAGGTGCGCGAGGTCAGGATGAGGCGGTGCATGGCTTTCACCGACCAGCCGCTTTCCACGAAGCGTCGTGCGAGAAAATCGAGCAGCTCGGGATGCGTGGGCGGCTGGCCCCGCACGCCGAAGTCGTTCGGCGTCGTTACGAGTCCGCGCCCAAAATGATGCTGCCAGATGCGGTTCACCATGACGCGCGCGGTGAGGGAATTCGTGGGCGAGACAATGGCGTCGGCGAGTTCGCGGCGGCCGCTCGACTTCCCGTCGGCCAGCGATTGGCCGCCGAGGATGGTGGGGAAATGGCGCGGCACCGTTTCGCCCAACCGCGTCGGATCGCCGCGAACGTGAAGGCGCGCGTCAGCGGGCTTGCCCTCGCTCACGGCGTAGGCGAGTTGCCACGGCGGCGTGTCGGCCAGCACGCGCCGCTTCTCGCGCACGGCGTCGCGTTCTTTCCTTAACTGCTCGACCTTGGTTTTTCGCTCCGGCGTGTCGGCTTCCTTTTCGGCGGCGGCTTTGGCCTCGTCGTGCTTCTTCGCCTCGGTCTCAAGCGCGGCGAGTTTTTCTTTCCATGCCTTGCGCTCGACTTCGAGTTCGGCGGAAGCGAGCAGCGGCGTGAGATTCTCTGGGCGGTTTTTCCCTTCGCTCCCTGGATGCGGGAACGTGGTGCTGCTGAAGACACCGTAGAGCGCGTAATAGTCAGCGGCCGAGATGGGATCAAACTTGTGGTCGTGGCAGCGCGCGCAACTCAGCGACAGGCCGAGAAAGGTGCGGCCCGTGTTTTCGATGGCGTCTTCGATGGTCAGGTGGGGCTCGCCTTTTCCGCCCGCGAAACGCCGCGCGGACGCAATATAGCCCGTCGCCACCACGCGCCGCTCGTGTTCGTCCTGCGAAGTGGCGGGCAGGAGGTCACCCGCGATTTGCTCGCGCACAAACTGGTCGAACGGCATGTCCGCATTGAAAGCGGCGATGACGTAGTCACGATACTTGTGCGCTTGCGGCACGGGGAAATCGGAGGCGTTGCCGCTCGTGTCCGCGTAGCGCGCGACATCGAGCCAGTGCCGCCCCCACCGTTCGCCGTAGTGCGGCGAGGCGAGCAGGCGGTCGATGAGATTGGTGATGGCCGATGGGCGATTGCCCAGTGAGTCG
>JBBQYK010000253.1:0-7673 GCA_038208765.1 Verrucomicrobiota bacterium
ACCCTGCTCCGGCCCGTAGCCGCGGAAGGTGGCGCGCGTCGCCATTTCATCCACGGCCTTGTGCAGCGCGGCGGTGACGGCGGCGGGCAGCGGCTCGGTCACATCGCCGATGCCGCAGCGGATGACGCGCTTGGCCGGCTCTGGGTTCGCGTCGCAAAACACTTTCACGCGCCGCGCGATCTCGGGAAAGAGATAGCCGGCCTTCAGTTTCAAAAAGTTATCGTTCAGGTATGCCATGACAAAGGCGCGACGCTACTGGCGTGATGAATCCAATGCAAGCGGCGGGCAGACGGGAAGCGGGTCAGCAGGAATTTAGAACTTAGGAACTCAGGAAAAGAAAAGGTAAGAAACCACTTTCCTGAATTCTTGAGTTCCAAATGTGAATCTTCTTCGCTTGGTGGCGAAACGGTCATCACTTGACCGGCCGACTGTTCAAGAGTGGAATCCCTGCGGTAATGACGCTCGATGGATCTAAAAGAATGAACCCGCTGAAGCACACCCTCAGGCCGCCGTCAAAACGCCGGTCCGTCTGGATTTACTACGTGCTCGCCGGCATGGCCGCATTGGCTGTGTCCGCCGACGCGCCGGCCGCCGTCCCGTTCGGCCATCGCGATTTCTATCCGTCCACGGAACGTCCGGTTGGCTTGCGCGGCGATGGCAGCGGGGCCTGGCCGGGCGCGACGCCGGTCCGGGAATGGAACGCGACGACCGGCCGGAACATCGCGTGGAAGACGCCGATGCCGGGGCCGAGCTTCTCGCAGCCCGTCGTCGTGGGGGACAAGGTGTTCACGCTGGCCGATCCGAACTGGTTGCTTTGCCTGAGCGCGGTGGATGGAAAAATCCTCTGGCAGAAAGCGGTGGATCACACGACCGCCATGCCGCCGGAAAAAGCCGCGAAGGCGCGGGCGGCGATGGCGTTTTGGGAGGATCAGTTCCGGCAGTATTCCATCTGGCTCGACTTGAAGCGCGGCTCCATGCCGAAGTTGCCGCAGGCGGAAATCGACCGCGCGCTCCGGGCGGCGGAAGAGCACGGGTACGCCGTCAACGGCCCCGGGCAGGCGAACTTCAACATGATGCAGCGTGGCGATCCGTTGTGGAACCGGCTCTGGCAGGACCAAACGGATTACAGCCTTTACTACTTCGGCCACTGGGAGGGCATTCTCACGCAGACGCTCCCGACGCCGGTCAGCGACGGCGAGCACGTCTTCGTGAACATGTCGAACGACCAGGTCGCCTGCTATGACCTCGACGGCAATTGCCAGTGGCTCATCTGGGATCGTCCGGCGAAGGCGGTGCCCGCCAAGAGCGAACACGTCCGCTACGCGCTCTCGCCGCAGCTCGTCGGCGACAAGCTCATCGTGACGGCCTGCGGGGAGATGCGCGCCTACGACAAACGCACCGGCAAGAAACTCTGGGGCGTGTTTCAGAAAAAGGACTTCGGCGACTACTGGGTGAAAGTGAGTTCGCCCGTGCCGATGCGCCTGAGTCACTCCGGCCAACCTTTCGATGTGCTGCTCAGTCCCGGCTCGGGCATCTACCGCGTGCGCGACGGTCAGAACGTCGGCGCGCTGCCTGTGTTCAAAGGCTACGAAGGCTCGCTCGCCCTCACGGACGGCGAATTCTACGTGCGCAAGGACGCGCCCGACTCCGGTAACAGCGTGCGCGTGGCGGGGCGCTTCAAGGTCGCGAACGAGGATCGCGTTGAGTTCGAGGAAACCTGGCGCACGTCCGGTCGCACGAAATCCGGCAACGTCACCGATGTGCTTTTCAACGGCTGGATTTATTCGCCGCAAAACGGCCAGCGGCTCGAACTGGCCACCGGCCGCATCGAGGAGATTCCCCTGACGCCGGTGCGCTACGTGAATCCGGTCCTGGGAGGACGACTGCTCGTCAGCTTGAACGGCGGCAACTACGATCGCCACGGCCAGCGGGAGAAGAATCCCGGCGTCATGAACGCCACCGTGCTCTCGCTCGACGACTTGAAGAAGTCCGCGACGTTTGAGGCCGCGTTCGTGGATCAACGCTACGCCGAGGATGAGGCGTTTCGCCTGCGCTGGCGCTGGCGCGGCAACGGCGACGCCATGTCCAACAGCTCGCCGCTCTTCCAAGCCAACCGCATGTTCTTCCGCACCGTCGGCTACCTTTGGTGCGTGGGCGATACGAAGGAATCCTGGCCCACGCCCTCGTCCGCGCCCGCCGCCGCGCGCGTCAAACAGCCCTGATGCGAACAACCTTCGCCCCGCAGGTTCCGGTCAGTATTTTTTCACGGATCCCGGCTCAACTCATTTCACTCAGCGCCGCCCCAGCGTGCGGCGACCCTGATTGCCGGCCAGATGGCTCTCCCTTTTTCCTGCAAGGATTCGCGCCGCACGACTGGCCGACGCATGGCTTCTCGGGCGCAGTTCCCGGAGTGCGTTCTTCAATTCAATCCCGCCGAACGAGATGCCGTGAAACAACGTGGCCGCGACGAGATCGCAGTTGAATCCGTAAAGAAGCGACGGACTGAGATTGGAGTTGGGAAGTGCCGCCGCCCGCGCCCACCTCGGCACCCAAAGCCCCGCCGCGCCAAGCACAACGGCGGAGTGGATGAACCGCCGGCGCGCGATGCCGTGACTGTGGAGTAAATTCCTGGGCCAATCTTGATCGGCTCGCGGGTGCGTGTCAGGCCGATTTCCTCCGCCAGAACGCCGCGTTGTGCTGCGGCTTCGTCATGTGCCGTGGACAGAATTCCTGACTTCACACCCGCTGCTTTCCTTGCCACACCCATTCTGCTCCCATCACGCCATGCGCTACACCATCTTGTTGTTCATCGCCCTTGCCGGATTGCTATCCGCCCAGGAACCGCCTTACACCAACGCGCCTGCCGTGCAGCCACCTTACTATCGCGTGCGCTACGAGGCTTCCGCACAACCGGGCGCACTCGTCTTTCCCGTCAGCTACACCATTTGGATTCCGCCCGGCGTGAAGACATTGCGCGGCGTGGTGGTGCATCAACACGGCTGCGGCGAAGGCTCGTGCAAGTCGGGTCTGACCGGCGCGTTCGATCTCCACTGGCAGGCGCTCGCGAAGCAGCACGACTGCGCGCTGCTCTCGCCCGTTTATGAGCAGCCCGAGAAAGCCAACTGCCAGCTCTGGTGCGATCCGCGCAATGGCTCCGACTCGACCTTTCAAAAATCACTCACCGATCTCGGCGCACAGTCCGGCCACCCGGAACTCGCCACCGTGCCGTGGGCGCTCTGGGGCCACAGCGGCGGCGGACTTTGGGCCGGCGGCATGGTGCTGCTCCACCCGGACCGCGTCGCGGCGGCGTGGCTGCGCTCGGGAGTTCCTTCGCTCAAGGTCGCGACGAACAAGCCCGCGCCGTATACGATTCCCAACGCCGCACTCCAGGTGCCGGTCATGTGCAATCTCGGCACCAAGGAAGGCGTGACCGTCAAAACCAACCAGTTCGCCGGCGTCTGGCCGGGCAACGAAGCGTTCTTCACCGCACTGCGCGGGCGCGGCGGACTCATCGGCGTCGCCATCGATCCACTGTCGAGTCACGAGTGCGGCAACTCGCGTTACCTCGCCATCCCGTGGCTCGACGCGTGCCTGTCCGCGCGCCTGCCCCGGCGCAATGGCCAACCGCTCAAGCCCATGCCGGAAAAGTCTGCGTGGCTTGCACCCCTGAACGGGGGCGCGCCCGTGCCCGCCGCGCAATTTTCCGGCGCGCGCGAACAATCCATCTGGTTGCCCAACGCCGCCATCGCCCAAGCCTGGGCGCAATACGTCAAGGACACCGCCGTCACCGACACCACGCCGCCGCCCGCGCCGTTCAACGTGCGCGTCGTCGGCAACCAACTTACCTGGGAAGCCGGAGCCGATCTCGAAAGCGGCCTCGCGAAGTTCATCATCGAGCGCGATGGACAAGTGCTCGCCACCGTGCCCGAGCAGGCGAAGAATCCCTTCGGCCGTCTCCTCTTCCAAAACCTGCAATACAGCGACACCCCCACGCAGCCGCTGGTGCCGATGCGTTTCACCGACACGGCCGCGTCACCCAGCCAGAAGCATCGCTACCGGGTGATCGCCGTGAACACAGTCGGCTTGAAGTCGAAGTGAGGCGGGAAAGAATTTTTTTGCGGCAAGCGCACGAACATTTTCCGCAAGTCCTGACGTCGCCGACCAAGACGGCACGCAGCGCCGTAGGCGCGGCATATTTGTAGAAGCCAACCCAAAAACAAATCTCCAGCCCCGTCAGGGGCGGCATCTTCAGGAAATCATTCGTCGAGCGGTTTGAAAATGTATCGCTGGTCGAAACTCAACGGCGTGTGGAATTTGTTTCGCCGAGCGGGCCGGAGTTTGAAAAGATTTTGCCCACAGATGAAAACACCCGCGGCGGGACATTTTGCTTCGGCTCAACCTAGGAGCGTCGGCATCCGTGCCGGCGAGTTTATCCGTTGGGGCGCGAACGCGCCGGGTCGGAGACCGGCGCTCCAGACATGGAAACACGGCTATGCCCTGATCCTGTCGCTGCTGGCCATCTTGTCGTGGGCAGGATCGGCGGGGGCGATCGTTCCCGAATTCTCCATCTCGAATGACGCAGTCCATCTCCAGGGTGTCGGGCCGGGCAATCCCATTCTCTACGACAACGACTGGTGGTTCGATGTGTTCGACAACAATTACCTGTGGGCGCAGGCCAGCCTCGGGCGCGTGAACTTGCGCGGCAACATCGTCTCGCGCGACATGTGGGACTGGCAGAAGGGCTACCAATACAAGATGAAGCAAAGCGTCGATGACGCGGAGAAGGCGCTGAAGCTCGCGCGCAATTCGGGGTTGAAGAATATCCCGGACGTGACTCTCGGCTCCGACCGTGTGCTGCTGCGTCCCGAGAGCGGACGCATCGAAGACACCGTGGCGCATCCGACCGAGGGCAGCCGGCTGATCGTGGCGGAAGCAAAAAAGGCATCACCGCAGAAGCCGTTGCTCGTCATCGCGGGCGGTCCGCTGACGACGGTGGCGAATGCGCTGCTGACGAATCCGGAGATCGCGCCTAACCTCGTCGTATTCAATCTCACCGTGAACGGTGGCTACAACGGGAAGGACGGCTGGTCGCCTTACATCGTAGCGAAAAGAACGCGCTACGTGGATTGGGGAGGCGGACAGTTCTGGGACAAGAACTCCGTCTTCTCCGCGAAGGATTTCGAGGCGCTGCCGAAGAATCCGTTCTGCGACGACATGCGGCGGCTCATCAAATCTGACCTCGGACAGGCCAACCAACTGGGCGACGGCGCGCCGTTGGTGTGGCTGTTCAACCCGAAATGCTGGACGAGCGCCGAAGTGGACCGTGCCGAACACCGCGGCCACTCGACGCACTTCGTTCGCGCGAGGCCGGGCGAAAGCGGGGACCTGCTGGTGATTCCGAAAGCCGCGACGGATTTGACAGCGAGCCGGGCGGAGTTCTTCCGTGTGGTCTCAGATCCAAAGTTGTTCAATGAGCGTGGGGCGGCTTCCGTTCGATCCCCGAAATTCTAGCGGCGGTTGCGCCCTCGCGGCCGATGGCCAGCCGCCTGCGAACGCCGGGGGCGAGCACCACTTTTTCCGCGCGTTGGCCGCGGCGATTCCCTAGGCTTGGGCCATGCCGCACCTTTCCGTTTCGATTGCGGGCCTGCTGGCCCTGTTGCTTGCACTGGTACCATCCACGGCTGGTGCCCAGGGCGCGAAGATCATTCTCGAAGAGGATTACAACCAATGGAAACAGGCGCTCGGGACGAACCGCGCCACCGGGGTCGAGAACATCACCGCGCTGCCCGGCTTCAAGGTGGAACTCATCCGCTCGGCGCAGGCGAATGAAGGCTCGTGGGTGGCGATGGCGTTTGATCCAAAGGGGCGCGTCGTCATCGCGCGCGAAGATCGCGGGCTGTTGCGGATGACGCTGGCGACGAATCGCGCGTCCGTGGCGCGCGTCGAAATCATCAACACCAATCTCCTCGAATGCCGCGGGCTGCTCTTTGCCCACGACGCGCTCTATGCGAACGCCAACAACTCGAAGGCACTAGTGCGGTTGCGTGACACGGATGGGGACGATCAATTCGACGACATTAAGGTGTTGCGCCACACGCCGGGCGGCGTCGGGCACGGGCGCAATCAACTCGCGCTCGGGCCGGACGGTTTCATCTACAGCATCCACGGCGACGACGTGGGTTTGCCGACGAATGGCGTGTCGGCGAGTTCGCCGCTGCGGCATTACGCGGAGGACCGGTTGTTGCCGTGTGCGTGGGACAAACACTTGTTCAACGCCAGCGCCTCGATGCCGTACGGCCATCTCATTCGCACGGATCGTGACGGCGCGACGTGGGAAGTGATCGCGGGCGGGCTGCGCAATCCGTTCGGCATCGACTTCAACGCGGCGGGCGATTGCTTCACGTTCGACGCGGACATGGAGTGGGACGTGGGGCTGTCGTGGTATCACCCGACGCGCGTGCTGCATCTGGTGCCGGGCGGCGATTACGGCTGGCGGCGCGGCACGGGCGTGCTGCCGGCGTGGTCGCCGGACTCGTTGCCGAGCGCGGTCGATATCGGCGTGAGTTCGCCCACGGCGATCAAGTTCGGCACGCAGAGCAACTGGCCTGAGCCGTGGCGCAGCGCGCTGTTCATCCAGGATTGGTCGTATGGGAAAATCATCGCCGTGCATCTGGAGAAGCGCGGTGCGAGCTACGCCGGGCGCAGCGAAGAGTTTCTCAAAGGCCGTCCGTTGAACGTGACCGGGCTGGAGTTCGGTCCCGACGGCGCGATGTATTTCACGACGGGCGGACGGCGCACGCAGAGCGGGTTGTATCGCGTGACATTTGTAGCGGCGTCTCGTGAGAGCGCCGCTGGCTTGGAAAAAAGATCGACGGCGCTCCCACGAGACGCCGCTACAGGGAAATTGTGGACACGCCTCGGTGCTCCGGATCATTGGGTGCGCCACGCCGCGCGGGTGGAATTGGAACGGCAGCCTCCGGGTGAATGGTCGGAACGCGCGTTGGTGGAAACCAATTCTGCCGCCGCGCTCACCGCTTTGCTCGGCCTGAGTCGAGTCGGTGAAAAATCGTTGCAGCCGAAGATCGTCGCGCGAGTGAATCAACTCAGTGCGCGTCCACTCGATGGTGATCTGCAACTCCTCGCCCTGCGGGCGCTCGCGGTGAGTTTCATTCGCCAGGGCCGGCCCGAGGCCGCGACCGCGCAGCGCGTGATCGACGTGTGGGAGCCGCAGTATCCGGCGCGTGATTCGCGCGTGAACCAGGCGCTGTGCGAACTGCTGGTCTATCTCGGCTCCACGAACGTCGTGGCGAAGACCGTTCCCCTCCTCGCCACCGCCGCGACGCAGGAGGAAAAATTTCATTACCTCTTCACGCTGCGACTGGTGACGAACGGCTGGTCACTCGATGCGCGCCGCACCTACTTCGACTGGCTCCGCAGGGCGCGAACAGAATTCAATGGCGCGAACATGCTGCCCACTGCGCTCAACTACATTCGCGCCGACGCGGAGTCCACGATGTCCAGCCACGAACGCGATGCGCTCAGAGAAACTCTGGCCGCCCTCGATCAGCGGACGCCTGCACCGGCAGCAGTCGCGGCCCGACAATTTGTGAAGGAATGGGCGATGAATGATTTTGCCACTGGACTCGAAGCGGTCGGGCGTCAGCGCGACGCCG
>JBBQYK010000254.1:0-7650 GCA_038208765.1 Verrucomicrobiota bacterium
TGGGATAACTCGTGAGCAGTGCATCCAGCCGCAACAAGTTTGTCGCCGTGGTCCCGTGCGGCACGGGCTGTCCCAGCGCGCGATAAGCGGCGGCCTTGCCGAAATGCGGATCGGCGATGAGCAGCGATTTACGCTCCGGCCAGTAGAGCGCCTTGTCCGCGAGCAGCAGCACCTCATGTCCGGCCATCTTCAGTGCGAATTCTCGTTTCACAATCCGTGTCTCGGTCGAGGATGGCGGATGTGCGGACGCCCATCCTTGCGTTCACGTTCGCGACGCGGGCGTTTTGGTTCGGGCGCGTGGAAGGCGTGGCGCTCCGCGACACTTTCCGGCGGCTCGTAACCGCTCCCGCCCGCGGCTTTTTCCAAGTCGGCCACCAGGCGCGCGATACGGTCGGAAAGTTTTTCCGAACTCGAACTTTCGCGGAAACGTTCCACCAGCAGCGGAAAGGCGAAGGGCGTCGGCCGTTCGATGCGCTGCCAGTGCAAGGTCTTGTTCTTCATCTGCACCAGCGTGGCACTGAGTCGTTCCACGTCGAGTTCCTGACGCAGCACTTCCTGCTGGGCCTGGGTCAGCAACAAGTTGTCCGGATCGTATTTGCGAAACACGTCGTAGAACAAACTGGACGACGCCTGCACTTGCCGCGCGCTCTTGGGCACGCCGGGATAGCCCGTGAACACCAGGCCGGAGATGCGCGCGATTTCGCGGAAGCGGCGTTGCGCCAGTTCACTGGCATTCAAACTTCCGAGCACGTCCTCCAACAAATGATCCGTGGTGAACGTTTCCGGCGTGAGTCGGCGTTCCCAATCCATTTCCGTCGCGGACAGAAGTTCGAAGCCATAGTCATTCACCGCGATGGAAAACGTGTTCGGCTGCTGCTTCCCGATGCGCCATGCGAGCAGGCTGGCCAGCCCCAAATGCACATTGCGTCCGGCGTAAGGATAAAGAAACAGATGCCAACCTTCTCGCGTGCACAACGTCTCGGCGAGCAGGGTGTGCTGCGTGGGCAGGGCCGACCAGGCGATCTGCACTTCGAGCAACGGCTTCACCATCTGCATTTCTGGCCCGTTGAAATGGCCGTGCGCCGCCGCGTCCAGGCGCGTCACGATGGCGTTGGAAAGTTCCGTGGAGAGCGGCATTCGTCCGCCGTTCCAACTCGGCACGGCCGGCTTCTTGCCCGAGGCCGGACGCACGAAGGCCGTCATTTCATGAACGCGCACCAGCTCCAGCAGCCGCCCACCAAAAAGCAAATGGTCGCCGGGCTTGAGCCGCGCGATGAATCCTTCCTCGACGGACCCAAGCGTTTTGCCGCTGCGGCCCTTGCTCCAGAATTTCACCGCCATGCTCGCGTCACTGACGATGGTGCCGATGCTCATGCGATGGCGGCGCGCGAGCTGCGCATCCGGCACGCGCCAGACGCCGTGTTCATCGGGCAGGACGCGGTGATAATCCGGGTAGGCATTCAGCGAATGGCCCCCGTGCCGCACAAAAGCGAGCGCCCATTGCCACTCTTCGTCGGTGATGTTGCGGTAGGCGAACGTGGTCGCGACTTCGACCCGCAATTCATCGGACTTGAATCCTCCTCCCAGCGCCACCGTGACGAGGTGCTGCACCAGCACATCCAGCGGCTTGTGGGGTGAGAAACGTGGCTCGACGTTGCGCGCCCTGATCGCATCCTGCGCGGCGATGGATTCCACCAATTCCAAACTGTGCGTGGGCACCATGGTCAGGCGCGACACCCGGCCCGGCGCGTGCCCGGAACGTCCGGCGCGTTGCATCAACCGCGCCACGCCTTTGGGCGAACCGATTTGCAGCACGCGTTCCACGGGCAAAAAATCCACGCCGAGATCGAGGCTCGACGTGCAGATCACGGCCTTGAGTTTTCCCGTCTTGAGCGCCACCTCCACCCAGCCGCGCACTTTGCGATCCAGCGATCCATGATGGAGCGCAATCAAGCCCGCCCAGTCGGGACGCGCTTCCAGAATCGCGCGATACCAGATTTCGGATTGCGAGCGGGTGTTGGTGAACACGAGTGACGTGCTGCTGCTCTCAATCTCCGCGACCACCTGCGGCAGCAAACGCAGGCCCAGATGGCCGGCCCACGGAAAGCGCTCGAGGCCGGGCGGCAGCAACGTGTCGATCAGCATCTTCTTCGCTTGCTTGCCTTGCACCAAGTGCCCGCCGCCTTCGGGCAGCAACACGTCCATGGCGTGCGATAAATTGCCGAGCGTGGCGGACAAGCCCCAGGTGATCAGCGCCGGCTGCCAGCCGCGCAATCTCGCCAGCGCGAGTTGCAACTGCACGCCGCGTTTGTTCCCGATGAGTTCGTGCCATTCGTCCACAACGATCAGGCGGAGGCTGGAAAAAACATCCCTAGCCTCCGCCCGCGAGAGCAGCAGGCTCAGACTTTCCGGCGTGGTAATGAGCGCGGTGGGCAGTCGTCGCGATTGTTTGGCCCGCTGCGCTGGCGTGGTGTCGCCGCTGCGCACGCCGACGGTCCACGGGATGGTCAATTCACGCAACGGAGCGTTCAGGGCGCGCTCGGTATCAGCGGCGAGGGCGCGCATCGGAGTAATCCACAACACGGTGAGAGGCGGCGCGAGCTGGGTGCGTTTGCGGACGGGCTGAGTGACTGGGGCAGACTTTGCTTTCCGTGGTGGTGCAAACCGGTTCAAGGCCGCCAGCCACACCGCGTAAGTCTTGCCCGAACCGGTCGTAGCATGAAGCAATCCGGAACCGCCCTGGGCCACGGCCTGCCATACTTCTCGTTGAAAAGGGAAAGGTTCCCAGCCGCGCTGATGGAACCAGCGTTCGGCGAACGTGAAGCCGTCGCGCTGACCCTTCATGGGTGTGGAAGTAATCTCAGTTGCCGCCCGGCACTTACCCTGGCGACCGCAGCTTCGGCTCCCGCTCCCAGACGCGTCCCTGCTTGGCGACCTTGATGAACGTATTGACCGATTTTTTGTCGCCCAACGAGATCACGCCCTGGTCTGCCTCCACGCCCGCGCGATCCAGGAGCGCCTGCGCGCCCGGCGTATGCCCGATGACTTTTAAATGGCCGAACGCGTCGCGCACCCAATCCACGGCCCCCGCCTGCGTGCTGAGTTTCGCGGCCTGTTCTTCGGTGGCGAGAATGACCACGGCATCGAAGAAAATGGACGGCGCGCCGGAGAGCGCATGATCGGCCTTGGTCATTTGGCCCGCGCTGTCTTCGGCCCCGCCGATCTTCGGCGCGATGACGGCGAGTTGCGCCTTCTCGGCTTTCACCGCAGCGCGCAGTCCTGAGAGCAGGCTCGCATCGAAACCATCGGTGATGAGCACGCCGACTTTGCGGCCTTTCAACGTGACGTGCGCTTTTTTGATCAAACTCAACGCATCGGACGGCGCGAGGTCGCGGGGTCGGATGGCGGGTTGAATTTTGTCCGCCTTCCCTGCCATGCCCATCGCCTCCTCGGTTTGCTGGTGGAGCGAGGAATCAATGATCGCGAGATGGCCGAGCACGCGGGTGCGGACGTGCATGGTTTCCACCTTGGCGAGTTCAAAGGCCAGCGCGCTGACCATGTGCCGCTGCTCTGGCTCCGTCATGGAGCGGAAGAAGAGCCGCGCCTGCGAGTAATGATCGGCGAAGGTCTCGGAACGCTTGCGCAGAATCTCCCCCGACACCGCTTCGGGAAAACTCGTGAAGCCCTTGGTGGGATTCTCGCGTGGCGCGTTCGCATCGAGCGAGTTCGGTTCGTAATTCACGCGGCCCTTGGGAATCATCATCTGCTGCATGCCGTCACGCTGCAGGTTGTGGAACGGACATTTCGGCGCGTTGACGGGAATCTGATGAAAGTTCGGACCGCCCAGGCGGCTGAGTTGCGTGTCAAGATAGGAGAAAAGGCGGCCTTGCAGCAACGGGTCGCTGCTGAAATCAATTCCCGGCACAATGTTCGCGGGACAGAAGGCGACCTGCTCCGTCTCGGCGAAGTGATTGTCGGGCACGCGATTGAGCGTCATTTTGCCGACCATGCGCAGCGGAATGATTTCCTCGGGAATCAGTTTCGTGGGATCGAGCACATCGAAGTCGAGACCGTCCGCCGTCTTTTGATCGAAGACCTGCAAGCCCAGTTCCCATTCAGGAAAGCTGCCGTTCTGGATCGCCTCCCACAGATCACGCCGATGAAAGTCCGGGTCTGCGCCATTGATCTTCACCGCTTCATCCCAGACGACGGAAGACGCGCCGATGGTCGGCCGCCAATGGAACTTCACGAACTTCACCTCGCCCTGCGCGTTGATGAGCCGGAAGGTGTGGACCCCGAAGCCTTCAATCATCCGCAGCGAGCGCGGGATGCCCCGATCCGACATCGCCCACATGATCATGTGAAAACTCTCCGGCGTGAGCGAAATGAAATCCCAGAAGTTGTCGTGCGCCGTGCCCGCCTGCGGGAAGCCGCGATCCGGCTCCATCTTCACCGCGTGCACGAGATCGGGAAACTTCATCGCATCCTGGATGAAGAAGACGGGGATGTTGTTGCCGACCAAATCGTAGTTGCCTTCCGAGGTGTAGAACTTGACCGAGAACCCGCGCACATCGCGCGGTAGATCGCCAGAGCCGGCGCCGCCGGCCACGGTTGAGAAGCGCACGAACACTTCCGTCTTCTTCTTCGGGTCCTGGAGAAACGCCGCCTTCGTGATGTCCGCCAGCGATTCATAGACTTGGAAATAACCATGCGCGCCCGAGCCGCGCGCGTGGACGATGCGTTCGGGAATGCGCTCGTGATCGAAGTGGGTGATCTTCTCCCGCAAGACAAAATCCTCCAGCAGCGTGCGCCCGCGCACCCCGGCCTTCAGCGAATTCTGATTGTCGGCAATGACGATGCCCTGGTTGGTGGTGAGCGATTGCCTGGGATCGGCCGTGGTCTGATGGGTTTCGGCCGGTTCGGACAAGGCTTGGGCCTGGGCTGATTTGTGTTTCTTCATAGTCCTCTTATTCATTCACACGCTGAGTCGAAAACTAATCGGCGTGCGGCCTGTGTGAACCGCACGCCGAGCATATTTGGATCTTCCGGTTTGTGCTCTTCCTCCGCTTGGGCGTTCGCAATCGTCTGCGCGAGGCCCGGCGGCTTTTCATTGGGTCGTTGCTAATCGGACGGCCCATAGCTTTGACGGTGCCAGCTCCAGTGGGTGAGAATGCGAGGGAAAAAGGTGTCTCTGATCTTGGTGCCATTGCAGATGACAATCCACACCTTGCAGCATGTGCGTTTCGCGGCGGACCCCCCACTCGCTCATCCTTCAACCTATCCGAATTGAAACGGCAGGGCGCGTGGCCTTGTTCAAGCTAAGGAACGTCGCCCCGGGGTCCGGTCCCGTCGCCTCTGGCAATTTGCCGCCCGGCGAGGATGCAAAACTCATGGGGAAAAGTTTGCGATCATGAAAAAAATCAGCCTCGCCCATCGCTGGCGCACCGCCTCGCGCATCGTGCGCTGGGCGGTCGTCGTGCTCGTGTTGCTGCGGCTCGCGCTGCCTTTCGCGCTCAAGAGCTACGTGAACCGGCAATTGGACAAGACCCCGGACTACGAGGGGCAGGTGGGCGAGATTGATGTGCATCTGTGGCGTGGCGCATATCAGATTCACGACGTCGCGATCTTCAAAACGAGCGGAGGTGTGTCCGCCCCGCTTTTTGCCGCGCAGACCATTGACCTCTCGCTTCAGTGGCAGGAGCTGTTCCACGGCGCGGTCGCGGGCGAAGTCGTATTTGACCGGCCGCGCATCAACTTTGTCCAAGGCCCCACGCCGGAGCAGTCGCAGAGCGGAACCAATGCGGGCTGGGAGAAAATGTTGGAGAGCCTGTTCCCGTTCCAATTGAACCGCGTGGAAATCATCGAGGGCCAGGTGCATTTTCAGAACGAGCATTCCACGCCGCCCGTGGACATTTACGTGGACGCGCTTTCCGCCGTCGCCACCAATCTAAGCAACACGCGCGATTTGCGGATGGAACTGCCGGCGGGACTGGTGGCGCACGGCCAGACGGTGGGCGGCGGGGAAGTCGCGGTGGAGATTCACCTGAATCCGCTCGCGCCCACGCCGACCTTTGAAGTGGAAGTGCAACTCACGAACGTGACGCTCGTGGCGCTCAACGATTTTCTCCAAGCCTACGGAAAGTTTGACGTGAAGCGCGGCACCTTCAGCCTCTACACCTCCGTAGCCGCAAAGGAGGGCCGCTACGAAGGCTACTTCAAAGTGCTGTTTGAAGACCTCGATGTCTTCGACTGGGAGAAGGACCGGAAAAAGAATCCGCTCCAAGGTATCTGGCAGGCTGTCGTGGGCACCGTCACCACCGCCTTCAAAAATCAGCCCAAGGATCGGCTGGCCCTGAAAGTTCCCATCTCTGGTTCCTTCACCAACACGGATGTGCATGTGTTGACGGCGGTCGGCACGTTGCTGCGCAACGCCTTCATCCAGGCGCTGGTTCCGAGGCTGGATGAAAAAGTGAAAGTCCAGGATGTGGAGTCGGCGCCGAAGACTCCTTGATCGGGAAGCGCCACGTTCTGCGCTGCGTCAAGCCGACGCCGCTTCCGGCTTGAAGAAGTGCTCGGCGTACGCTTCGGCCACGGTCAGGTTTCTTTTCCCCGTGGCTTCATTCACGAAGTTGTGCGCCGCGACCGTCCAGGCGAAGAAGAGCGGACGGGAACGGAAATCCGGCGGAGACTCCGCGAGGAACGCTGCAAAATGCGCGCGACATTTCGCGCACGGCAGGCCGTCCACGTAGGCGGCAAACCATCGTGCCTCGTCCGTCATCGCCCGCTCGATCAGCGCGCGCGTGTGCAGTTCCTTCCATTTGATCGGACCCCACACGGACTTGGGCATCCACTCCAGACATTTTTCATCAATGGCTTCGGACATAAAACGGCGCGCGTCGGGCGATGGCGGCCCACGGCTTGGTTTCCAGGACGCGGGCGGTCACGCCGTCAACGTCACCCTGTCGTGCTGGTCGCCTTCGCGGATTTCCGGCGTCGTGCCGGTGGCCACCGCCTTGAGCGATTGATAGAGATAGCTGAAGCGGTTCGCCCCGGTGTTGTCCCAATACTCGGCGCGCTCGCCCGTGATGTGGAGCAAGACGATGTTCGGATCGTCCCCGCCGTCGCCGTTTTTGTCATGAAGCAACGTGACCTTGCCGTCCACCATGCGCGTGACCAGCACCGCGCCGTCCTCCGTCACCACCATCATGCGCGGGTTGCCCAAATCTTTGGCGAAGACGTTCACGCGAAAGCCCGGCGGCAATTTCAACGCGCGCATCTGCTCCCCGGTCATCTTCTCCTTGTCGGGCCGGACGGTGTGCGTCACGACGGGCGCAGACTTCTCCGCCGCCTGCACCCACGATCCGGGCAGCCCACTCAACGCGGGTATCGCCAGTCCGAGGAGGACGACATGATTTAGAACTTTTCTGATTTCGCGGCGGACCAGTCGTTCTGGCTGCTGCGGTTGATGATGGAATGGTTTGGTTCTTATTTCAGTTTCCTCTTTGGTTTGATTGGTCTGGTTCTGTCGCCGCGCGCTGTTCGTTCCTCGCGGCCATGCGAACCATGAGCGCCAGAATGATCCACGTCAGCACCGCGCTCACGCCCGCCGCGCCCCACCGGCCCAAGCCCGCCGCGACGCCGACCGCCGCC
>JBBQYK010000255.1:0-7632 GCA_038208765.1 Verrucomicrobiota bacterium
CTTCCGCCGCGTCCTCGCCGATGACCGGCGCGATAGCCAGGAGCTTGTCGTTCGCGTCGAGGTTCACCAGCTTCACGCCCTGCGTGTTGCGGCCCGCCTCGCGAATGGCCTTCACGCCCGTTCGCACCATCTGCCCGCCGCTGGTGATGAGCATGATGTCATCGCGCTCCTGCACGGTCAGCGCGCCGACCACGCCGCCGGTCTTGTCGCCGGTCTTCATGGTGATGATGCCCTTGCCGCCGCGCGACTGGACGCGGTACTCGTCGAAGGGCGTGCGCTTGCCGATGCCGTTCTCGCCCGCCACCAGCAGCGTCGCATCGGGCACCACCAGCGCGAGCGCGACCACCGCGTCGGTCTTTTCCAGAGTGATGCCTTTCACCCCGGTCGCCCCGCGCCCCATCGAACGCACGTCTGATTCGTTGAAGCGGATGCTCATGCCTTCGTGGGTGATGAGCACGATGCCGTCCCCGGGATCTTTCACCTCGTTGTTCTCCACGATGCTGCCGCGGGTCAGTTTCACTTCGATCAACGAGTCTTCCTGATCAATGCCGATGGCGATGATGCCGCCCTTGCGGACGTTGGAGAACTCGTTCAGCGCCGTCTTCTTCACCGTGCCGAGGCGCGTCGCGAAGAATAATTCACCCGATTGCTCCCAGGTGATGTTCGTCTTCTTCGCATCGGTCTTGGACAGGATGCGGATCATCGCGGCGATTTTTTCGTCCGCTTTGAACTCCAAAATGTTCGCAATGCTCCGGCCCTTTGAGGCGCGGCCCATGTCGGGAATCTCATGCACGCGCTCGACATACACGCGGCCCGTGTTCGTGAAGAACATCAGGTAGTCGTGCGTGGACGCCGTGAACAGATGCTCGATGAAGTCATGATCCTCCGCGTCCGGGGCGCTGCCCTCGCGCGTGGTCATGCCGATCACGCCTTTGCCGCCGCGCCGCTGCGAACGGTACTGGCTCACATTGGTGCGCTTGATCAGCCCGCCGTGCGTGATGGTGATGATGACACCTTCGTTCGCGATCAAATCTTCAATGGCGATCTCGCCTTCGTCGGGAACGATTTGCGTCATCCGCGGCGAAGCGTGCTTTGCTTTGATCTCCTGAAGCTCGCCCTTGATGATCGCCATCACGCGCTCCTCGCGCGCCAGGATGTCGAGCAGGTCTTTGATCTTCTCGAGCAACTCGCGGTATTCGAGCCGCACCTTGTCAATTTCCAGCCCCGTCAGACGGTAGAGTTGAAGTTCGAGCACTGCGTCCACCTGCCGCTCCGTCAGCGACCAGCGGCCTTCGACGAGACGCCCTTCGCTGCGAATGAGAATGCCCCACGTCTCGACCTGCTGGCGCGTCCACTCGAAGGCCAGCAGTTTAATCTTCGCCTCCTCGCGATTACGCGAGCTGCGAATGATGCGGATGAACTCGTCGAGGTTCGACAGCGCCGCGATGTAGCCTTCCAGCAGTTCCGCGCGCTCCTCGGCCTTCCGTAATTCAAAACGCGTGCGGCGCAAAATCACCTCGCGGCGATGATCGATGTAGCACTGGATCATCTCCTTGAGGTTCAGCGTCTTGGGTCTGCCCTTGTCGATGGCCAGGGCGTTGACCGAGAAAGAAACCTCGAGTTGCGTATGCTGATAGAGGTTGTTGATGACGACCTTCGGAATGCCGTCGCGCTTGAGTTCGATGACGAGCCGGCAGTTTTCATCCGACTCGTTGCGCATCGCCGACACGTCGGTGATGACCTTCTCGTTCACGAGATCGGCGATGCTCGATTCGAGCGCCGCGCGATTCACGTTGTAGGGAATCTCGGTGATGACCAGTTGCTCGCGCCCGCCCTTGAGCTGCTCGGAGCCGACTTTGCCGCGCACGCGCACGCTGCCGCGCCCGGTGTGGAAATAATTCTTAATGCCCTCGACGCCGAGAATCATGCCGCCGGTCGGGAAGTCGGGGCCTTTAATGAATTTCATCAGCTCTGGGATCGTGATGCTCGGGGTGTCAATCTGCGCGCAGATGCCTTCGATCACTTCGCCGAGATTATGCGGCGGCATGTTGGTCGCCATGCCCACCGCGATGCCGGTGCCGCCATTGACGAGCAAGTTTGGAAATGCGGCGGGGAGCACGGTCGGCTCGGTTAGACGCTCATCGTAGTTCGGGACGAAATCCACGGTGTCCTTCTCCATGTCCGTCATCAGCGCCGCGCCGAGCTGCGTCAAACGCGCCTCGGTGTAACGCATCGCCGCCGGGGGATCGTCCTCGACGGAGCCGAAATTGCCTTTGCCGTCCACCAGCTTCTCGCGCATGGACCAGCCCTCCGCCATGTGGA
The DNA here is from genome assembly GCA_038208765.1 of Verrucomicrobiota bacterium. Lineage (GTDB taxonomy): Bacteria > Verrucomicrobiota > Verrucomicrobiia > Limisphaerales > SIBH01 > JANNGC01. The sequence goes on from JBBQYK010000255.1 coordinate 2,323, forward strand.
CCAGCGTCGGGTAAATCACCGCCTCGCCGTGCGGGTGGTAGTTGCCGCTCGTGTCGCCGCAAATTTTCGCACACTTCATGTGCTTGCGGCCGGGGAACAGGTTCAACTGCTCCATCGCAAAGAGGATGCGGCGCTGCGAAGGCTTCAAGCCGTCGCGCACGTCCGGCAAAGCGCGCGAAATGATCACCGACATCGAGTAGTCGAGGAACGAGTTCTTGATCTCGTCCGCGACGTTAATTTTCACGACTTTTTCGTTGGCGGCGTAGAGCGGCGTGCCCGCGATGGGGCTGCGCGAGTCCGGCGGCGGGGTCGGTTCGTTCGGTTCGTTCGGTTCGTTTTCGTCAGGCATGGCTTAGAAGTTATCGTTGGGCAAAGTTTCGGGCAGCAGCGGAATCTTCAGACGGTGCGCCGCCTGCCGCATCCGTCCGTCGGTCGTCGCGAGCGGAAAATCGTGTGCGAGATCACAGGTCGCGATGTGAATCGCGTCCAGCGTCCGCAGCGGAATCGGGGGATGGCACCGCTCCAGTTCCTGCCGCGCCTTGTTCAAGACCCGCAGGTCCAGCCGGTGCAAAATAATTTGTTCCTCCTGTACCCATTCCTCGAACTGCAGCCAGGAAACGCGCCGGTCGCGCTCGGTCAGTTTGCCCGCGCGTTCTCGCGCCAGCAGCGCGGCGAAAACCTCCGTCACGGCCAGTTCCGACGACGACAGCGGCTGTCCTTTGAGCGCCTGATCGAAGAAGCTGCTGTCCGATTCCTCGGACAGCAGCTTCACGATTATGCACGAGTCGAGATACATCGCTCACCAGCCGCGGCCATCGCGGTCTTCCCGAATGAGTTCCTCGGCGCTCGGCCCGCCGGTCCATTTGGGCATGCGGGCGAGGTGCTTGGCCGCGCCCTGCCACACCTTGCGCGGCTTCACCTGGACTGCGACCAGCCGCGCCTTCGGTTCCCCATCCGAGGTGATGGTTAACTCCCTCCCGCCCGCGACCCACTCCAGCAGGGCGGAGAGATGAGCCTTGGCATCGCGCACCGTGACCAGCCGTTCGCCGGCCAGCACGGCAGATTCGCGCAGCACTAACGGCTCGCTCTTCGACTTCGGATAGACCAATGGTTTTTTCTCTTTCATGCCCGCTTATGTAGTCTCATGTGACTACATGGTCAACTCTTTTCATCAAACATCCAAATTTCTCACGTTGAGCGCGTTGTCTTCGATGAACCGTCGGCGCGGCTCGACTTCATCGCCCATCAGCTTGGTGAACATCTCCTCCGCCTCCACGGCATCGGTCAGGTCGATGCGCAGCAGCTTGCGCCTCACCGGATTCATCGTGGTCTCGAACAATTCTTTCGCGTCCATTTCGCCAAGACCTTTGAAGCGATACATCTGGATGCCTTTCTTCCCGACGGCTTTCACCGAGTTCAAAATTTCCGGGATGGCGAACAGCGGCGTGACCGACGCCTTCTCGCCCTCGCCCTCGATTAACTCGAACAGCGGTTTGTCCTGCGCGGCGTAGTGATCGACGCTGAGACCTTTCTTGGAAAGTTTCTCGATCAATTCAGCCACGGCCTTGCTTTCATGGTGCAGGTCGGCGGACGTCGCGCGGCGAATCGGCCCCTCGCGTTTGCCTTCCGGCTCTGCGCCAAACAAGTCCGGTTGCGTCGCCTTGTACTCGTCGAGTTCCGCCTGAGTGGTGAAGTAATGCACCGTCTCGTGATTGCCTTCGCGGACTTTGACGAGGTAGGCGGGGAAGTCGCCATCAGGCGAACGCTTCTCGACATACTCCGCAAAATCTCCGCCGCGCCGCCGGATGTAGGTCGCGTGCTTGTCCAGGTTCTCCAGCAGTTCCAACACTTCTTCGAGCTGCTTCTGCGTGAACTCCTTTCCGTCCGCCAGGTTTCTGAGCCGTACTTCTTCCGCCGCAAGCTGGATCAAAATCTTCGTCAACTGCGCGTCGTCATCAATGTAGTCCGTGCGCTTCTTGCGCGTGATGCTGTAAAGCGGCGGCTGCGCGATATACACGAAACCCTGCTTCACGAGCTGCGGCATCTGCCGGTAAAAAAACGTGAGCAGCAAGGTGCGGATGTGCGAACCGTCCACGTCGGCGTCGGTCATGATGATGATTTTGTGGTAGCGCAACTTGTTTAGGTCGAACGCGCCTTCCCCCTCGCCATCGCCAATGCCCGTGCCGATGGCCGTGATCATCGTGCGGATTTCCGTGTTCTGCAGAACCTTGTCCAGCCGCGCCTTCTCCACGTTGATGAGCTTGCCGCGAATGGGAAGAATCGCCTGAAACTTCCGATCCCGTCCCTGCTTCGCCGAGCCGCCGGCCGAGTCACCTTCGACGATATACAACTCCGTGTTGACCGGATCGCGATCCGAGCAGTCGGCCAGCTTGCCGGGCAAGCCACCGCCGGTGAGCGCGGATTTACGCACCGCCTCACGCGCCTTGCGCGCCGCTTCACGGGCGCGTGCTGCGTTCAACGCCTTCTCGATGATCTTCTTCGCCACCGGTGGATTTGCGTCGAAGTAACTCATCAAACCTTCATAAGCCAGCGAGCCAACGATGCTCTCCACTTCGGGCGACAGCAGCTTCACCTTCGTCTGCGATTCAAACTTTGGATCGCTGTGCTTCACGGAAATAACCGCCGTCAAACCCTCGCGCACATCGTCACCCGTGATCTGCGGGTCTTTCTCTTTCAACAGATTGTTCGACTTCGCGTACTGGTTGATCGAACGCGTCACCGCCGAACGGAAACCCACCAGATGCGTGCCGCCGTCGGGATTGTTGATCGTGTTCGTGTAGCAAAGAATCTGGTCGTTGTAGCTGTCGTTGTACTGCATCACCACGTCCACATGCACTTCGAGCTGCGCGTCCGCGACCTCCACCTTCATCTCCTTGTGGAAGCTGATGGCCTTGGGATGCAGCACGTCCTTGCTCTGGTTGAGCTGCTTCACGAATTCAATGATGCCGTCCTTGTAGAAGAACCGCTCCGTCTTCCCCTCGGTGCCACGCTCGTCCGTGAAGGTAATCTCCAAGCCTGAATTCAAGAACGCCAGTTCCCGCAGCCGCTGCATGATGATGTCCGACTTAAACGTCACGGTGTCGCGAAAAATTTCCGCGTCCGGCTTGAACGAAATCAGCGTGCCCGTGCCGGTGGCTTTGCCGATGACTTCGAGCTTCTTCATCGTCTTGCCGCGCTCGAACTCCATGTGATGCACCGCGCCCTCGCGCGACACTTCCACCTCGAACCACTCGCTCACCGCGTTCACGCACTTCGCGCCGACGCCGTGCGTGCCGCCGGAAAACTTGTACCCGCCCTGGCCGTACTTGCCGCCCGAGTGCAGCGTCGTCAGCACCAATTCGACGCCCGGGAGTCCGCTGTCCTTATTGATGTCCACGGGAATGCCGCGTCCGTCGTCACGGATGGAAATCGAACCATCCACATGAATCGCGACTTCCAGATGGTTGCAATGCCCCGCCAGATGTTCGTCCACGGAATTGTCCAAAACTTCCGAGACGCAATGGTGTAGCGCACGCTCATCCGTGCCGCCGATATACATGCCGGGCTTTTTGCGCACGGCTTCGAGTCCCTTGAGTTGGCCCAGTTTGTCAGCATCGTAACTGCCGGAAACCGCCCCGCTGGAAGGCTGTTGGGTGTCGTCGCTCACAGAGTCATTCGCCATAAAAATCTCCTGAAAACACAGCGGAATTTCCGCCAGAGTCAGGTGCAGAAGTTTAGGGAAAATCAGCTTGGGCACACAACGATTATTTGCCCCTCTCTTGGACGGAAAACCGCAATTAGTTGCGGTGCCCGCAAGTGCCGCGCCGGACTAATTGCGGTTTGCTCTTATAACTCGGAACAACTCGGAGTGGACCACCGAACACCGCCGTCATCAGAGTTCCGCAGCGTTTAGGGCGGCGGTGACAGAGCGCAGCGCGACACTGCTTTCCAGCGTTCGAGAAAGCCTTGAATCGGAGGGCCACCGCGTTCCCGAAAGCGTCGTCGCGATGCGGTCTGCCAAGCGAGTCCAAAACGCGCTCGCCCAAATCTTGGCCGTTTCTCAAGTCACACCGCCGCTGCTTGATGCTTGCTGTCTTTTTGATGTTCGAAGTTGGGTGTTTGTCGTTTTCGCCAGCCCATAACTTCCGCCCTGCACTTGCCCTGCCCCCGACCGCTGGGCATTCTCCGCGCCTTCATGCGCGAGCAGATACGGATGTGGACGGAAACGGTTGAAACCGTCGTCCTCGAAATCATCAGCGGCCAGCGGCGCGGCAAACGCGTGGCGGTCGCGCGCTTCGTACTGTTCCTCTTTTCCAAGGTCTATGGTCTCGCGATCAAAATTCGGCGCGTGCTCTACGACTTCCGCATCCTGCGCGACTCCACGCTCGGCGTGCAGGTCATCGCCATCGGCAACCTCAGCGTCGGCGGCACCGGCAAGACGCCGGTGGTGGAAAAATTTGCGCGCGAGTTGAAAGCGCAGGGCAGGGAAGTGGCCATCCTCTCGCGCGGCTATCGCTCGAAGCCGCCGCCGTTGAGCAAGCGATTGATCGATCAACTGCTCCTCCGCCGCGACCGCACGCCGCCCCGTGTGGTCTCGGATGGCAAGTCGTTGCTGCTCGATTCCGAAACCGCCGGCGACGAACCCTACATGCTCGCCTCCAATCTCAAGGACGTCATCGTGCTCGTGGACAAGGACCGCGTGAAAAGCGGGCGTTACGCCATCCAGAAATTCGGCTGCGACACGCTGCTGCTCGACGATGGCTTCCAATACTGGAAACTCGCCGGACGCCGTCGCGACATCGTGCTCATCGATTGTCAGACGCCGTTCGGCAACGAGCACCTCCTGCCGCGCGGCACGTTGCGGGAGCCGGAATCGCACCTTTCGCGGGCCAGCGTTTTCTTCCTCACCAAAAGCGATGGCAACACCGGCGCGTTGCGCGCGCGTCTCGCCAAGACCAATCCCGGCGCACCCGTCATCGAGTGCATTCACAGCCCGCTCTACTTCGAGGACGTGTTCACCGGCGAGCGACACGACTTGGAATACTTGAAGGGGCGCAAGGTCGCGTCGTTCAGCGGCATCGCGCAGCCGGAGAGCTTTGAGAAGAGCCTCGCGGCGCTGGGCGCGGAACTCGTCTATTCCAAACGCTTCGCCGACCACCATCGCTTCACGCAGCAGGAAGTGTTGAACGCCATCAACCGCAGCAAGAAGCGTCAGGCTGAACTCATTCTCACCACGCAGAAGGACGCCGTGCGCTTTCCGAAAATTGACCGGCGCGACTTGCCCATCCATTTCATGCGCGTGGAAATCAA
>JBBQYK010000256.1:0-7609 GCA_038208765.1 Verrucomicrobiota bacterium
AGCGCTGCTGACGTTCGCCGTGCGCAAACAGGGCGGCACGGACGCCGCAGCGGCGCACTGGCGCGATGCGTTGAAGCTGGCGGGCGAACGGCCCGAGCTACTTGGCTCGCTCGCGCAGATGGCCAACGCCTGGGGCTGGACGAACGAAACGGAATCGACCTTGTGGCGCGCAGCGAAAGATTTTCCGAAGGAACGCTGGCCACTCGAATCGTTGCAAAACGGCTACCTGCGTCAGCGCAATACGCGCGCCGTGCTCGACGTGACGGCCTTCCTGCTCGAACGCCAGCCGACCAACGCCGCCGCTTTGAACAACTGGGCTGCGCTCGCGCTTCTGCTCCACACGAACCTCACGCGTGCGCACGAGGCGGCGCGCCAGGTTTATGATCGCGGCACGAACAATTTCGCCTTCGTGTCCACCTACGCCTGGTCGTTGCAGGTGCAGGGCAAATCCGCCGAGGCGCTGAAGCTGATGGACACGCTCAAGCCCGCCGAACTCAACGACCCGGCGGTGGCCGGCTACTACGGCGCGATTCTCGTCGCCGCCGGCCAGAAGGAAAAGGCGCGCACCTATCTCGACCGCACCGTGGGCGCGCCATTATTGCCCGAGGAACTGAAGCTTGTCTCCGACGCGCGGCAGAAGCTGTAGTCAGCACCCGGCACCTTCTGCATCTTGCAGCCAGACCCTGCGCCCACCCAGGTTCAGCACGGGGCGCAACTCCTCCGCATCCGTGGTGTTCGGGTTAAAGGCTTGCAGCTTTCCGGCGTGTTCAGGAAAGTGCGCCACTGATTTTGAACATTCCCGACGTGATGCGACCGATCTTTTGCCGAGGCGTTTTCTGCGCCCTGTTTGCCGCCATTTTTCTCTCCGCCGGGGCCGTCCGGGCGCAGGACGACGACGATGACGTGGATGATTACGGCCATCCCGGCACGCTGAAATGGGAGTTCCCCACCCGTGGCGCGGTCACGGCCTCGCCGGTGCTGAGCGAGGATGGGCTGACGCTGTACGTCGGCTCGGCGGACCGGCATTTTTACGCGCTCCACACCGATCCGGATTTGGAACCGGAGGAACGGTTGAAATGGAAAATCAAACTCGGCGGGCCCATCACCGCCTCGGCCACCATGGACGGCGAAAACATTTACGTCCCGTGTGGCAACGGGCGGCTCTACAACCTCGGGGACGCGGGCGACCGCGCTGTCTTCCGCTGGGACGTGCCGTTTCGCGCGCAGCGTCCGTTACTCAGGAGCCCGGCGGTGGCAGACGACGGCACCGTCTATGTCGGCTCCTCGGACAACCGGCTCTATGCGCTCTTTCCTGGCGATGGCCGGGTGAAAAACCCGTGGCCCTTCATCGCGTTCGCCGACGTGGGCACACCCGTCATTGCCGCCGGCGACACGGACACGATTTACATTACGGCGGGGGCGCGGCTCTTCGGCGTGTCCCCGCTCGCGGAACAGGTCTCCGTGTTTGCGCCCGGCGCGGCCATTCGTTCGACCCCCGCTCTGGATGAATTTGGCGCGCTCTATTTTGGCGCGAATGACGACCGGGTGTACGCCCTCGATTCCGGCGGCACGACCAACGACATCCTGTGGAAATATCACACCGGCGAGAACGTCAGTTCCTCGCCCGTGCTGGGCGCGAGCGGCGATCTCTACATCGGTTCTGAGCGCGCGCGGCTCTATTGCTTACGTCCGACGGGCGAACTGCGTTGGTCGGTGCCCACGGGACGCGCGGTGCGCTCGGCCTTGAGCATCGGCGCGGACGGCACCATTTACGCCGGCTCGGACGACCGGCAGATGTATGCCATCTCCGCCGACGGGGAGGTGCGCTGGAAATTCCGCACGCGCGGCCAGGTCCGCTCCGCCGCCGTCATCGACGCGGAAGGCACGGTCTATTTCGGATCACGCGACCGGAAAATCTACGCGGTCTTTGACGAGGCGTTCGCGGACGAGAACGTGTGGCCGATGTTCCGCCGCGACCGTATGCACACCGCGCGCTCGACGCACGGCGCGCCGTTCATCTTCCAAGACCCGCTCGGCACGAATGTCGCGGCGAGTTTCATCCGCACCAATGTCGCGCTCGGCCAGACGAAGTTCGTGGTCACGAACGGCGACAACTTCATCACCACCACGAACGGGGCCAACGTGCTCGTCTCCATCGTGGCTCGCGCGGGCGCGACGTTCTCAATCCAGTGGCAGCGCGACGGCGTGGACATTGATTCCGAACTGAACCGCAGCGCGACCAACGCCACGCTGGTGCTGACCAACGTGCAGTTCACGGACGCGGGCCAATATTCCGCGCGCGTCGAGAATGACTTCGACGACATCGAAACCGCTGAGCCGTTCACGCTCGATGTGAATGCCACGCCGAACATCGACATCGCGGTCACGAACCGTTTCCAGTTCACCGGCAGCGTGCTCACGCTCGAGGCCGTCGTGACCGGCAGCGGCACGTTCACCTACCAATGGCGGCTCGGCACGAATGACATTCCCGGCGCGACCAACGCGACCTTCACCGTGACCAACGCGTCGCCCTCCGACTCCGGCCTCTACTCCGTCGTGGTCGTGAACCAGTTCGGCACCCGGACCAGTCCGGTCATCACCGTGGCGGTGCTGGACAACAATTCGGCCCCTGCACCGCAGCGGCTCGGCGCAGGCCAGCGCCATTCGCACGCGATTCTCGACGGCGGCACGCTCTGGTCATGGGGCCTGCAAAACTTCGGCCAGCTTGGCAACGACGTGAGCGGTTCCGCCGGCACGAATTTGATTTTCAATGCCACGCCGCAATTGATCGGCACGAACGGTGCGCGCACCACGAACGCCGTCTGGCTCGGCGTGACCGGCGGCAGCCGCGGCTTCGATGTCGCGACCAATCAGTTTGGCGGATTCTCGCTCGGCATCCAGACGAACGGAACCTTGTGGGCGTGGGGCGCGAATCAATCCGGTCAACTCGGCCTCGGCAGCACCACGCTCGCGCGCATTCCCACGCGGGTCGGCAGCGGTTCCAACTGGATCCAAGTCGAGGCCGGCGCGACGCACACGCTGGCCTTGCAGCGCGACGGCTCGCTCTGGGCTTGGGGCGCGAATGAATCAGGCCAGCTTGGCCAGGGCCACACCACGGCCAGTCTCACGCCGTTGCGGGTGGGCGGCGAATCCGCGTGGGTCGAGGTGCGCGCGGGCGGATTCTACAGTCTCGCGCGCCGCGCCGATGGCACCATCTGGGGCTGGGGCGCGAACACGAGCCGGCAACTGGGCGTGAGTCCGCTGACCAATCGATTCATCCCCACGCGCATCGGCACGAACGCGAACTGGGCGGCGTTGAGCGCGGGACTCTTCCACAGTCTCGCCGTGACCACGAGCGGCACGCTCTGGACGTGGGGCCGCGGTACGGAAGGCCAGTTGGGCACGGGCTTCTCCACCAATTCTCTTTTCCCGACCCGCATCGGCATGGACTCGAACTGGACCGACGTGGAGGCCGGCACGTTCCACAGCTTCGGTCTGCAAACCGGCGGCGTGCTCTACGCGTGGGGCGCGAACACGAACGGCCAGCTTGGCCTCGGCGTCATCGACACCGGCAGCGAAGTGAACGTGCGCGTTCCGACGCCCGTGCCTGCGAACGCCTCGAACACGGCGTGGGTGGAGATTCAGGCCGCGACTCATTCGGTTGGTCTCGACGTGAACGGCCAGGTCTGGGCGTGGGGCTTCAGCAGCCACGGTCAGGTCGGGAACAGCACCACGAACCAGACGCTCACTCCGGTGCTGCTCTCGTTCACCAATCCTCCGCCGGCGCTCTCGTCGCCCGGCCTCTTCACGCAGCCCGCGAGCCTCTCGGTCATCGAGAGCAACAACGCGTCCTTCTCCGTCAACGCCACCGGAGCGCCGCCGATCTTCTACCGCTGGTATTTCAACTCGAACGCCATCACCACCGCAGTCAACGCCACGGCGACGAATGCCATTTTGAATTTCGCCAGCGCGCTCCCCACGAACCAGGGCTTCTACTTCGTCATCGTCAGCAACAGTCTCGGCACGGTCACAAGTTCCGTGGTTACGCTCACGGTCACGAACGGCGGCGGGGCCACCTCCGCCGCGCCCGTCATCACGCTCGCGCCCGCGAACCAATCCGCGCTCACGAACTCCACGGTCTTCTTCACCGTGGAGGCGCGCGGCGCGGCGACGCTGGCGTATCAATGGCGCTTCAACTCGAACGCCATCGACGCGCTGGTCAACGACACCGCCACCAACGCCACGCTGGCCTTGAGCAACGTGACCCTGAGCAGCACCGGCTTCTATGACGTGGTCGTGACGAACGAGCTTGGCTCCATCACCAGCGCGCCCGTGCGCCTGACGGTGACCAATGGCGTGGCTTCGATCACGCCCGGCTTCGCAAGCGTGAAGTCGGCGGGCGTAGAACTGAGAATTGAAGCGATCACCAGTGACGCGGACGGCGTGCTGATTCAGGTCAGTGCAGGCGCGGGGCGCGCCCGGCTGGTGCTGGAATTCAAGGAGGCGTTGACGGATGCGGAGTGGCAGCCGCTGGGCACGAATGACGGTGGGACGCGGCAATTCCGCGACCGAGGCGCGCCGCGCGACCGCGCGCGCTTCTACCGCGTCCGTGCCGAGTGAAGCGGGCGGTAGGTGGGTTATCGCAATTCACCCGCGAGCGCTTCGCCCAACCCCGCCGCCTCGCTCACCGCACCGCTGCGCTGACCGTGGCGCGGTGTCGCACCAAGAAAGGACACCGCGCGGAGATGCAGTTGCCCGCCGCGCAATTCCGCCAACGCCCCGACCGCCATCTGACAGCCGCCGCCCATCCCGCGCAGGAACGCGCGCTCGGCGGTGACGCACGCCTGCGTGCCAGGGTCATTCAGCGCGACCACGATGCGTTCGAGGCGTGGATCGTTTTCGCGAATCTCAATCCCCAGCGCGGCCTGACCGACGCACGGCAGCATTTCCGCCACGGGAATCGGCGTGGCGATCAACCCCTCGGGAACATCTGCGCCGGAAAGTTGCGTGGAACCAACCGTGCTGAAGTGCAGCCGTTCCAGCCCTGCGGCCGCGAGCACGATGGCGTCGAGTTCCGTCTGCTCCGCGAGCTTGCGCAAGCGGGTGCCGACGTTGCCGCGAATCTCTACGATCTTCAGATCGGGTCGCGCGTGCAGCAGTTGCGCGCGCCGTCGCGTGCTGCTGGTCGCCACGGTCGCCCCGCGTGGCAAATCAGCGATGGGAGATTGGCCATCAGCGATCGCCGCGCCCGCCCGCCGCACGATGACATCGCGCACATCCGCACGCGTGCTGACTGCGCCGAGTTTCAGTCCGGCGGGCAGTTCCGTGGGCAAATCCTTCAGGCTATGCACGGCCAGATCGCCGGAGCCGTCGAGCAATGCTTCCTCGATTTCTTTGGTGAACAAGCCTTTGGGCAGGTTGGCGCTGGCCAGCGAGGCCGTTTGCAGTTTGTCGCCTGTGGTCTTGATGATGTTCAGCTCGAAGGTGTCGCCCGGAAACGCCGCGCGGCATTGGGCGAGAACCATGTTGGCTTGGGCGAGCGCGAGCGCGCTGCCTCTGGTGACGATGCGAATCATTCGTGTCCGAAGGCTGGTTTAGAATCGCCGCCGGTCGCGGGCCTGAGAGCGGGCGTGAACAATCCGCGCGCCTTCTCACGGATGATCGCCTCGCAGCGCACGATCTCCTCCTTGCGCTGACGCAGATGGTCAGAGGCAATGGCCTGCAAGTCGTCAATGTTGTAGAGATAAACGTCTTCCATGAAATTGACTTCCGGCTCGATGTCGCGCGGGACGGCGATGTCGATGAGCAGCAGCGCGCGGTTCTTCCGCAGCTTCATCAGCGGTTCGAGCTTCACCCGGTCGAGGACGTAATGCGGCGCACTGGTGCTGCTGATGACGATATCGATGTTCGCAAATTCCTTCGCCCAGTCCTCGAAGTGAACGGCGCGGCCGTTCAGTTCCGCCGCCAGGGCCACGGCGCGCTCGTGCGAGCGGTTGGAGACGATGACGCTGTGCGCGCCACGCGAGAGCAAAGCGCGCGCGGCCTTCTCGCTCGTCTCGCCCGCGCCGATGACCATCACCTGGCGGTGGTTCAATGAGTCGAAGATCTTCTCCGCCAGTTCCACGGCCACGGACGCGACGGAGATGCTGCCGCGCTGGATGCTCGTCTCGGTGCGGATGTGCTTGGCGGCGTTGAAAGCACGCTGAAACGTTTTGTTCAGGCGCGCGCCGGTGTGCCGGTTTTGCAGCGCGAGGTCATAGGCTTTTTTCAACTGGCCGAGAATTTCCGTTTCGCCGAGCACCATCGAGTCGAGGCCGGAGGCGACTTTGAAGAGATGCTCGACGGCTTCCTGGCCGGAGAGTTTGTAGAGTTCATCCGCCAGCGGCTCGCGGTAGTCGTGGGTGCGGACGAGAAATTCCTGAAGCTCTGCAAAGGCGCGGCGCGGTTCGAGCGAAGTGGCGGCGTAAATTTCCACGCGGTTGCAGGTGGAGAGAATCACCGCTTCATCGGCGAGGCCGGACTCGCGCAGGGTTTGCAGCGCGGAAGGAATCTTCGTCTCCGCGAAGGCAAACTTTTCCCGCACCGTGACCGGCGACGAATGATGGCTGAGGCCGATGACGACGACATCCATATCAGGGTCGGTGAATCGGTGACATGAGGCTTGAACCCCAGAACGTGAGCAGCAGAAATGCGAAGACCACGATGGAACCCCACGCGAAGCGGCGTCCGCCCTGCCAGAACTTCCAGCGCATGACGAGCAGCGCGAGGTAGAGCAGCCAGACGAAGAGCGCCCAGAGGATTTTGAAGTCGGCGGTGAGCGACAGTCCCTGCTGCCGCATGAACAGCGCGCTGATGACCAAGGCGGCCGTGAGCAGCACGAAGCCGACGATGAGCAGCACGCGGATGACCAGTTCGAGCCGCTGGATGGACGGCATGACGGCGGTGAGCGCACGCAGTTTGTGCAGCTTCAAGTTGCGCTCCTGCGTGAGATACATCAGTCCGGCGACCGCGCCCATGCCGAACGCGCCGTAGGACAGCACGAATGAAACAACGTGCAGCGTGCGCCAGCCGCCGCCGAATTCTGGATGGCCTGGCGAACCGACATCCGCCGGCAGAAACAGCGCGAACACACCAATGCCAAACAGCAACGGCGCGGCGAACGCGCCGAGGAAACGCAGCCGCGCCCACAGCCCGAAGACGAGATACGTCGCCGTCATCGTCCACGCGACGAACTTGGTCGCTTCGTAAAGATTGTGAATCGGACATCGGTCGAGACTGTAACCGCGCATGATCATGGAGGCGGTGTGGAATCCAAACGCGGTGAGCAGGAGAAAGTAATTCAGGCTGTTGTGGTGCCGCAGGTCGCGTCGCAGGAGGAAGATCGAATAAGCCGCGCTGACGCCGTAAATTAATACGGCGACGGCGAAGCAGTTGCGATCAGTGAAACCGGACACGGGCGCAGGCTACGGGAGAGGAGTGGCGGAGTCCAAGCACGAGGTTTTGAACTGGAGCGCGGACCGCCGAGTCCGCGCGATCCAATCCAGGGCAAGCGCATCTGAATGCGTTGCTTTACCCGGGCTTCCATTCGTCTGCCCCAATTCGTCTGCCG
>JBBQYK010000257.1:0-7564 GCA_038208765.1 Verrucomicrobiota bacterium
TTGAGACCTTCCATGAAGCGGCTGTAGGTGAGGCCGACTTCGCGCACGGCGGCATTGATGCGCGCCTGCCAGAGGTAACGGAACGTGCGCTTGCGCACCTTGCGGTCGCGGTAGGCGTACTGACGGCCATGATCAATGGCGTCGGAAGCGTAGCGGTAGAGTTTCGAGCGCTTGAGGCGGAAGCCTTTGGCGGCCCGAATCATTCTCGTGCGGCGTTTGCGGGAGGCGGCGGCGTTGGTAACTCGCATGGCGGTAAATCGTTAAAAGTTAGATCGTGAGCTTAAAATTAGCGCGTGAACGGGAGGTTCTGCTTGATGCGATACACGTCGGTCTTGTCGGTGACGACGGTGCCGCCGAGGCCGCGGCGGCGCTTGGCGCTTTTGGATTGCAGCAAGTGGCGCTTGCCGGCGCGTGAGCGCATGACTTTGCCCGTGGCGGTGATTTTGAACCGCTTGGCCACAGCTTTTCTCGTTTTGATTCCCTTCGGACGACGCATAAAATTCAGCTTTCGGTAATAAAGAGCGCGGAATATAGAAACCGTGCATTCACCGTGCAAGCGGTTATTTCGCCTTTGTGGGTTGTCTGGTCCGCTCAATGCCGGAAATGCCGCGCGCCGGTGAAGACCATCGCCACCCCACGCGCGTCGGCAGCGGCGATGACCTCGGCGTCGCGCATGGAGCCGCCGGGCTGGATGGCGGCCGTCGCGCCCGCCTCGGCGGCGGCGATCAATCCGTCGGGAAACGGGAAGAACGCATCACTGCACACGACGCTGCCCTGGAGTGAGAGTTTCGCCTCCCCCGCTTTCCACACCGCGATGCGGCTGGAGTCCACGCGGCTCATCTGCCCTGCCCCGATGCCCAGCGTGCGATCCGCGCCGGCATAGACAATGGCGTTGGACTTCACATGCTTCACGATGCGCCAGCCGAAGAGCATGGCCTGCATCTCGGCGGCGGTGGGTTGGCGCTGGGTGACGACTTTCAAATCTTCGGCACGCGTGATCTTCAAATCGCGTTGCTGCACAAGGAACGAGTCCGCACCCACGCTGCGGACATCGACCGCGCCGGGACTGTTCACCGGCCGGAGCATGCGCAGGAGGCGAAGATTTTTTTTCTTCTGGAGAATGGCGAGCGCCTCGGAGCTGAAGTCCGGCGCGACGATGACTTCGGAGAAAATTTCCGCGATGGCCTCCGCGCAGGAGGCGTCGAGCGGCTGGTTGACAGCGATGATGCCGCCGAAGGGTGCCTGCCGGTCCGTGGCGTAGGCGCGGTCCCACGCCTCGCGCAAGCTCGCGCCCTGGCCGACCCCGCAGGGATTGGTATGCTTGAGAATGGCGAGCGTGGGCGCGGCATCGCCAAACTCGGCGATCAATTGCGCCGCCGCCGTGAGGTCGAGAATGTTGTTGTACGAAAGCTCCTTGCCGTGCAATTGACGGAAGTGGTCGTTGAACTTCCCGTAGAGGCTCGCGGCCTGGTGGGGATTCTCGCCGTAGCGCAGCGTCTGCGCGAGGGGCGCGCTGAGGGTCAGGGCGGAGGGAAGTTGGGCGGCGCCGCCCGCAAACTCCTTGCTCAAGTGCGCCGCAATCGCGCCGTCGTAAGCCGCCGTGCGCGCGAACACTTTCGCGGCCAGCGTGCGGCGCAGTTCCAGAGTGGTCTCACCGCTGACCTGAACTTGGGCTGCGACCGGCGCGTAGTCCGCCGGATCCACGATGACCGTGACGCTGTCGTGATTCTTCGCCGCGCTCCGCAGCATGGACGGCCCGCCGATGTCGATGTTCTCAATCGCCTCGTGGAGCGCCACGTCCGGCTTCGCGACCGTCTGCTCGAAGGGATAAAGATTCACGACCACAAGATCGATGGGCGCGATGGCGTGTTCGGCGGCGGCGGCTTCGTGCGCCGCGTTGCCGCGGATGTAGAGCAGCCCGCCGTGAATCTTCGGATGCAGCGTCTTCACGCGCCCGTCCATCATCTCGGGAAAGCCGGTGTGCGCGCTGATGTCTTTCACGGGCAGTCCGGCGTCGCGAATGGCCTTAGCCGTGCCGCCGGTGGAAATGAGTTCCACATTGGCGGCGACGAGCACGCGGGCGAAGTCGATGAGACCGGTTTTGTCGGAGACGGAGAGCAGTGCGCGTTGAATTTTTCCCATACAGCGCCGGGGAAAATCCCAAAAGCGTCCGGTGAGTCAAACACGGATTCGCAAGCGGCCCAGGATCGCTGCTTTGGAACTCGCCTTGAAAGTCGATACGGCACGGCTTGATTGTCACGATAACGGTCCTGTGATAGCGTCAGTCCCTCGCATGAAAACTCTTCCATCCAAGTTGATGGTTCTCTGGTTGCACGCTTTGCTTCTCACAGGACTGGTGCGAAGCAGCGCGCAGATCGGGGTTGGCCCGGGAGGCAGTGGCGTACTGACCTTCAACAGCCAGCCCACGATGGCGCAGGGATGGTCCACACTCGCGATGGGGAATACGGGCGCCAACGCCTATTTCACGGCTACGAATCTGGATGCGGCTTTGCAGAACGTGGCCGCCGGTTCCATCAATCAGGCTTTAGGAAGTTCTTTTAGCGTCCCACCTACCGCCAACGGGTTGGCGAGGTGGAACAGCAGTTTGCTCCGGATTCAAACCCGACCGGCTGTCAACGATTGCACATTACTCATGGCCACGCTGCGTAACAATGTAGGCAATCTCGTCGGCTCAATCATCGTATCGTATGCCTTTGCTGTGGAGCCGGGTAACGTGCCAATCGAGGAAATTCCGGCGCACCGCGTTTTCTACAGCCTCACTGGTCTGACGGGCAGCTGGCAGTTCATCCCGGAATTCTCCGGGGTCAGCACTTCGGGCGTGGTCACGGCCGCCTTGAATGTCGAGTGGCCGACTAACTCGCTGCTTTACCTGCTTTGGGCTGATGACAACGCCCTCGACACAGATGGCGCTTACACCCTCGACAACTTTTCCGTCTCAGCCGCCATTTTCACGAACATCTTCATTACCAATCAGCCGCAAAATGTCGTGGTGCCGCAGGGCAGCCCCGCGATGTTTCAAGTCAGCGCGCGCGGGGAGTCGCTGCGCTACCAGTGGTTGAAGGATGGCGGGGCGATTTTGGAGGCGACGAATCCGGTGTTTATCATCGAGGCCACAGTGCCAAGCGATTTGGGAACCTATTCCGTCGTGGTCAGCAACACCTTCACCTCGGTCCTGAGCAGCAATGCCACGCTGACCTTCGGGACGAACCCGGTCGCCATCATCTCTCAGCCGACTGATGCCGTGGTGAATGCCGGACAGCCCGCGGCCTTCAGCGTGCAAGCCTCAGGCAGTTTGCCGCGCCTGCAATGGTTTCGGAACGGCAATGCCCTCGCGGGAGCGACTAATCTGACATTGCTCATCCCGGCGGCGAGCGAAGCGGATGCGGCGGTGTATTTTGCGGTCGTTAGCAACCCGTTGAACTCCATCACCAGCAGCAATGCCTTTCTGCATGTGCGCACGCCGGTGGTCACGCTCTTAACCTCGACGAATCATTGGCGCTACGACGCCTCGGGCACTGACTTGGGCACGGCGTGGAAGGAAACCAATTTCGACGATTCTTCATGGAGTAATGGACTGGCGGTTCTCGGTTTCGACACCAGTCCAGGGGTGGCCTCGCTAATCAACACGGTTTTGCCGCTCACCAACTTGAGCGGTAGCATTATCAGTTATTATTTTCGCGCGCGGTTCAACATCACCAACAACTTGGAAGGCGTGACGCTGCTGGCTTCAAACTACTTGGATGACGGAGCGGTTTATTACCTGAACGGCGTGGAGTTTCATCGGCAGGCGATGCCCGCCGGGATCATCAATCACCGAACACTCGCGACGACGACCAGCGGCGGCTTTTCGGAAGGAACTTTCTTTACCATGCCCGTGCCGCCGTCGCTTGTCGTGACCGGGGAAAATGTCATGGCAGTGGAAGTGCATCAGGTGAACGCAAGCAGCACGGACATTGCCTTCGGAATGGCGCTTCAGATGACGGCGGCAGAAGTGGGCCCCGCCGCCATTCGGACGCCGCCGTCCGGCCAGTTGAAGCTGGTCGGTGATGCTGTGAGCTTCGAGGCCGTGGTGGCAGGAACACCACCCCTCGCCTTGCAATGGTTTCACGACGACGTGGCCATCCCGTCCGCCACGAATCAAATCCTAATCCTCACGAATGTCACCGCAGAGGACACAGGTTTTTACCGACTGAAAGTCAGCAACCAAATCAATGTCGCCATCAGCCTGCCCGCGCAACTCCGGCTTGTGGCAGCAACCGGTCAACCGGCCACGCTGCTCCAATTCACGGACACCTGGCGCTACCAGTCCGGGACTAACGATCTGGGTGTGAACTGGCGGCAGCCGGGTTATTCGGATGCATCGTGGCCATCCGGAGCCGGGATATTTGCCAGTCAAACGGGCGGTTTTCCGGAGACGGTCCGCACGGTCGTGAGTCGGCGCACTCCGGCTTTTGACGCGATCACCACGGATTATTTCCGGACGCATTTCTTCAAGCCGGGAACCAACTCCGAGGCGTTGCTCATTTTTTCCAATTTGCTGGATGATGGCGCGGTGTTCTACCTGAACGGCACGGAACTCTTTCGCACGAGGATGCCTTCTGGGTCGGTGAGCTACGGGACGCTGGCTTCCAGTGCGCCGGCCAATGGCACTCAGTACGAGATGGTGCAGGTCCCGATCGTGTCGCTTTTGCCGGGCACGAATGTTCTGGCGGTGGAAGTGCATCAGAGCGCGCCCACAAGTTTCGATGCCGTCTTCGGGACGCGCCTGGCCATTATCGCGGGACGAGGCGAAGGGGCGACCATTGTGGCCGAGCCACCGGATGTCACGGTGCCATCCGGCTATCCAGCGAGCTTGCGTGCCGAAGCGTTTGGCACTGCGCCCATGAGTTTACAGTGGTTCAAAGATGGCCTGCCGTTGGCGGGCGCGACGAACAACGCTCTGCATTTCCCCCTCACCACCACGAACGATGCTGGCAGCTATGTGTTGCGTGCCAGCAACGTCTTCAACGTCGCTTTCAGCAGTGCCGGGATGCTAACCATCGGCGCGGAAACAAATCCGCCGGTGGTCTTGCGGCGCGGGCCATATCTTCAAAACGGTACGACTAACAGCGTGGTCTTGCGGTGGCGCACCAGCGCGCCGGCTCAGAGCCGTGTTCATTTTGGCACCAATCAAAATGACCTGAATCTCCTGGCCTTCGACCCGGTGCTGAGAACGAATCACATTTTGCCCCTCACCAATCTGGCGCCCGATACACGTTATTATTATTCGGCGTGGACGGGATTTTCCAACCTCGCGAGCGGGGCAGACTTCACCTTTCTCACGCCGCCCGTTTCTGCCAAGCCCACGCGCATTTGGGTACAGGGTGACTCCGGAACGGCCACCGTAGCCGCGCGCGCGGTAGTCGATGCATTTATCAACTTCAATGGCCGCGCGCCCGATGTGTGGCTGATGTTGGGCGACAACGCTTATTTCGCCGGAACGGACGGGGAGTATCAAACCGCTATGTTTGATTTCATGCCGGACATCCTGCGGCAGACGCTGTTGTGGACAACGATTGGCAATCACGAAACCTATTCCACCAGCCTGCCCGGTCCGTTCCCGTATCTGGACATCTTTTCTCCACCAACCATGGGCGAAGCAGGCGGGGTGCCCTCTGGAACCAAATATTACTACTCGTTCGACTACGGGAACATTCACTTCGTCTCGCTGGATTCTGAAGAATCGGATCGCAGCCCGACCGGAGCTATGGCGACGTGGTTGCAGGAAGATTTGGCTGCCAACACCAAAGACTGGCTAATCGCCTTCTGGCACAGTCCCCCCTACACCAAAGGTTCCCATAATTCAGACAGCGTCGGGGATAGTGGTGGGAGGATGGTTCAGATGCGGGAGAACATTTTGCCGATCCTGGAATCTTACGGAGTGGATCTTGTTCTGGGCGGACACAGCCATTGCTACGAACGCTCTTTCCTGCTGGACGGTCACTACGGCTACTCCCACACCTTGCAACCGCTCATGCTGAAGGATTCTGGCAGTGGCCGGGAGAATGACACTGGCTCCTACCGCAAGACCAGTGTCGGTCCCGCGCCCCGAGAGGGAACGGTTTACGTCGTGGCGGGCAGTTCCGGCCAGGCCACGTTCGGAACTCTGGATCATCCAATCATGCAGGTGAGCGTCCTCGAGATGGGATCGTTGGTCATCGACGTGAACAACAACCGCCTCGATGCCCTATTCCTCCGTGACACGGGTGAAGTGAGGGATCATTTCAGCATCATCAAGGGCGGGCCAGCGGAACCATTGCGCGTCGCTACTTTTCGTCTGGCCGACGAAAAAGTGTACGGGACCTGGAAGTCCGTCGCTGGACGAATCTATCAGGTGGAGGCCAGTTCTGCCGTG
This sequence comes from Verrucomicrobiota bacterium, assembly GCA_038208765.1. Classification (GTDB taxonomy): domain Bacteria; phylum Verrucomicrobiota; class Verrucomicrobiia; order Limisphaerales; family SIBH01; genus JANNGC01. The sequence continues at coordinate 6,416 of JBBQYK010000257.1, forward strand.
ACTGGCGCTCCATGGGTGCCGGTGGGTAATCCGGCCCCGGCCACAGGAGCGACTTCTTTCTGGACCAACGATGTGGTGACCGGGGCCGCCGTGTTCTATCAAGTGCGTGACGTAAGTCCGTAATGCCTCGAGCAAAATGTCTGCTTGGACGAGATGAGCAAAACCTCCGCGTTCGCTGCCCATCGGGGTAAATTGGGGAAATCGATGAGTCGGATTTTGCCAAAATCTGCGGGCCGGGCGCCGTTGAATTTTCCCATAAACGAATGGGTAAATTCCTAGCGGGTTTTGCGAGACATGATGAAACGCGGGAATCGTCCAATCCAAAGTTGAAAAGTCTGCGCTTGCCATTGCCGGAGCCGTTTGGCGAAATGCGCGTCCGTTTTTCAGTGCGCGGTTAGCTCAGTGGTAGAGCATTACCTTGACACGGTAGGGGTCAGAGGTTCGAAACCTCTACCGCGCACCATTTTTCCGTTCGCGTTTTTTTCCCGGTTCGTCTCTTCTCAAACTGCCATTTGACACTCGCGCGGGGCGGCTCCATAAACGCCGCGCGCACGGCGCAAAACAATTTAACCAAAAATACTTATGCCAATCTCCGTCGGCTCCAAGGCTCCTGACTTCACCCTCAAATCCCGCCAGGGCGGAGCGCTGGTGGATGTGAAACTCGCGGATACGCTCGGCAAGAAGAACACCGTGGTCCTATTCTTCCCACTCGCCTTCACCGGCGTCTGCACCACGGAAATGTGCGAACTCACGGCGGGCCTCAGCGCCTATGCACAACTCAACGCGGAAGTCATCGGCATCAGCGTGGACAGCCCGTTCGCGCAGGAGGCGTGGGCCGCGAAGGAAAAGATCGGCATCACCCTGGCCAGCGATTTGAACAAGGAAATAACGAAGAAATATGACGTGGTGTTCCCGATGCTCGCCGGCGTGGGCGACACCTCGGCGCGCGCGGCCTTCGTAATCGACAAGGCGGGCGTGGTGCAATACGCCGAGCAGACGCCAACGCCGAAAGATTTGCCGAACTTCAACGCCATCAAGGAAGTGCTGGCGAAGCTGAAGTAAATTTCAGGCGTCCCAAAGTTTTCAGAAAAGAGCGGAAGGCAACTTCCGCTTTTTTTACTGGTTCGTTCGGAGCGCGGACCGGCGAGT
>JBBQYK010000258.1:0-7560 GCA_038208765.1 Verrucomicrobiota bacterium
CGGAATCCACGTCGGCGTTCGCGAACGTGGCGAAGGCGTAGCCGCGCGCGATGATTTGTTCGAGGGGCCAGTTGGTGGCCTGCGAGCCGCGCGCGGCGTCGGTGGCGAGGCCGTCCACACAGCCCTTGCAGCCGGTGCCGAGGAAACTTTTCGCGAGCGGGATGCGCGGATCGGGATGCACGGCGTGATTGCCGCAGAAGTTCAGGGCGAGGAACGCGGGCGCGGGTTTGGTCGCGGCGTTCGGCGTCACGACGAGCAGATCGATCTTCGGCGCGTCGTGTCCAGGAATGGAAATGGTGACGAGCTTGAGCGTGGCCGCGCCGTTGAGAAACTGTTTGTCCACGATCCGCGTGTCGAAGTTGCGGCGCGCCGGCTTGGGCGGAATCTCGCCATACATGTAGTGCGCGAACAGGGCCTTCAACTCGGGCCGGCGCTCATCGTTCCACTCGCGCGCGGTGGTGATCTTCCGTCCGTTGTTCAGCACGAGCGGATCGGGCAGGGCGGGGGAGGCGGCGAGCTGATCGATCCCGGCGAAGTGACTTTTTGGTGACGTGTTCATGGTGGAGCAGCCGCAGAGCAGCGCGGCGGACAGGCCGGCAAGGCAAGGCACGAGTGAATTCATGCGCGGAGGTTAGGAAGCCGGGGGACCGGACGCAACTGCGGTCATCAGCCGCCAAGAGGGTTTCCACGAATTGACTTTCGACACCTCTGCCAGCACCTTGCCGCATCATTTCCGCCCACACCAAAACTCGTTTAGTCTTGCCTCAATGGACCGTTCGACGGAGTCACATGGCCTTCGTCGTGGTTCTGCTGGGGATGGTTTTTTCCGCATCGGCGCAGAACGCGGTGTCGCGGGAATCGCTCACCAATTTTGATCAGCGCGCCCGCGCCCTGACCGTCTCGCCCGCGAAAGCTGCCGCCGTCGCCGGGCAGAAGACCGCGCGCGCGGTACTCCAACAGCGCGCGCCGGACGTGGTCGTGGATTTCGATCCCGTCTTCGGCTCGCCCAAGTGGGTGCGGTCGTCCGCCGGAACTTTGTTCGGCGCGGTGCCGGCGGCGACGGCGAAACGGTTTGCGAAGGATGAGCCGGTGAAGGCGTTTCTCGAAGAGCATCGCGCCCTGTTCCGGCACGGGCCGGAAGTGCTGGCCACGGCCCGGGCCACGCGGAACCACACGAACGAATTCGGGATGCGAACGGTGGCGTGGGAGCAGCGGGTGGATGGCATTCCGGTCTTCGACTCCGTGTTCGTGGCGCACAGCAACGCGCGCGGGGAATTGATTTCGCTCTCCAGCCAGTTCGTGCCGGAGCCGGATCGCGCAGCGGATCGCGGGACACTGAATTGGAAGGCGAAGGCGCTCGCTCCGCCGTTGCGCGCGGAGGGTGCGCTGCGGATCGCGGCGGAAAATCTGGGCGAAACATTTTCGGAAGCGAAGTCACTCACCGCCGCGCCCGCTGCGCGCACGTTGAAACAGAATTTCCAGCTTGCGTCGTTGCCTGGCGAGGCGGGCGCGAGCCTCGTGTGGCTGCCGCTGGACGGCGACACGTTGCGGCTGTGCTGGGACGTGGAGTTGAACCGCCGGGAATTCAGCGAGCGCTTCCGGCTGATCATTGATGCGGAGACCGGCGCGATTCTGGTGCGCCGCAAACTCACGGTCGAAGCCAGCGAAGTTCACTACCGCGTCTTCACGAGCGACAGTCCCGCGCCGATGTCGCCGGGGCTGGCGGCACCCGGCAGCGCGCAAGCGCCGTACGTGCCGCGCCAGTTGCTCTCGATCAGCAACCTCCACGCGCCGGCCTCGCCCTTGGGCTGGCTGAACGACGGCGTGATGGAGACGCGCGGCAACAACGTGGACGCGCATCTCGACCGCGACGGCGACGACCGCGCTGATCTACCGCGCGTGCAGGCGACGTTGAACGGGCAGGGGCAGCGCGTGTTTGATTTCCCCATCGACTTCACCACCAGTCCCACGAACTCGCAGCCCGCCGCCGTGGTGCAGCTTTTCTACTGGTGCAACTTCATGCACGACCGGCTTTACGAACTGGGCTTCACCGAGAGCCTGGGGAATTTCCAGAAGGACAACTTCGGACGCGGCGGCGCGGACAACGACGCGGTTTTCGCCGACGCGCAGGACGGCTCGGGCTTCAACAACGCGAATTTCACGCCCACGGGCGACGGCAATCCGCCGAAAATTCAGATGTTCATTTTCAACGGCCCGACGCCGGCGCGCGACGGCGACTTCGACGCCGACGTGGTGCTGCACGAATACACGCACGGCCTGACCGACCGGCTGGTCGGCGGCGGCGTGGGCATCAGCCAGTTGCAGACCTACGGCATGGGCGAGGGCTGGTCGGATTTTTACGCGCTCGCGCTGCTGGCCCAGCCCGCGGATGACTTGGGTGGGAACTATCCGCTGGGCGGCTACATCACCTATCAGTTCAACGGACTTCAACAGAACTATTACTACGGCATCCGGCGCTACCCGTACTCGACGAACCTGAACGTGGACCCGCTCACGTTCAAGGACATCGACATCAGCACGGCGTCGTCGCATCCGGGCATTCCAGTCAATCCGACCGTGACGAGCTCGGGCAACTCGGTGCATCGCCAGGGCGAAATCTGGTGCAGCATGTTGTGGGACATGCGCGCGGCCTTGCTGCGAAAATACGCGCCGACGAACGCGGCGGACTACACGAACGTGAACCGGCGCATCCTCGGCTACGTGACGCGCGGGCTGGTGCTCGCGCCGCCGAATCCCAGTTTCCTCCAGGCGCGCGACGCGATCCTGCTCGGGGTCCAGGCCACGCCAGGCTTCTCCGGCGACACGAACCAGGTGTGGGCCGCGTTTGCGCGGCGCGGGCTGGGAGTGGGCGCGGTGTGTCCGGAGAGTTCGATCACGACGGGCATCGTCGAGTCGTATGCCACGCCGTTGCAGCCGGAGTTCAGCGTGGCGGTCATGGCAAACGCCTTCTTCGGTCCGGCGGGCGGCGCCTTTGTCCCGGCCGCGCTGGAGCATGTGCTGGCCAATGGCGGCGGCACCGGCGTGACGTGGGCGGCCTCCGTGAATGCGAACTGGCTGCAACTGGCCGTGAACCAGGGCGTGCTCACGCCGGGCGGCTCGTTCACGAATTTCGTCACGCTCACGTCCGTCGCCGCCGTGCTGCCGGCGGGGATTTATACCGCCCTCATTTTCTACACGAACGTCTCGCGCGCGCAGGTCATCACCCTTGGCGTCTCGCTGGAAGTCGATGCCGTCCAGTCCGGCCCGCTGGTCGTGACGCCCCTCTCGGATTTTCAAAGCCAGGGCCAGACCGGCGGGCCGTTCGCGCCCGCCGCGCGGGAGTATCAGATCGTGAACAGCGGACCGGCCCCGCTCGGCTGGCGCGCGTTCACGTCCACGCCGTGGCTCGCCGTCACGCCCACCAACGGAACTCTGGCCCCCGGTGCGCTGGTGCCGCTCGACGTGACCATCAACAGCAACGCCCTCGCGCTGCCCAGCGGGACCTACGTCGGCGCGGTCAGCGTGCTCAACACAAACAATGGCGACCTCACGCTGCTGAACGTGACCTTGCGCGTCGGCACCGTGGATCATTTCGCCGAGAACTTTACCGCCCGCCCGTTTGACCTGAATTACAGCGCCCTCACGCTCACGCCGAACCTGTCGGAAAATTTCTACCGCGCCTGCCGCGAGCCGGTCCCGATGTTCTACCACGATCCCTCCGGCCACACGCCGCTCACGCTGGGCGACGATGAGTATGAATCCATCGCGCTGACGAACGGGCGGCAGGTGTCCATCTACGGAATGAGTTCCAGCACCATCTTCATCGGGGCGAACGGCAACGTGACCTTCAATCCCGGTCCGAACACGAACGCCTTTGCCTCCGGACTGGGTGAATTTTTTTCGCGCGTGCGCGTGGCTCCGCTGTTCGCGGATCTGAACCCGGCGGCGGGCGGCAGTGTGCGCTGGCGGCAACTGCCGGACCGCCTCGTGGTGACGTGGCTGGATGTGCCCGAGTTCGGCGTGCCTGCGAACCTGAACAGCGCGCAGCTCGAAATGTGGTTTGACGGCGCGCTGCGGCTGACCTGGCTGAACGCGCAAATCAGCGACCCCGGCAATCCCGTGCTCTACTCCGGCCTCTCGCGCGGCCTCGGACTGCCGCCAGATTTCGTGGAGAGCGATTTGAGCGCCGCCGGGCCTTGCGTCTCGGTCGCCACGCTGCTGCTCCCGCCCGGAGTGAACGAGGGCGAAGTCGCGACGCCCGGCACCGTGCTGCTCAGCGCGCCGCTCACCAACCATCTGCTCGTCACCTTCACCTCGGGCGACACGAACGAGATCGTCATTTTCGATCCGCTCTTCATTCCCGCCGGACAGACGACGGGCTTCTTCGGCTTCGACGCGGTGGACGACGGAATCGCCGACGGCTCGCAGCGCGTAACCATCACCGCGCATTTCGACGACCGGCCTTCCGTCAGCGCCTCGACCTTGGTGCATGACGCACAGGCCGCGAGCCTCGTGCTCAACATCGTCTCGACCGGCACCGAGGGCGGCGTGCTCATCGCGGCGGGCACGGTGAGCGCGAACGTCACGGCGGTGAAACCGATCACGGTGAATTTGATCTCGGACAACACCAACCGCGTGCTCGTCGCGCCGACGGCCGTGATTCCTGCCGGGCAAAATTCCGCCCCGTTTAATCTCGTGCTGGTGGACAACGATCTCTTCGACGGCACGGCCAACGTCGTCATCGAGGCCTCGGTCGTGAACTGGACGGGCGACTTCGACGTGATCCGCGTGAACGACAACGAGAACCGCGCGCTCACCGTGACGCTGCCGCCCGAAGTGACCGAAGGGCAGGGGACGCTCACGAACGCGGGCACCGTGAGCTTCGCCGGAAAACCCGTGACCAACGTGGTGGTGGCCTTGCAGTCGAATCATCCTGAACTGGTCAACGTGCCGGCCTTCGTGACCAACCTCGCCGGGCAGACGAGCGTGAAGTTCAATCTCATCGCCGGGGACAACGGCGTGACCAACGCCTTCGAGTCCGTCCGCATCACGGCCAGCGCCGTCGGTTTCCTCAGCGGCGTGGGCACGGTGGCGGTGGTGGATGATGAGCGCCCGTTCGCGCCGTCAGACCCGTGGCCGGCGGATCTCGCCACCCATGTCCCGCGCGACACGGAGTTGAGCTGGACGGTCAATCCGCGCGCGCCGCCCGGTACGCTTTACGACGTGTTCCTCGGCACGTCCCCGAATCTGTCGCTGCTCAGTCCCATCGCCAGCACGGGCGGATCGTCGGTGAGGCTGCCGCGGCATTTGCCGCCGGACACCATTCACTACTGGCAGGTCGTGGCGCGGCTCACGCCGTTTCCCTCGGAGCCGAGCGCGGTCTGGCAGTTCCGCACGGCGACGAATTATTTTTTGATCGAGACCATTCCTTCGCCGCAGTACGTGGGTGAGGCGTTTTCGCTCACCGTTCTCGTGCCGGACGAGTACGGCCTGCTCGTGACCAACTTCACCGGGCCGCTCACGCTCACGAATTCCGCGACCATGAAAACCACCTCCACGATTGTCATCACGGAGATCGACGTGAGCAGCTTGGACCGGGTGGAGTTGCAAAATGTTTCCGGTCGCCCGGTCAATATCGCCGGCTGGAAGGTCGTGCTCTACGACTGGCAGGCCTGGCCCGCGCCGTACGCGACCTTCACCGTGCCTTCCGGCGTCACGGCCCCGGCGGGCGGCGTGTTTCAGGTGCGCAGTTTTCCGCCGCAACTGCCCGCGCAATTTTTCCCCGGTGCGTATCCCATTTTCACCGTCCCGGCGGTGACCGGCTGGAACCACAACACGGAGAACAATCCCATTGCCGTGCTGGTGCTCGACGCGCTGGGCCAGCCGGTGGATTTCATCTGCGCCGCCGGGGCCGACCCCGTCCTGATCACGAATCCCCTCACCATCACCCCCGCGCAATGGAGCGGCCCGCCGGTGCCGGTGAACATTGATGCGAACGTGACCTACCAGCGGCGGGGCCGCAGCGATCATCACTCCGCCGGGGACTGGGTTTTCGCGCCGCGCAGCCTGGGCACCAACAACGTCGGGCTGTTCACGAATTTCTCCGGGCTGATTTCCTTGCCGTTCGCGAGCACGCCGCTCCAGTTCAGCGGCGGAACCGGCACCACGCTGGTCACCGTGCTGGCCGACGCCGCGCCGATGACTTTTGGCATCGCGGACGCAACGGGACGCGGCGCGTTGAGCAATCCTTTCGACGTGTTCTCGCGCAATGACCTGGCCCTGCTCGGCGCGGTGACGAATGACGTGCTGGTCGGCTACCCGCTGATCTACAAGTTCAGCGTGACGAACCACGGGCCGGACGCCGCCACGCTGGTGCGGTTGGTGGACACGCTGGGCACGAACTCGGCGTTCACCTCGGCTCTGCCGTCGCAGGGCGCGTGCGCGGTTTCCAACGGCGTGGTGACGTGCGATTTCGGCACCGTAGCAGCGGGCGCGGCGGCGGGCGTGACCATTGGAACCACGGTGCTGGCGCGCGGTTTGATCACGAATCACGCGGCCATTTTTCGGGGCGAACCGGATGGCAATTCCGCGAACAACCGCCTGACACTCGCGACCATCGCGACCTTTCCGCAGGTCTCAATTCTCGACCTGACAAACAGCGAGCCGAATTCCAGCACGCAGTTCATGACCTTCAACCTGCGCCTCAACGCGCCGGGCACGGGCACGTCCAGCGTCGCGTATGCGACCAGTGACGGCACGGCCACGGCCGGCCTCGATTACGCGGCGACGAACGGCGTGGTCTTCTTTCCACCCGGCGTCACGAACCGCACGGTCTCCGTCCTCCTGCATCCCGACCTGTTGAGCGAGTCGAATGAGACCTTCTCGATTACGCTCTCCGCCCCGGCGCTGCTGGAAATCAACAAGGCCGTGGCCACCGGCACGATCAACGACAACGACGTCCAGCCCGCGCTGATCATCGACGACGTGACCGTGAGCGAAGGCGACGCGGGTTTCACGCCGGCGACGTTCGTCCTGCGCCTGTCCGCGCCGAGCGGACGCATCGTGACCGTCAGCTACGCCACGGCCAACAACACGGCGCTGGCCGGGCTGGATTTTCAGGAACTGTATGGCGGGCTGACCTTCGCGCCCGGCGTGACCAGCCTCGTCGTCCAAGTGCAGGTCATTGGCGACATCCTGCCCGAGCCGGCCAAGACTTTTTTCCTCGGCCTCTCCAGTTCGATCAACGCCACGCTGCAACGCAGCGCGGGCGTGGCGACGATCCTCGACGACGACATCGCCGCGCTGGCCGCGTTCACCTTCGCGCCGGTGCCGGGAAGCAATTATGCCGGCGTGCCCGTCCCGGTCGTCATCACCGCGCGGGACGGGACAGGTGAAGTGGCCACCGGTTTCAACGGCCCCGCCGCCTTGCTCGCGCTGCGCGAACAGCATGTCGTGACCGTGGCCTCAAACAGCACGACTTGGAATCTGCCGCTGGCCACGTCGTTCCACGACGCGCGCGTGCAGTCGATTTACCTGACCAACGAACTGGGCGGAGCGGGC
>JBBQYK010000259.1:0-7543 GCA_038208765.1 Verrucomicrobiota bacterium
AAATTCTCCGGGACGCAACGCGTCTCCCATTGAAGTCAATGCCACGACCAACAAATCATCGGAGGGATAACGCGCGCTGACGAGGACTGCGGGACGGATTTTCGCCGACGACTGGTCGGAGAATGGAAAAGGAAGCAGAACGACGGCGCCGCGATTATAGATGGTCGTAGTCGGCATCAAGCGGGTTATCCCAAATCTTCTGGAATGCAGGCTCTGACAGGCGCGTGAAATCCACCGCCAGACCGCCGTCGGCCTCATCAGCATCAACCGCGATGACTTTGACCTTGGCGTTCGGCTTCAACTGGGCTGGCTCGTCCAACACAATAAATTTGCCATCGAAATGTGCGTTTAACGCTCTCACTTTTTCACTCTAACTATCACCGGAATGTTCTCAAGCAGCAAAAACTCGGAGTGCGCATGAACCCGCGCCGTCGGCCTTGGCGTCTTCCCTTCAAAAGCCGTCTCCTCGTAATCCTGGTCGGACTGCGCCCTGGCTTCTTCTCCCGCTCCGCATCCGATGGGGAGAGGGGTTGGGTGAGGCGGGCCTGCTTCGCTTCCTCGTCGCCGCCGCGCACGAACGAATCCAGAAACTTCTTCCGGTAATCCACGAGGAGTCTCGACCCGCCGGGATCGCGCTTCTGGTAATGCTCGCGCCAATGCCAAGTGGCTAACCAATCCGTGACGCCTCACCGCCACCCAACTCCTCAATCTCCCCCGCCAGCCGCTCCGCCTGCTTCTCCAATTCCGCGCTTTCCGCTTCGAGCGCTCTCGCCCGCTCCGCCGCCAGTTCATCCAGCACGCCGGGCTTCCGCTCGCTCAATTGGCAAAGCTCGTAGTCAGGACTTTCCCGCAGCCGGTTCAGCGCTTCGAGGACCGTGATGATTTCCAGTTGCAGCGTCTCATGCAGCCGCCGCAATTGCGCCAGTTCCGCCCCGTCGCTGAAATCCAGACCCGCCCAGCCCTGGCGCAGGATGAAGCCGTGCGGGTCGTCCGCGATCTCCCGCAGCGTGGCGATGTCGCCGTTGTCTTTGGCGCGATTGATGGCGGCGGTCAGCTTTGCGTACGTCTCCAGCTTGTCCGGCTCGTGCGCGAAACGGTCGGGATGATACAGCTTGACCAGCTTCTTCCACAGCCGGCCCAACTCCGCCGCCTCGTCGGCGCTCAACTCCTTCTGCCGCGCCACCGCCGCCGCCGTCTCCTCGTAATCCCGGTCCGACTGCGCCCTGGCTTGCTCGTAATGCGTCTCGGCCTGCTTCGCCTCTTCGTCGCCGCCGCGCACGAATGCATCCAGAAACTTCTTCCGGTAATCCACGATCAGCCGCAGCCGGTCACGCTTCTGGTAATGCTCGCGCAACTGCCGGAACAGAATCGCCTGCGTGGCATCCACTCGCGACTTCTCCTTGGTGTAATCGACTTCCAACTCCGCCAGCCGCGCCCGCGCGCCCGCCACAAGCTGCCGCAACTGCTCCAACTCTGGATTCACGTAAATGACCAGCGCGGCCCATCCTGCTTCCGACGACGGCGCGGCCCGCCCGCTCCCGCTCTCCATTTCCGGCGCGGCGAACACCGTGTTGTCGGCGGGCGCTTCAGCGAAAGTTTCCAGTTGGCGCAAATACCAGCGGCCCATCCTCGCGCTGCGGGCATTGGAAGAACCGGCCAGCCAGTTCAGCCAGCGCCGCAACTCCGCGTCCTGCCGCGCCTCTTGCATCAACCGCCCCTTGTGCTTTCCAAAAGCGAGGCGCGACGGAAACCATTCTTCCGCCGCGTAGGCCGCCAGCTTTTCCCACGTATCCAGCCCGCGATGCCCGGCGATGGGGCGGAGCACTTGCGCGAATAAATCCGCCACCGTCTGCACGTCGCCCAGCGCGGTGTGCGCGCCGCGTTCCGGCAGGCGATAATACTGCCGCAGCGTTTGCAGCTTGCAGTTGCCGGCGGGCACCGGATCGAGAAGCCGCTGCGCCAGCCGCAGCGCGCAGAAACCCGGACCGCCGATGGGCGCGATCCGCAGCCGCTGCCACTCCGGTTTCAGCACCTCGTCCAGATCGTATTCCAGATTGAACGCCACGAGCGGCCGGCGGCCCGCGTATTCCGCAAACTCCCGATAGACGTGATGCGCCGGCTCGCCGTCGCGCTCCAGAATTTCGCGCGTGTAACCGTGAACGCGCGACGCCTCGGCGGGAATGTCCTCGTTTTGATTCAGCAACTTGCGGAACGGCTCGCCCTCGGGTTGCCAGCCGCACATGCGCTGCGCGGCCAGCTCGACTACGAAAACTGGGGCAGCGAAGCCGGTTGTTTCGGTATCGAGAAGGATCCAGTGTTTGCCGCTCATTGTTGATGTTCCCGAAAATAACGTTGCAGTTCCGGCTCAACGCTCAGGTCAAGTTTCATTAGGATTTCTTCGAGCACGCCCGATGGTGTAAAGGGCTTCGGTAGAAACGTGATCCTCAAACCTGGCCATTCCCGCAAACGTCCTTTCAATTTCTCTTTATTGCTTCCTGACAACACCAAAATCGAAAGATTGGCCTTCCGCTCTTGCAGGCGGCGGAACATTTCTTCGCACTCCAATCCCGGATGGTTGATATCCGTGACGAGGAGATCCGGAAGCCTTCGGAACAACTCCTGCAAGGCTTCATGGCCATCGCAAAACTCCACGAACTCTAAATTCTCCACAAACATTTCCAGGGTTTCGATTAGAATCATCCTGATTTCGGGCGCGTCATCCAGGATGACGATCCTGCGTTTGGTGATTTCTTTCTTCCGCACGAGCGCGAGCGTGTCCGCAACCATGCCGGACAGGATGCGTTTTGCGCCCGGCACGGCTTTTTCAAGCGCGCTTGCTGATCTGGGAACTAATGCAAAATCAGGTTTCTCGCTCATGCCACTCTTGTTCGGGTACCAATGGCTTGTTTTGAGTTTTCGATAGCTACGTTCTCCGCCACAAGCCGGTCAAGTTCTGGCCGGTATGTGTCTGGTCGCGTGCGCCATTGCTCCCACGGGATTGCTTCAATCGCGTACTCGGCCTGATGGCGGCACATCACGAACTTGTTGACATCTTTCCAATACTCCTTTTTGAGTGAGTCAAGAAGTTCAACGCAGCAACCAGCCGGAATCCTGCATCCAAGATAAACGGCACGGACGGAATCGGGTGGAAGATCCAAGTAACACAGTGTCTTGCCGTCACGCCGCGTCGCGCATTTCAATGAGTTGATCGTTTGTACCAATCTCCACTCGTGCTCGTCCTTCCATTCACAGCTTTTCGCGAACAATATTTCACCAAGGTCTTTGGAAGGTGTAGCCTCAACGTCCGGCCTTTCATTCGCATAATGAACTTCTCCAAATTCATCTGTCGCGAACAGCGGATGCTTCGGATTGAATTCAACCACGAATCCGTTGTGCGACGACGCGTAATGCGACCACATCAGCAACTTGTCTATGAATCCTGTGAAGAAGCAAACCGACCTGATGCCTTCGCTGACGACCTGGACATGTTTTTCGCTCACCGCTTCGGCACCCTCAACATTGAAAGCAGCGGCATCGCGACTCATCTCCTTCTTGAAATCTGTCCAGTCCCTACTCGCATGTGGCGGCAGAAAAGCGTATTCGACTCGAATCGCATGTTCGCTTTGCCGATGCAGCATTGCGTCAAATCGAGGCAAAGCGTCGAACGGGTCATTGTAGTCCCGGACAGCGGAGAACCAGAGTTTCTTCGCCGAGAAAAAGTCAGATGCCTCTGGCGGAAAGTAGCGGAACAGGCGTTCGGGTCGGATTTGAGCATTCATCTTCAAGAACCCGCCACGCACTTCACGCGTCAGGGTGCGCGAGCTGTTGGCGGCATGATTACCAGCTTATTTCAAGAGCGCTCCGAGTTTGGCTCGAAAAGAATGCGCCTCTTCCAGCCCGATTTCGCTGATCAGTTCGCCATCATTCACCATTTCCAAATTCGAACACTGGAACTCGAAAACGCCACCAGACAGTAACACCACCCTTACCATAGTGGATGGCGTCTCAGGTCCGTTGACCGCGTCGGCATAGCCAATTTGCTTCGTCGAAATCACGCGCACCGGCATGTTCGAAAAGGAGCGCGGAACCATTGGGTCTGTAGTCATTGCTTCTTTTTCCATTCGTCGGCTATCGCACAGGGGCGCTTGAGCTTTCCAGCAAAAGAACTGCACAGCCATTCACATTTTCTGAACAGTTACGCGGGAACGAATTAATCAGTACCTATGTGAGGCCCGGGCCGCATCGTCCCACGCGACGGAAACGCGCCGGCCCAGCGGCGGCAAAATCTTCTGTCCCGCCCGGCGTGCCGTCTGGACGCTCCGTGCCCGTTGCGCCCGCGTGGTGGGGTGAGTCTCACCCCACCGAATAGCCCCGATCAGCGGAAATTGTCCGCGTCCAAGCCGCTGCCTTTGATGATGTTCTTGAGGGTGCCGATGGGAATGGGCTTGCTGCCGTGTTGCGCGACGATGACTTGTCGTCCGTCGGAGTGACGCCATTTCTGGTGGCTGCCGCGCTGGTCCACGAGAACAAATCCATGGCGGCGCAACACCTTGACGACCTCGTGGGCGTTGCAGACTGGGAAGTGCCGGCTCAAGGCAGGGCGAGTTCTACGAGCCTGGAATTTTTGCGCAGCTTGACCGGCGAGGGTTCAAACCAGAGGGCCAGCGCTTCTTTGGCGTTGAGGATGGCTTCCTCTTCCGTGTCGCCTGCGGTCCCGCAACCCGGCAGTTCGGGGAACACCGCCGACCACCGCTTCGTCCGCGCATCCAACTCGATCAGCAACCGGAATTTCATGTTGGAAAAATAGTGCGGCGGCCACCGGTTGCCAATCACGTTTTTGCCATCGCTGATCTGGGTTTCCATCTTGCGGCGCGACACTCGGGCTTCTTCGTCCCAAACGACGGAAGCGCGCCGGCCCAGTGGCGGCAAAATCTACTGACCCGCCCGGCGTGCCGGGGGAACGCTCCGTGTCCCGGTCACGCGGGAAGCCCAACTCACCCCCTCAGCCGTCTCCCCCAGCGGAGAGGGAGAAGCATTTGCGCGGCACGGCTTGCCAGCTTGACGCTCCATGCCCGGTGCGACACTGTTTTGCGGCATGAAAACCATCAGCGACCAGCAGGCTGTGCGGCAGTTCGACGAGTATTCCAAGCTCGCGCATGACGGCGAAAAAATTCTGGTCACGCGGGAAGGAAAGCCGTGGGTGTTGCTGGCGCCGCCCACCGCTGCAAACGAGGTTGCGCCTGCCGCCGGCAGACTGGAATGGCCGGACTTCGCCGCGCGTCTCGCGCAGCATTATCCCGCGCCCGTCGCCGGTCCCACTGCGACTGAACTGCTGGCCCACGAGAAAGAAGATCGCTTTTGAGGGCGTACTTCGACAGCGGATTTCTGTTCAAGCTTTTATTGGCGTGAAGCCAACACGCCTGCCGCCCAAGCCATCGTCCAGCGATACGCGCCACCCATTCTGCTCTCGCGCTTCAACGAAGTGGAGATGCTCCACGTCGCGCGGCGGAAGACCTGGCTGCGTGATGCGAACGGCCAGCCGTTGCTCTCGCCCGCGCAGTTCCAAGCCGGGTGGACATTGTTCGAGCAGGATTTGGGGAATGGAATTCTGGCCCGGTTGGATGTGAACTACGACGAAGTGTTCGACGCGGCGCAGGAACTTTCCCACCAGCACGGCCAAACGATTCCAGTGAAAACCGCCGACCTGCTGCATGTGGCGATGATGGAATTTGGCTTCGATGATTTCGTGACGGCGGACAAACAGCAGCACGACTTCGCAACGCGCGCCGGTGTCCGTTCCATTTTCCTGCCGCCGTAGAGCGGGCCGGCTGCTCTCTCGCACGAAGCCTCGCGTCCAGTCCGCTTCGTCCCAAGCGACGGAAACGCGCCGGCCCCGCGGCGGCCAAATCTCCTGTCCCGCCCGGCGGGCTGGCGCGGCGTGCCGGCTGGACGCTCCGTGCCCGTTGCGCCCCTGTTTTGCGGGCCATGTCTCGCTCGGCTAAAACCGTTTGTTGTATTCCTCGTGGGTGCCAATCCATTCCCAAACAAATTCACGACCGATGAACTTGCCGACCGCGATAATGATCGCCGACGCGGACTGACCATCTTGGCTTGCCGACGGTCTTGAAGTGCAGCGAGGGATGAAGCGCGTTCTCCGACCAGAGGCGGTAGTTCTTGCGTGCGAGGGTTTTGACCACGGCGGGCAGGGAGCGGTAGAGCCGCCAGAATTCCGGCGTGCCTCGGCTCAGAATCTTCATGCCTCGCGGAGAATGTCATCAAGCAGAACCGTTTTCCCGGCCGCATGAGCAGCATCAGTCTCGCGGTTGAGAGCGGCAAACTTGCCCGCTGCGGCGTCGGCTTTCATCTGGCGATCCCAGTCGTCATCCGACCAGCCGCAGAGTTCGGTGAGGATCTCGGCGCGTTCTTCCAGCGTGAGATTGGCGAGAGCTTGTTTGATTTCCGCAACGGTGCTCATGGCGTGAAATTAGTTGGCCTGAGTTTCAGCGTCAATCTCGTGGTCCCTCCGCATCGTCCCAAGCGCCGGAAACACGCCGGCCCGGGGGTTGCAGAATCTCCAGCCCGCCCGGCGTGCTGGCGCGACGGGCCGGCTGGACCCTGCGTGCCCGGTGCGGCCATTTTGCGGTCGGAAGACCATGCGCGCTCCACCCGCCGTGACGGGTGCGAAGACTTGTCGCTCGACGCATCACACCGTACAGTCGTTGCCATGAGACTCGAATACACCGTCCAAATGTGGCGTGAAGACGGGCAATTCATCGCCCACGCCATGCCGCTGGATGTGGCCAGTTCCGGCGAAAGTCCCGAAGCCGCGCGTCAAGCGGTGGATGAGGCGGTGAAGTTGTTTCTCGCCACCGCCGTCGGGCACGGCACGTTGAAAGAAGTTTTGGAAGACGCCGGATATCGCCGAGTGCGCGGCGAGTGGCGTGCTCCGGCTTGGAGCGGCGTCGAGCAACGAAGCGTGCTGGCCAAAGCCTGATCCCCTTCCATGCCTAAGTTCACCCCCGAGCATTGGCGCACGGTGGAAGCTGTGTTTATCGCCGCCGGTTTTCGATTGGCGCGACAGGAAGGCAGTCACCGATCCTACGTGAAACCGGGCGTTGCCCGTCCGGTGGTCATTCCAGGTTACAAAGAAGTCCCCGTGTTCATCATTCGCAACAATCTCAAAACGGCGGGGCTTTCCCGGGACGAATACTTTGCCCTGCGGGCGAAAGTGAAGTAGCGCCACACTTCCCCTCTCGTTATCGCCACACAGCGCTCAGGCCGCATCATCCCTAGCGACGGAAACGCGCCGGCCCAGCGGCGGTAAAATCTCCTGTCCCGCCCGGCGTGCTGGCGCGTCGAGTCGGACAGCCGCCGCTTCACTGCGGCGGCTACGAGGTTTCAAATCGTAAAGTCGTCGTATTCGGGTTTCACCAGTTCCGTGGGTGCGGCCAACATGCCGGCGGCGACGGTGTGATTCGTCCCCTGCTCGATGAGGATGAAGGAGCCGGTCAGGCGGTTGCTGCTGTAGCCGTCGAAGACCAGC
>JBBQYK010000260.1:0-7531 GCA_038208765.1 Verrucomicrobiota bacterium
CACCGGATTTGGAATTTCACGACCAACCAGGTCGCGCGTATCACCGTGCGCCAGGGTGGGACGGTGCGCGAAGTCATCCGCCAGCCCGATGGCCTGTGGATCGGGGTGCGCGGCTGGGCGCGGGAGATCAACCCGTTCGCCATGGAGGAAGTCACCCGTGCACTCGGCGAGTTTTCGGCGACGATGTGGCTGGGGCGCGGCGCGGGTGTGCGCGAGCGTTTTGGTTTCGGCGCGAATCTGGTGGAGTTCGAGATCGAGCTGCGCGGCGAGCCGGTGCAGAAACTTGTTGTGGAATTTGGCGGCCAGTCCCCGATGGGGCTACCCTACGCGTTGACGACGGTCGAGGGCCAGCCGGTGGTCTTCGAGTTCCCTTGGGTTTTGTATGCCGACTTGCAGCGATACTTTGAACTGGCCGCGCCGAGAGCGGCCCAGTGATATGCGGCCCGCGCACGGTTCTGAAAATGATCGGAGCGCGGACCGCCGGGTCTGCGTGTTCATCAGCTTCTCGCCGGCCTCAATCCTTGGACATTTTATGATCGCGCGGACTCGGCGGTCCTCGCTCCCTTCCTGATGAAGAAGCCCGCCATTGCCCGGCCGCGGCGGCGTTTCTGGCGCATGGCGCGCATCGCCTTTCGCTGGTGCCGCATCGTGGTCTGGCTCGGTGTGTTCGCACTGATCCTCCTGCTGCTCCGGCTGCATCACTACGGTCTGCCAGGGTTCGTGAAGGATCGTCTCGTCCTCGAACTGCGCACGCGCGGCGTGGAGCTGCGCTTTGCCCGGATGCGCCTCGATCTCACGCGCGGCATCGTGGCGGATCAAATCCAGTTCGGACGCGCCGGCGTGACGAACGGCCCGCGCGCCTCCGCCGCCGAGGCGGAAGTTCATCTTCGCTGGAACGCGCTGCGCCACCTGCAGCTCGACATCGAAGGCGTGGAACTGCGGGACGGAAATGTGGTGCTGCCCGTGTGGGGCACGAACGCCACGCCGCAGGAACTCGTCATAGAAAAGGTCAACGGCGCATTGAAATTCCTGCCCGGCGATCAGTGGGAACTCAGCCGCTTCGAGGCCGAAACGTTTGGCGTGAGCCTGCGTGTATCCGGCACGGTGACGAATGCGACCGCGTTCCGACGCTGGAAATTTGGCCGCGAGAAACCGGAAGACCAGACCGAGGCCTTCTGGCACGAGGTGTTGGCGCAGTTTGAGCGCACGCGCTTTGCTGCACCCACGGAGATCATGGGGACCATTTACGGCGACGCGCGCCGGCTCGAATCCTTCCGCGTCAACGTCAACGTCCGCTCGCCCGTGATTGAATCGCCGTGGGGCGCGGCCAGCAATTTCATGATGTCCGCGCACATCACGCCGCAGCCCGGCGCGCTGCTCTTCGCGACGGTGAAATTATCGGCGCAGGAGGCCGACACGCGCTGGGGCCGTGCGGCCCGCGTGGAACTGGACGCGCAGCTCACGCCCTCGCTCACGCAATGGACGCCCACCAACGCGCATCTCGACTTGCAGGTGAAGCGCGCGCAGACGCCGTGGGGCAGCGCCTCCACACTCTCGATTCTCGCGGACTTCCACCCGAATCCCGCCGACGCCACGACTGCGCTGGCCGAGTACCAGATTCGCGGGCAGCAGGTGCAGACGCCATGGGCGCGCTTCGCGCAGGCCGAACTGACGGCGACGGGAATCGTCTCCGCGTCCAACGCCTGGCCCAGTTCCGCCAAGTCCCGGCTGCAGTTCGCCGGCGGCAGCGTGAACGAATGGCGCGCGGCCTCGGGCCAGATCGATGCCGCGCTCACGCTGCCCGCCTGGGAGGACATGGGCTTCGCCGACACGAATCTTTCGTGGCGCACGCGGGTGAAAAACATTTCCGGCGACGTCGCTGTCCAGTTCACCGCGCTACACACGCCGCAACTGGAAGTGACCAATCTCACCGCGTCCGCCGCGTGGCAGACGCCGCAGTTCACCGTGCGCGAACTGACGGCGGAACTGCTCGGCGGCGAAGTGCGCGCCGCCGCCACGCTCGACACGACGACGCGCGCGCTCACGGCGGAGGTGCAGTCCACGCTCGACGCGAAGCAGGCCGCGCCGCTGCTCGGCACGAACGTGCAGCGCCTGCTCGAGCCGTTCGTCTGGGACGCTCCGCCGAAGCTGGCCGTGAGCGGAAGCATCGTGCTGCCGCCGTGGACCAACGCGCCGCTCTGGACCAACGTGAACTGGCCGCGCGACGTATGGCCCACGCTGGCGCTGGCGGGAAATTTTTCGGCGGGCCGCGCGGGGTTCCGCGATCTGTTTGTCTCGTCCGTGCAGTCGGATTTCAATTACTCGAACCGCACCTTGCGCCTGCCAAATCTCGTGCTCACGCGCCACGGCGAATCGTTGCGCCTCGCGCACGTCACGCGCGAGGACACGCAGGAGTTCGAGTTCATCCTCGACAGCGCCATCGACCCGAGAATCTTGCGCCCGTTTTTTCCGCCCGCCGTGCAGGTGGTGATTGATGACTTCACGCTCACGCAGCCGCCGCTCGTTCACGCGGAACTCTCCGGGCGCTGGGATCAGCTCACCAACCTCTCCGCGCGCGCCACGGTGGCGGTGACGAACGGCGGTTATCGCGCGCGCCTGGTCAAGTCCGCGCGCGGCCTGCTCACGTTCACGAATCAAGTGCTGCACATCCTGGAGCCGGAAGTGATTCGCACCGAAGGCTCCGGCCGCGCCGACGCCGTGATCATCGATGTGCCGCAGATGAAGCTCTACATCCGCAACGGGCGCGGGCGTTTGAACCCGGCGGACATCACGCACGTCGTGAGCCGCAACGTGGAGAAACTGATGGCGCCGTACAAATTTCTCTCCGCCCCGCTGTCGCGCTGCGAGGGCATGATCAACATGGCGGACGGCCTGCACAGCGAACTGAAGATTCATTTCGAGGACGCGCCGTTCGA
Source organism: Verrucomicrobiota bacterium (assembly GCA_038208765.1). Taxonomy (GTDB): domain Bacteria; phylum Verrucomicrobiota; class Verrucomicrobiia; order Limisphaerales; family SIBH01; genus JANNGC01. The sequence continues at coordinate 2,937 of JBBQYK010000260.1, forward strand.
GTGGCGCTCGTTCCGCTTCCAGTCGGTGACGGGCGACGTGCACTGGCTCGGGCCGTCGCTGACCATTTCGAACGCGGGCGGCACTCTGCACGGCGGTAGCGCGGATTTCTCCGGCGCGTTTGCGTTCACAAATCCGGTGGGCACGGACTTCTCGTTCGAGGCGCGCGTGCGCGACCTGAATTTCCACTCCCTGATGAACGATCTCTACACGCCGACGAACCGGCTCGAAGGGACGTTGAACGGATCGCTCGTCGTCACGCGCGCGAACACGGGCGACGCGCGGAGCTGGTTCGGCCACGGCGCGCTCACGTTGCAGGACGGATTGATCTGGGACGTGCCGGCGCTGGGCCTGTTCTCGCCGATTCTCAACGCCTTCAAGCCGGGCGCGGGCAACAACAAGGCGCGCGAGGTGGCGGGATCGTTCATCATCACGAACAGCGTGGTATTGACGGACGACATGATGATCCAAGCTTCGGGAATGCGGTTGAATTACGAGGGCACGATTGATTTCGACACGCGCATCAACGGACGGATGGAGGCGCAACTCTTGCGCGACTTGCCCGGACTGGGCGTGGTGGTGACCACGATCTTCACGCCGCTGACCAAGCTCTTTGAATACAAGGTCGGCGGCACGCTGGGGAAACCAAAGTCCGAACCGCTCTACATTCCGAAAATCATGATGATGCCCTTCCATCCGATCCGCACGTTGCGCGAACTGCTCGGCGACGATAAGGACGAGCCGCTGCCGAAGGGGCCGTGAAGGGGGGATTTTTCCCCCACTGCCGGTTACGCCCCGAGCATCAGCCGCACATCTTCCGCGAGAATCTTCTTCAAGTTCGGCCAGTCCGCCTCGTTCATGTCGTGAAAGGCGCGCAGGTAGAGGCCCACGACTTCCGGCGTGTTTTTGCCGAGCAGCAGTTCCACTGCGTCATGCAGATCCTTGTCGTCCACGGTCGCGGGCAAGGTCTCGACCACGCCGTTCTGGTGCGGGATGTGCAGCGCGGTGAGGAAGTCGATGAGCAGGGGTTGCTGGTTCTTCACGAGCCAGCCGCTGAGGACGTTGCCGGCAATCATCTGCATGTCGCTGCGCGCCAGTGCGGTGGCCATGGTGCGGAAGCGGTCGGCCTTCGTCTGGCGTTCGAGGAACAGCGGACGGACTTTTTTCACCTGCGCCACGCCGGCGAGCGCGATGCGGTAGAGGTCTTTGTCGGTGGCGTGGACTTCCTCGACGATGCGCACCGCGAGGGCGGGCGACACTTCGGCAAACATTTGATTGGCGGTCATGCGGGCGCTCTTGTACGGCGCACGCGGAGCGGGGGCAAATGATTTGGCGCTGGTGTCCGCGAGATTGACAACACCGCGCCGGCCCCACCACAACAAGCGGACTTATGGGCCAACTCGACAATCAAGTAGCCGTCGTCACCGGCGCCGGTCGCGGCATCGGACGCGCCATCGCGCTGAAATTTGCCGCCGAAGGCGCCAACGTCGTCTGCGTCTCACGCACCGTGGAGAACTCCGAAAAGGTCGCCGCCGAAGTGCGCGCGCTCGGGCGTCAGGCGTGGGCCTTCGCCGTGGATGTTGCGGATGCCAAGGGCGTGGCGGAAGCGGCGGAGAAGATTCTCGCCGCCGCCGGACGCGTGGACATTCTCGTGAACAATGCGGGCGTGACGCGCGACGGCCTGCTCATGCGCATGAGCGACGAGGATTGGGACACGGTTTTGAACACGAATCTCAAGGGCGCTTTCTCCTTCACGAAAGCGTTCACGCGCGGATTTTTGAAACAACGTTCCGGGCGCATCATCAACGTCGCCTCGATCATCGGACTCATCGGCAACGCCGGGCAGGCGAACTACGCGGCGAGCAAGGCCGCGCTCATCGGCTTCACCAAATCCATCGCGCGCGAGTTCGGCTCCCGCGGCGTCACGGCCAATGCGCTCGCGCCCGGCTTCATCGAGACCGACATGACGGCGGTGTTGAACGAGGACGTGCGCAAGGCGTTGCTGGACAAGATTCCGCTCGCCTCCTTCGGCCAGGCCGAGGATGTCGCAAACGCCGCGCTGTTTCTGGCCGGGCCGTCGGGCCGCTACATCACCGGCCAGGTGCTGGTGGTGGACGGCGGGATGGTGATGTAGGCGGAGCGCGGACCGCCGAGTCCGCGCGTTTCTTTTTGCCTCACGCCAAGGGCGCAAAGGACGCGAAGGGACAATAATTTTAAGGGATGTTGGCATCGGCCCCCTTCGCGTCCTTCGCGCCCTTTGCGTGAGGGTTTTTTTTCAGCCTACGAATTACACCACGCGGACTCGGCGGTCCGCGCTCCGGTGCGCGGTGTAAAAACCCTGCGCCACCCTTTCCTCTGGCTTGCCAGCGGCGGATCAGTTGCTAGGCTCGCGCGCATGAAACAATTCATCGCCCTGTTGATTCTTATGGCCCTCACCACTTCACCCTTGCTCGCCGCTGACGCGCCCGCGAAAGGGAAAATCGTCCACGTCGTCTCGTTCAAATACAAAAAGGCCGTGACCGAGGCGAAGCAGAAGGAAATCGCCGACGCCTTGGTCGCGCTGAAGAAGAGCATTCCGCAAATCATCTCCGTGGACCACGGGCGCAACATCAGCAAGGAAGGCTTCGACAAGGGCTATAACGAGCTTTTCATCGTGACCTTCGCCAGCGAGAAGGACCGCGACATCTACCTCGAACATCCCAAGCACAAGGAATTCGCCAAGCTCCTCGACGGCCAGCTCGCGGATAAAGGCGTGTTCGTGTTTGATTACGTGTCGAAGCAGTGAGGTGCCCCGGGAGTCCCGCCGGGTGGGCGCTCGTTCACTCTAGACGTAACTTGTTTTGGGAGGCGCGCTCGTCGTCAGTCAGGTTCCACCCGGCGGGACGCCGGGGGCACGTCACTTCACCGTCACCACCGTGTAGTTGCGTTTGCCTTTGCGCAGGAGCAGGTGTTTGCCGAAGAGCAGATCGGCGCTCGTCACCGCGCGTGCGGCACTCGCCTCGCGCACGTTGTTGATGTTGATGCCGCCCTGATCGATGTCTTTGCGCGCCTGCCCCTTCGATGGACTAAGCCCGGCGTGAACGAGCAAGTCCACGAGCAGCACGCCCGCGCCGTCGAGTTGCGCCTTCTCGATTTCCTTCGATGGCACTTCACCCACGAGATCGTTGAACGCGCGTTCGGAGATGCCGTCGAGTCCGCCACCGAACAACACGTCGCTCGCGCGCACGGCGTCGTCCGCCGCCGTCGCGCCGTGAATCAACTCCGTCAGTTCGCGCGCGAGGAATTTGTGCGGAGCCCGCGCGCCGGGATTTGCGGTGTGCTGCTGTTCCAGTTCCGCGACCTTCGCCTGATCGGCGAAGGACAGCATCTTCGCGATCTTCAGCACGTCCCCGTCTTCGAGCTGGATGAAAAACTGGTAGAAGCGATACGGGCTGGTCTTCTTCGCGTCGAGATAGACCGCGCCGCTGGCGGTCTTGCCGTACTTCGTGCCGTCGGCCTTCGTCATGAGCGGGAAGGTGAGACCCCACACCGCCACGCCCAGCTTCTTGCGACAGAGGTCCGTGCCCGCGGTGATGTTGCCCCACTGGTCGGTCGCGCCGACTTGCAGGTCGCAGTTCAGCTCCTTCTTCAGATGATAAAAGTCGAACGCCTGCAACAACTGGTAGCTGAACTCGGTGTAGCTGATGCCGACCTCGCGATCCTCCATGCGCGCGCGCACGGACTCTTTCTGGATCATCTGGTTCACCGAGAAGTGCTTGCCGATGTCGCGCAGGAAATCAATGAAGCTGACGTTCGCGGTCCAACTCGCGTTGTCCACGAGCCGCGCGGGATTCGTCTTCGTCTCGAAATCGAGCACGGAGGCGAGCTGCGTCTTGATGCACGCGATGTTGTGGTCAATCAACTCGCGCGTGAGCAACTGCCGCTCGCTGGCCTTGCCGCTCGGGTCGCCGATGCCACCGGTCGCGCCGCCCGCGAGCGCGATGGGCGAGTGGCCCGCGAGTTGAAAGCGCCGCAGTGCGAGTAGTGGCACGAGATTGCCGACGTGCAAGGAATCCGCCGTGGGATCGAAGCCGCAATACAGCGTCGTGGGAGTGGCCAGCCGTTTCGAGAGAGCTTCGAGGTCGGTGCAATCCGCGAGCAACCCGCGCCACTGGAGTTCGGCAATGATGTCCATTTGAGGCGCGATTTATCGCGAGGGGCGGAGTGGGGGTCAAAGGTGAAATGTTCTTCGTGGGTTTGGTCGCGGCGGGACCAAGCCGTCCACGTTTCGTGATCTAGGCTCTGCGGTCTGTTTCAGTTCCGCGCGAACACGGCGCCGGCCGCGCGGTCTGGACGCGGCGAGCGGGCCAGGATGCAGAAACATCTTTGTCCGCCCGCGCCGTTTGGGAACACTGCGCGCCATTCAAAATATGAGCCTGAACATCGAAGTCATTCTGACCCCGGCGGAATTCCCCGCGCTGGCCGCGCGCGACCTGAGTAGCACGACGTGCGTCGTGTTCGACGTGCTGCGCGCCACGTCGTCCATGCTCACGGCGTTGAACAACGGGGCGGAAGAAATCATTCCCGTGGTCGAAATCGCCGAGGCGCTGGCGGTGAA
>JBBQYK010000261.1:0-7527 GCA_038208765.1 Verrucomicrobiota bacterium
AGGACGGCAAGACCAAGCGCATCTATGAGGCCAAGCCGCAGACGCCGTATGCACGGTTGCTGGGCAGCGCCGAAATCCCCGAGGCGACGAAGGTCCGGCTCCGAGCCGAGCACGCGGCCCTGGATCCGTTTGCCTTGAAGAGAAGCATTGAGGCCAAGCTGAAGAAATTCTTCACTGCCTTGGGTAACTTGGATCGTGAGGCAACGAAGCCCTGACGGGCTCCCGCCTTCGGTAACATTTAGCCGTGAGTCAATACGGGGCGCGGAACCGGATCACTCCTTCGACATGTTGTCGACGAACGCGGCCTGCTGCACGCGATCCTCGGCCTGGTGTTTGGCGTACATCACGGTGCTTTCTCCGGCGGGGCCTGTGACCGCGGCGCAGCTATTCAGGCAGAAACCGGCGCGGGTGCGAGCAGAATTTGCCGGGAGGTTCAGTCCGACTTGCACCGGAGCAGCGGACAGCCATGTCCGCTGAACTTTGCGTTGGTGAAGAAAACCGCGGACATGGCTGTCCGCTGCTCCTCAATGAAAAGAAAACGGCAGGCTCCTCGAGGAACCTGCCGTGGGAAAAAGTGAGAGCGGTGAACCACCGCTCTCGTGAACATTTACTTGAGGTCGGCCTTCGCGCCGGCTTCCTCGAGCTTCTTCTTCGCCGCTTCGGCTTCCGCCTTGGGAGCGCCTTCGAGCACGGTCTTGGGCGCGCCTTCGACCAGCGCCTTCGCGTCGGCCAGGCCTAGACCGGCCTTCACTTCGCGCACCGCCTTGATGACGGAGATCTTCTTGTCCGCCGGAGCGGACACGAGGATGACGTCAAAGGTGGTCTGCGCTTCCGCCGCCGGAGCCGCTGCGCCGCCGCCACCAGCCGGAGCCGCTGCCGCGACCGGAGCCGCTGCGGTGACGCCCCACTTGGTTTCGAGCTGCTTCACGAGGTCGGCAACTTCCATCACCGTCAGACCGCTCAACTGTTCTACGATAGCTGTAATGTCAGCCATGATGCTTACCTTTCTTAGTTTCGTCGTCATCCGAGGCCACGGATGTTTTGAGTTCACGAGCCCGTGAACCGACGAGTTACTGTTTGTTGTTGTCAGTTAGTTCCCGTCCTGTGGCCACAGGGCGAGAAATGAGGGCGGAACCTAGGGATCGGAGGATTTGTTGTCAAAAGGTTTTCCGGGCCATTGCGGTCGGCGCAGGGAACAGGCGCGACGCCGCCGGAATTCGCGTGGACACCGGCGGGCGACGACGATTAGCCTTCGCCCGCCATGCGCATCCTCTATTTGAATGGCCCGAACCTGAACCTGCTCGGCACGCGCGAGCCGGAGAAATATGGGCGCACCACTTTGGCCGAGATCGAGACGTTGGTGAGGAAGAGGGCAGGGGAGTTGAACGTCACGGTAGAGTTCCGCCAGTCGAATCTGGAGGGCGAATTGGTCAACTGGATTCAGGAGGCGAAAGGGAAGTTTGACAGCATTGTGCTGAATGCAGCGGCCTACACCCACACCAGCATCGCCCTTCGGGACGCGATTGCGGCGATTCAAGTGCCGACGATTGAAATTCACATCTCTAATGTTCACGCACGGGAGGAATTCCGGCATAAAAGCCTGATTGCCCCCGTCTGCCGGGGACAGATCACTGGCTTCGGTGCCAACTCTTACCTTCTGGCACTGAACGCTGCCGTTATCGGTAATCAGGCGTAGAGCCTTTTGGCTTGGTGGAGATTTCGCGGGGAAAAATGATTCTTGACGCTTTTGACCCAAGCTCTCATTTTCCCGCCGCATTTTAGAAATCAAATCGAGCAGTGCCGTTTTGGGTGACTGCTTTTTTGCTTAATGAGAGTCACACACATTACTGGTCGAAAAGCCGGAGGACACCTGTGGAACTAAAAGACATCAAGGCCATCATCGACCTGATGAAGAAGAACTCGATTGCCGAGTTCGAGTTGGAGCGGCAGGAATTCAAGATCAAGCTCAAGCGCGGCAATCTTGCCGCCTCGGGCGAGGAAATGGCCACCCAAGTCTATATGCCGCATGTCGCCGCCCTGCCTGCGCCGGTCGCGCATTCTGCATCGTCGGTTTCGGTCGGCGTGCCCGTCGCCCCTGCGCCCAGCACCGACATTGAGATCAAGTCACCGATGATCGGCACCTTCTACCGCTCGCCTTCGCCGGAGTCCGGCTCGTATGTCGAGATCGGCACGGAAGTGACTCCCGACAGCGTGGTCTGCATCATCGAAGCGATGAAAGTAATGAATGAGATTAAGGCCGAGGTGAAAGGCGTCATCACGCAAATCGTGGTCGAGAGCGGCAAGCCGGTGGAATTCGGCCAGCCCATGTTCAAAGTCCGTCCGACTTGAGCGCATGAACCAGTCATTCCTCAACATCCCGGGCCTGAACAAGCTCATCCCCATCTTGGTCGTGGCTTGGTGGACGTTGCTCATCATTGTTCACGTCAGCTTGGCCATCGCGGTTTTCCAGCGCGCCTCCGCCTTGGAACGTGAACGCGCCCGCTCCCCGCTCGGCGCGCCCATCATCTGGGCGCTCGCCACCTTGATGGGCGGCGTGCTCACGGTGCTGGCCTACTGGTTCATCCACCATTCGACCTTGAGTCCGCAGAGTTCCCCGAAACCGGAGCTTCCCAACTCCTAAGCCGCCTTCCCTGCATGTTTGAAAAAGTCCTCGTTGCCAATCGCGGTGAAATTGCCGTCCGCATCATCCGCGCCTGCAAGGAACTGAACATCCGCACCGTGGCGGTCTATTCCGAGGCGGACGCGAACTCGATGCACGTCCAGATGGCCGACGAGGCGATTTGCATCGGCAAGAGTCCGAGCAGCGAGAGCTACCTGCGCATCGACCGCATCATCAGCGCGGCGGAAATTGCCGACGTGGACGCGATTCATCCCGGCTACGGTTTTCTTTCCGAGAACGCGCACTTCGCCGACGTGTGCGAGAACTGCAACATCCGTTTCATCGGGCCAAGTTCCCGCGCCATGAACGCCCTCGAAGACAAGGCCGTGAGCCGCGCGCTGGCGAAGAAGGCCGGCGTGCCCATCCCGCCCGGCTCCGACGGCATCGTCGAGAAGGAGCAGGACGCACTGGCGACGGCTAAGAAAATTGGCTACCCGGTGATGATCAAGGCCGTGGCCGGCGGCGGCGGGCGCGGGATGCGCGTGGCCCACAACGACATCTCGCTGGTCAAGGGCTACCACACCGCCCGGATGGAAGCGGAAAAGTGCTTCGGTAACTCCGGCGTGTACATCGAGAAGTTCATTGAGAACCCGCACCATATTGAATTTCAAATTCTCGGCGACAATCGTGGCAACATCATCCACCTGAACGAGCGCGACTGCTCGGTGCAGCGCCGCAACCAGAAGGTCGTGGAAGAAAGCCCTTCGCCGTTGCTGGAGAACAAGTTCAAGAGCCTGCGCAAGACGATGGGCAAGGCCGCGATCAAGATCGCCGAACTGGCCCACTACACCAACGCCGGCACCGTCGAGTTCATCGTGGACGACCACGGCAATTACTATTTTCTCGAGGTCAACAAGCGCATCCAGGTCGAGCATCCCATCACCGAGGAAGTCACCGGTATCGACCTCGTGCGGCAGCAGATCATGATTGCGATGGGAGAGCCGCTCCGCATCGCGCAAAGCGACATCCACATCAAGGGCCACGCCATCGAGTGCCGCATCAACGCCGAAGACCCCTTCGATGATTTCCGCCCCTCGCCGGGCCGCATCGAGATGTATTACGCGCCGGGCGGGCGCGGCGTGCGCGTCGATTCCCACGCCTACGCGGGCTACATGATCCCGCCGCACTACGACTCGATGATTGGCAAGCTCATCACCTTCGGCAAAGACCGCCGCGAGGCCATGGACAAGATGAGCCGCGCGCTCAGCGAGTACATGATCACCGGCGTGAAGACGACGATCCCGTTCGAGATGGCGATTCTCCAAGACCCCAACTTCCGGCGCGGCGTCTATTCCACGAACTTCATCGAGCAACTGCTGGGCGGCGCGCGCCGCGAGTTGATCCAGGAGAAGGCGTAAGCCCAGCGCGGCCCGCCGGGGCCGCAAGTCCAAGTGAAGTTTCTCCACGAATCCCGGCTCTACACCTTCATCGACACGGCCTACTTGCACGGTCGTGATCCAGGGCAGCTCGCGCAGCAGCTTTGCGACGGCGGCTCGGACCTCATCCAGTTGCGCGCCAAGCGCGAGACACGCGATGAAGTGCGCCGGCTGGCGGAACTCATTCTCCCCATAACGCGCGCGGCCGGCGTGCCGCTGGTCATCAATGACCACGCCGACCTCGCGCAAGAGCTCGGCGCAGAATGCGTCCACCTCGGCCAGGAAGATTTCTTCGATGCCGGCCTGAGCCACCGCTCTCAACTCGCAACGCTCAACCCTCCACTCCTCCTCGGCCTGAGCAGCCACGCGCCCGATCAAGGCGCGCGCGCCGTGGCCACCGGCGCAGACTACCTCGCCATCGGCCCGGTGTTCGCGACGGGGACGAAGCCGGGCCGCGCGCCCTGCACATTGGATTATGTGCGCTGGGCGGCGGCGAACCTGACCGTGCCGTGGTTCGCCATTGGCGGCATCAACTTGGAAAATCTGGACGAAGTGCTGGCCGCAGGCGCGCGCCGCATCTGTGTGGTCTCGGCCATTTTGAATGCGCCAGACGTGGCAGCGGCCGTCCGGGAATTTCAGCGGCGGCTGAACCAATGACCTCCGCGTGGCGAAGGTTGAGGTTTCCGATTTAAGATTTGCCCCAGTTTCACCGTTGCACGAAACATAGTGCTTATGCGGGTGAGAACAGGAATGGCGGTGCTGATCGCCGTGAATGTGGTGTGGGCGGCGGCCTTCCTCGGCTATGCGCGCCGTGCCACCTTGGCGCCGCCCCGACTGACGCTCGAAACGAAATCACCTCCGCCCGCCGCGGTCCAGGTTCCGTCCGCTTCCAACGCCGCGCCCACGTCCGTTCTCTCCAGAGTCACAAATTCTCCGCCGATGCCCAGCCTTTCCAACGCTCCGGTGGCGGAACCCAAAACCCTCGCGTCGGTGGGAAAGATATTTGGCTGGGCGGATGTGACGAATGACACGTACGTCGATTACGTCGCGCGCCTGCGGGCCGCCGGCACGCCGGAGAAGCAGGTGCGCCACATCGTGGTCGCGGATGTGAACGAGCTGTTCGACCAGCGGCGGCTCGAACACGCCATCCGGACGGACCCACACTGGTGGAGGGCGGAGACGTTCATGGGCATCTTGCCGATGCAGAGTTCTTCCGGGGCGAATTTTGACGGCCCGCGCCGCGACATGCTGGTGAAAATTCTCGGCGAGGACGGGGCGGACGCCGTCAAGCTAACTTCGTTGAACAATTCCTCCGTCGATCTCACCGGCCCGGTGCTCGGCGCGCTGCCGCCGGAGAAGTGGAACGCGGTGCAAGAAATCTGCGCGCGCTCGATGGAGCGGTATCAACACTTCCAAATGGCGCGCGGCAACGAAGGCGGCGCGATCAACAACGTGGAACTCGCGAAGCTGCGCGACCAGACGCGCACCGATCTGGTGAAGGTGCTCGCGCCCGAACAGGTCGAGGAGTTCCTGCTGCGTTACTCGCAGAACTCGAGCACGCTGCGCACGGACTTGCGCGGCATTGATCTTTCGCCCGAGGAATTTCGCAAATTTTTCCGCGTCCTCGATCCGCTGGAGCATCGCGTGCAAGTGGATTACGGCGGCCCCGAGGCGCTCTCCGCGAAGCAGAAGGCGGAACTGGAGGCGCAACGCGACCGCGCCGCGCGCGAGGCGCTGACGCCCGAGCATTTCGCGCAATACATGGCCACGAAAGACCCGCTCTACAAGCAGGCGCAACTCATGGCCATGCAGTACGGGCTGAACGGCCGGGCGGTGCAGCCGCTGCACGACATGCACAAAAGTCTGGACGCGCGACGGATTCAGATCGGGCAGAACGCCGCGCTCTCGGCGGAGCAGAAGGCGGAGGCGCTCCAGGCGGTCAGCGTCGAGCACCAGCAGCGGTTGCAGCGGATCCTCGGGGACACGACTTACCGGCAGTAGCGCGGACGGAGCGCTTCACTGCGCCATTTTTTTCAGCAGACCGGTGGTGGATTTGCCGGGGACGTGGGCGAGCAGAACAATTTTTCCTCCCCGGCTTTCGATGAGCCGACGTTCGTCCTGGTTGATCGTCTCCAAGGTGTAATCGCCGCCTTTCACGTAAATGTCGGGCGCGACGGTTTCGAGAAACTTCACGGCGTCGCGTTCGCGGAAAATGAAAACGGCATCGACGCTTTGCAGCGCAGCGAGGACGAGCGCGCGGTCGGACTCTGAATTCACCGGCCGCCCCGGGCCTTTCAGCTCGCGGACGGCAGCGTCGCTGTTCACGCCCACGAGCAGCAGGTCTGCCTCGTTGCGCGCCGCTTCGAGGTAGGTGACGTGACCGGCGTGCAGGAGATCGAAGCAGCCGTTTGTGACCGCCACCCGCCGACCGGCCGCGCGCTGGCGCTCGCGCCAGGACTGGAGCGTCTCGGGGGGCAGGATTTTCTCGGCGCATTTCATGCCGCGAATTGTGCGGGCGACGGTGCGCGCGGGCAAACAACTTCCCCCCGCCGGAAGTGTCTCAACTTCATGCGGTGTCTTGAGGCAAAGTGGACAAACGGGGGGCTAAAACCAAGGTGCTCGCGGCCGGATCTCCATTCCGAACCCTGCGGTTTGACTGAAACTGGCGGGACCTTCCGTGGCATTGCCGTTGCTAGGTGTGTGTCGCGGTCGGCAGAAGGCAATTGTGAACAAACATGAAATGTTTAACCCGCCTCTGTCTGGTTCACGCCGCAACAGTCAGTCCGAAAGGTTAAAAACATATGCAACTTAATACCTCACGCAAGAGCGCGTTCACCCTGGTGGAAATCATGATCGTCGTCGCCATCATCGGCCTCCTGGCCGCGATCGCGATTCCGAACTTCATCAAAGCCCGTGAAGCCTCCCAGAAGAACGCCTGCATCGCGAACATGAAGCAGATCGACGGCGCGAAGAACACCTGGGCCCTCGAAAACAAGAAGGTCAGCACCGACGTCGCTGTGGCGGGCGACCTCTACGGCGCGACCGTGTATATTCGTGACGAACCCACCTGCCCTTCGACCGGCAGCGCCTACACGATTGGCACCGTTGCGACCAAGCCGCTCTGCGCTGGCGTCCCCGCGAGCCACACGCTCTAATACCGTCCTTTTACACAGCCACAGCCCGGGGTTTCCCCGGGCTCTTTTGGCTTTGGCGTTCCCCCGCGCGTCTGCTAATTTTCTCCCGCTTCACTGAATTGGAAAAAACTATGCAAACGAAAACAAAACTCCGGGCGCGGCAGACGGGCTTCACCCTCGTGGAAATCATGATCGTCGTGGCGATCATCGGACTCCTCGCCGCCATCGCCATCCCCAACTTCATCAAGGCCCGTCAGGCCAGCCAGAAGGCCGCCTGCGTCGCCAACCTCAAGACCATGGACGGCGCGAAGGCCACCTGGGCGCTCGAGGCCCGCAA
>JBBQYK010000262.1:0-7447 GCA_038208765.1 Verrucomicrobiota bacterium
GCGCTCGGCGCGCTCGCGCGCCGCAGTTGGAAGCAGGCCTGCTGGGCGCTCGGCCAGGGCCACGCGGCGCTCGCCACGCTCGGACTGTTCAGCATCTTCGTTTTCATCAACGTCGGCATCACCATCATCGGCGGGCCGCACCTGCTGAAAATGCTGCTCGGCGTGGAGACGGATTTCGCGTTGAGCGTGATGAGCGGCTTCAACACCACGTTCCTCGCGGCGGCGGCGGGCGTGACCTACCTGTGCGTGGACCCGCTCTTCAAAACGGTGTTTGCCCTGCGCTGTTTTCATGGCGAAGCCCGCACCACGGGCGAAGATTTGCGCGTGACCCTGCGGAACTTCCAGACGTCCGCGCTCGCCATCGCGCTCTTGTTGCTCGTCTGTTTCTCATCCGCGAACCTTCACGGCGCAGAAGCGCCGCAGAAAATTTCTCCCGCCGCCACCGCGTCCGGCACGCAGCTTGATCGTTCCATTGATGAAGTGCTGCAACGCCCCGAATACACCTGGCGTGAGCCGCGCGGGAAAAACGTCAGCGAGAAAGACGACACGGAATCCGCCCTGTGGCTGCGCGTGAAAGCCTGGGTGAAGAAAACCGCGCGCGCCTTTGGCGACTGGCTCGACAGCCTGTCCAAAAAGAATCCCGGCCTGCCGGGTGGGTGGGGAAACTTTCAACTCCCCTTCCAAGGCTTTGTTTTCATCCTCATCGCCGTGGTCACAATCATTATTCTTCTGCTGATATGGTATATCGTCCGCAGTTACTCGCGCGCCAACCGCATCAGCATGGAAGCCACGCCCGCCACGCCGTTGCCCGACCTGACCAGCGACGACGTCTCCGGCGACGAACTGCCCGTGGACGGCTGGACCGCGCTCGCGCTGGAATTACTGGAGCGCGGCGAACTGCGGCTCGCCATGCGCGCGTTTTATTTTTCCAGTCTCGCGCATCTCGCCGCGCGCAGCCTCGTCAACATCGCGAAATTCAAAAGCAACCGCGACTACGAGCGCGAACTGCTCCGCCGCAGCCACGCGCTGCCCAACCTGAGCGCCAGCTTCTCCGACAACGTCTCGATCTTCGACCGCGTCTGGTACGGCCAGCACGCGATTGACGCCGACTTGATTCAACAATTCCGAGGCAACGTGGAAAGGATTCGCGAATGCTGAACGTGAAGGACGAACGGCGCGCCATGTGGCGGCAGGCTTCCAGCCTGCCAGTGAGCCGTGGCTTCCAGCCCGGCGGAAAAGGCGTCCACCGGGCCATCGCTCTGAAAGTTTATCCTGCTCTCGGTCGAGGCTGGAATTCCGGGCGGCTGGAAGCCGGTCCTCACTGGCAGGCTGGAAGCCTGCCGCCACCAAGTCACGGAAGGCCACAATGCTAAACCGCCGCGCCACCCTCCTGCTCGCGCTGCTCGTCCTGCTCGTCGCGTTTGGCTACGGACTCGTCCAGCTTTTCAGCCTGCGTTTTGCCCACGGTGATGTTTATCCACCCTACTCGTCGCTGCGCGCGGACCCGCTGGGCGCTCGCGTTTATTACGAGAGCCTTGAGCAACTCGGCGGGACCGGCGTGCGGCGTTTCATTCAGCCCGTGGAAAAACTCCCGCACGGACGCGAAGCCGCCTTGTTCATCTTCGGCCTCGCGTGGGATGAAATGTCCGCGTCGCCGGCTGAGTTCAAGGCCATTGATAATTTTGTCCGCGAAGGCGGGCGTCTGGTCGTGACGCTGTATCCTGAACTCGGACGTCCGCGTTTCTTCACCTCCGGCTTCGGCACGAATCGCCCGGCTTTCAAGCGGCCCGCTGGCGATGATGAAGATGAGCAGCAGGTCAGTCTCCGGGCCAAGTGGGGCTTCGGCTACGAGCACGTCCCCACACCCCGCAAACAAATGGTTTTCTCCCCCGTCGAAGCGCGGCGCATTGCCCCCGGTCCCTACCCCGTCAACCTCACCTGGCACAGCGCGCTGGTCTTCACGAATCTCGATCTCGCCTGGCGCGTGCTCTACGCGCGCGGCACCGACCCGGTGATGATTGAACGACCGATTGGACGCGGCTCGATCATCCTCGCCACCGATTCCTACTTCGTGAGCAACGAGGCATTGCGCAAGGAACGCGCGGCGGACTTGCTCGCCTGGCTACCGGGCGACAAACGTGAAGTGCTGTTCGACGAAACGCATCTCGGTGTGCAGCAGAATCCCGGCATCGCGACGCTCGCACGGCGTTACGGTTTGCAAGGCGGCGCGGTGGCGCTACTGGCGCTGGCGGTGCTGTTCATCTGGAAAAGTTCCGCGAGCTTTCTGCCGCGCGAACAAACCGCCGCCGAGGCTGCACCGGTGCTGGGTCGCGAATCGGCGGCGGGCTTCGAGAATCTCCTGCGCCGGGGCATCGCGCCCAAGAATCTTCTCCAGACCGCCCTCGACGAATGGCACAAGTCCTCGCGCCTCGACGCCCGCGTCACGCCCGCGCGACGGGAAAAGATTCGTGCCCTGGTCGAGGCTTTCAACACCGCCGAGAAACCCAACCTGGTGGAGACGTACCGGGAAGTGGTGCGCATTTTGAACAGGAAGAAGTAGATGAAACACCCAGCTGCAAGCTCCACACTCTTCCACAAACTTTTGAACTCATCGTTATGACCAACACCGATCATCTCAAAGAAGTCCTCAACCAGGCGCGGCACGAAGTCGCCAAAGTCATCATCGGCCAGGCCACCGTGGTGGACCGCGCGCTCATCGCCATCTTCACCGGCCAGCACGCGCTCATCGAGGGCGTGCCCGGCGTGGCGAAGACGCTGCTCGTCCGCACGCTCGCGCACGTCCTCGGCACGAACTTCTCGCGCATCCAGTTCACGCCCGACCTGATGCCAGCCGACATCACCGGCACGAACGTCTTCAACCTCCAGCGCAATGAGTTCACGCTCCTGCGCGGGCCGGTCTTCACGTCGTTTCTGCTCGCCGATGAACTCAACCGCGCACCCGCCAAGACCCAGTCCGCGCTGCTGCAAGCCATGCAGGAACGCACCGTGACCATTGACCGCGAAACCCACGCGCTGCCAGAGAACTTCACCGTGTTCGCGACGCAAAACCCGATTGAGTACGAAGGCACGTATCCGCTCCCCGAAGCGCAGAAGGATCGTTTCATGTTGAAGATCACCATGACCGCGCCGAGCCGCGACGAGGAACTCATCCTCGCGCAACGGATGCTCGGCGACGATTCGCCCGAGGCCACGCTCGGACGCGGCACTGTGCAACCCGTCATCAAGGCGGAGGAATTGATGACGCTGCGCCAAAGCCTCCAAGGCATCACGCTGCGCGAAGAACTCGTCGGCTACATCGTGGACATTGTGCGCGCCACGCGTCAGCACGAGAGCGTGCTGGTGGGAGCGGGCCCGCGCGCTACGCAAAGTCTCCTGCTCGCCGCCCGCGCCCACGCCGCCATGAGCGGGAACGACTTCGTGACGCCCGACGACATCAAGGCGATGGCTGTGCCGGTCCTGGAGCACCGGCTGATTCTGCGCCCGGAGTTTGAGATTGAAGGACTCGCGGTGGGCGAAGTGATTGAACGGATTCTCCAGGAGATTGCGGTGCCGCGATAAGGCTTTTGACGAATCTCCAAATGGACGCTAAAAAGACCATATGAAGACCTTAACGATCACGGACGCCAAGAAGAACCTGAGCCGGCTCCTGCAATCCGCCGCGCGCGGCGAAGACATCGGCATCGTCTCCGGTGCCGACATCATCGCGCTCCGCAAAGTGGGCGTGCATTCCGACGACTACGCGTGGCGGGAGTATGGTGTGACGCAGGAACAAGTGGCCACGTTCGACGGCTTCATCCAGAAGCGCCACCAAACCGCCAAACGCCAGGGCAAGCTGATCGAAGTCACGCCCGCTGAATTGAAGGAGCTTGTTGAAAAAGCCGCTCGTCATTGACCCCACGGTGCTGACCCGTCTGGCTGGTCTGCCCAAAGACCAGCGCATCGCCTGCCAGCTTGCGATCTTCGGCCTGCTGGAAATATTCGGGCGGCCTCATCTGCACACCGGACTGAGCATTCGTAAACTTGGGCCGTCTCTCTTTGAATGCCGTGGCACGATTCATCTGCGGATTCTTTTCCAGAACCTGCCGGGACAGCTTCTGATCTGCTTCATCGGCGACCATGACGAGGTTCAACAAGTTCTCCGGGATGGCAGATTCAGATGATCATCCCCCGCACACGACTGCTGCTCTGGTTCGCCATGCTCGTGGTGCCATTCGCCACGCTGGCGGGTTTGGTGCCAGGAACCACGCCTCTGGCTTTGGCGGCGATGGCGATGTTCGTCCTCGTCCTCGCCATTGATGCGTGGCGCGCGGTTCGTCTGCTGGAGGGCGTGGCGCTGAACCTCACACCGCTGATTCGCGCCACGCAGGAGCGGATGTTCACCATCGCAGTGCTAGTGCGGAATCCGTCCCAACGCGCGCGCACCCTGCGCATCTCCCTCGCGTTCCCGGCCGAATTGATTCCATCCGTCGATGAAATCACCACTCAGCTTCCGGCGGAAAGCGAATGGTCGTCCTTCACCTGGAGCTGCACGGGGAGCACGCGCGGAAAATTCCACATCACCGCCGCGCGCGTGGAAGCCGCTTCGCCGCTCGGCTTCTGGTCGCGCTGGCAGACGCTGCCCGTGACTGGCGAAGTGCGCGTCTATCCGAATCTCGCCAAGGATCGCAACAGCCTCGCCGCACTCTTCCTGAATCGCGGCGCTTTCGGCATTCACGCCCAGCGCCAAATCGGACGCGGGCGCGACTTCGAGAAACTCCGCGAATATATCCCCGGCGACAGCATCGAGGACATCCACTGGAAGGCTACGGCCAAGCGCGGTCATCCCGTGACCAAGGTCTATCAAATCGAGCGCACGCAGGAGGTGTATGTGATTCTCGACGCGTCGCGACTGAGCGGACGCTCAGTTGGTCGAGAGTCGAGGGTCGAGGGTCGAGAGCCGGAAGGCGCACTGCCCTCGACTCTCGACCCTCGCCCCTCGACCAGCTTGGAACGCTTCATCACCGCCGCCCTCGTCCTCGGTCTCGCCGCCGAGAAGCAGGGCGATCACTTCGGCCTGCTCACCTTCAGCGACAAGATTGAAACCTTCATTCGCGCGCGCAACGGCAAGGCGCATTATCACGCCTGCCGCGACGCGCTCTACACGTTGCAGGCCCGCGAAGTTGCGCCGGACTTTGATGAACTCAGCACGTTCATCCGCCTGCGCCTGCGCCGCCGCGCGCTGCTGATTTTTCTCACCTCGCTCGACGACCCGGTGGCGGCGGAATCGTTCGTGCGCAACATGGACCTGCTCTGCCGCCAGCATCTCGTGCTCGTGAACCTGCTCCAACCGCCCGGCGTGCGGCCGCTCTTCTCGAATGAAGGCGTGGTCAACGCGCAGGAAATCTACGGTGAACTCGCCGGCCACCTGCGCTGGCACGGACTGCGTGAACTGGAGAAAGTTTTGCAACGGCGTGGCGTTCGCCTGTCGATGCTGCAAAGCGAACGGCTCGCCGTGGACTTGGTGTCGCAATACGTGAACGTGAAGCAAAGGCAGGTACTGTGAAGTTCCAAATCCCAAATCCCAAATCCCAAGGAAATCTCAAACCCCAAACTCCAATGGGTTCACCAAGCGTTTATCGAGACGCCGCTTTTCCATGCGAAGTGAAACAGGGCCCACAGCTTTTGGATTTTGGCGCTTGGAGCTTGTTTGGGATTTGTTTTTTGGGATTTGGAATTTTCCTTCCATGATCATCGATCTCGCCAAATTCAGCACCACCGAACGTCCGGTCTGGCAGGAGTTGGAGAAAATGCTCGACCGCATTGAGGACAATCCGGGCGGCGGGCTGAATCTCGAACAGGCCAAGCAACTGCACTACCTCTACGAACGCACTTCGGCCGATCTTGCCAAGCTCGTGACCTTCTCTGCGGAGCCGGAACTGCGCCGCTATCTCGAAGCCCTCGTCGCGCGCGCCTACTCGGAGATTCACGAGACGCGCGACCGGCGCAAACGCTTCGGGGCCGGCGCGTGGTTCATGCGCACGCTGCCGCAGACGTTCCGGCGTCATGTGAAGGCCTTTTATCTCGCGCTGGCCACGGTGCTGATCGGCGCGGCCTTCGGCGGATTCGCCGTGGCCTTTGATCCCGAATCGAAAGCCGCCGTGATGCCGGAGATGTTTGCCAATCACCTCGGCGATCCTGCCGAGCGCGTGCGCCGTGAAGAGCAGTCGCGGAACACGCCGACCACCAGTCAACTCACGCCCTTCTCCACGCAGTTGATGGCGAACAACATCCGCGCGGCGATCAATGCGCTGGCCTTCGGCATGACCGCCGGACTCGGCACGCTGCTCGTGCTGTTCTACAACGGCGTGATTCTCGGCGTCATCAGCGTGGACTACGTGGCGGCGGGGCAGACGAAATTTCTGCTCGCGTGGCTCATGCCGCACGGCGTCATCGAAATCCCCGCCTTCATCATCGCGGGACAGACCGGTCTGGTGCTGGCGAACGCACTCGTCGGCTGGGGCAGCCGGGAACGCCTCGCCCAGCGGTTCCGCGCCGTGGCTCCCGACCTCGTCACCCTCATCGGCGGCGTGGCCCTGATGCTCGTGTGGGCCGGTTTGATCGAGGCGTTTCTCTCGCAGTATCACGAACCGTTGATTCCGTACTGGTCGAAGATCGCGTTTGGAACCGTGGAACTGGTGCTGCTCATCCTGTTCCTCGCGCGAGCGGGCCGAAAAGGTGAGACGGGTTCGTCATTCGCCATTCGTCATTCGTCATTACCCACATGACCCGCACCAACACCTTGATCATCCGCACCCCCGAAGGCGTCGTCTTCTCGCAGACGCTGGCCGGGCCGGTGACGCGTTTCCTCGCATGGATGTTCGACCTGCTCTGCATTCTCCTCATCATGTCCGTGCTGCAAATCATCACCACGTTCGTGCTGCTCGTCAGCCCCGCGTTGGGCAGCGCGCTGACCGTCGTGTTTGGATTTGTCGTCACGGTCGGCTACGGCATGGGGTTGGAGTGGCTGTGGCGCGGACAAACCGTGGGCAAACGTCTGCTGCGCCTGCGCGTGGTGGACGCGGCGGGACTGCGGCTCCAATTCAGCCAGGTCGCCATTCGCAATCTGCTGCGCGTGGTGGATCTGCTGCCCGGCGTGTATCTCGTCGGCGGCATCGCCGCGCTCTGTTCGCGCAAAGCACAGCGCCTCGGTGATCTCGCGGCCAACACCGTGGTCATCCGCATTCCGAAAATCGTCGAGCCAGACCTCAGCCAACTGGGTGCCGGCAAATTCAATTCGCTCCGCGCGCACCCGCATCTCTGCGCGCGACTGCGCCAGCGCGTGACGCCGCTGGAAGCCAGCACCGCCATGCAGGCCATCGTTCGCCGCGATGAATTTGAGGCCAGCGCGCGCGTGATGCTGTTCGGCGAACTCGCGGAACATTTCAAA
>JBBQYK010000263.1:0-7421 GCA_038208765.1 Verrucomicrobiota bacterium
TGCGCGCCAATCCGGGCCATCCGCAACTGCTCTTCGAATTGGGCCGCATTTATTCCGAGGATCGTCACGACACGAACCGTGCGCGCAACATCTGGGAGATGGCGCTGCGCAACGTCGGTGACTTGACCGACTGGTCGGGCGAGCGTCGTTTTCTGATTGGTCAGTTGCTCGGGCACCTCGCGAAACTTGAGGAGGACGATGGCGACACGGCCCGCGCGTCCGCACTGCTCGTGCAACTCAAGGAAGTGTCGCCTAGTCCTAAGGCGATTCAAAAGTGGCTCGATGAGGTGAAGGCCAAGACCGCAGGCGGCCATTCTTGCTGAACCATGATGCGCAAGCCCTGGCCGATGCTCGCGCTGCTGCTCACGGGCCTCTTCACCTTGAGCGTGAAAGTTTCGCTGGAGTTCGCCGCTCGCGCGTCAGCGGCGGCGCCGACTGGACTGGCGGCACCCTGCACGACGAACTGGCGGGCCTGCATCCCTGAGACCGCGCCGGCCCGCAGGGGATGAAGCCGCACGGCCTGGCAATCATCAGTTGCGCCGGAAGTTTCGCCGCCCGATGTTCGCGCGCGAACCTTGAAACGATCGATGCTCATCCCGAGAACAAACCGGCGCTGGCCCGGGCTGCTGGCCACGCTGCTCGGCGGCGCGCTCGCGGCGTGGGCCGCCAGCGAACCGGCGCGCGCGCGCCGGGAGATTCGCGGCGAGCCGATTGTGACGTTGCGTGCGCGCACGAACAGCGCCGCCTCCACCGCGCGCACTTTGTCGAACAACGTGCCACTGCTGCGGCTGGCCCCGCTGACCATCGCTCCACCGCGCACGAATGACGCGGGCTTTCGCGAACTCGGTTTCGATCTGCTCGGCAGTTTTCCTTTCACCGTCACAAATGATCCGGCGGATGACTCGGCGGGGCGTCCGAAGACGAAGCCGCTTGGTGCCATCCCTCCCGAGGTCAAGGCGCTCGACGGCGCGAAGGTGGTCATCACCGGCTACGCGCTGCCGCTGCGGATGAAGAACGGGATGGTCACGGAATTTCTGCTCACGCGCGACGCGGGCGACTGCTGCTTCGGCGAGTCGCCGCAGGTCAGCCACTGGGTGCGCGTGAAGATGAAGGGCGCGGGCATTGACGGCGGCTATGAGCCGCAGGCCGTGTCCGGCACGCTGCGCGTCGGCGAGATTTACGTGCAGGGCTACTTCACCGGCATTTACCAGATGGAAGGAGAGGGCGCGGAAGTCGTGAAGGACGCCGCGCGTTAAGCCATGCCGCTGCTGACGATCAAAGACCTGCGAAAATCGTTCACCGCCCCGGACGGCGGGCGCGTGGAACTTTTGCGGGTGAACGCTTTCGCGCTCGACGCGGGCGCACAGTGCGCGTTGCGCGGCGAGAGCGGCTCGGGCAAGACGACGTTCCTGCATCTCATCGCGGGCATTCTCCAGGCCGACAGCGGCTCCATTCAGCTCGGCGGCACGGAACTCACGGGGCTTTCCGAGGCGCGGCGGGATCGTCTTCGCGCGGAATCCATTGGCTACATTTTTCAGAGCTTCAATTTGCTGCAAGGTTTCACCTGTCTGGAGAACGTGCTGCTCGGCATGTCGTTCGGACCGGGCACGGACCGGGCCGCCGCGCGCACGTTGCTGGAACGGGTCGGTCTCGGGCACCGGCTGGATTATTACCCGCGCCAGCTTTCCATCGGGCAGCAGCAGCGCGTGGCCGTGGCGCGCGCGCTCGCCAGCCGTCCGCGCCTCGTGCTGGCCGATGAACCCACCGGCAATCTCGATGCGCGTCACGCGGACGAGGCCCTGGCGCTCATCCGCGCCGCCTGCCAGGAGGCGGGCGCGGCGCTGCTGCTCGTCAGCCACGATGCGCGCACGCTGGCGGCCTTCGAGGACGTGCGTGATTTCGCCGCGTTGAACCACCCCGCCGACCCGGAGGTGCGCGTATGACCTGGCCGCTCCTTGTCCGCAAAAGTTTGCGCCAGCACGCGCTCTCGACCGCCGTGACGGCCGCGTCCATCGCGCTTGCCTCCGGGCTGTGGCTGGCGGTGTGGGTGTTGCAGGAGCAGTCGCAACGCGCGTTCACCAGCGTGGACTCGGGCTTCGACGCGGTGCTCGGTGCGCGCGGCTCGAAGCTGCAACTGGTGCTCAATGCCGTGTTCCATCTCGAGGCCTCGCCCGGCAACGTCGCGTGGGCCGACTATCTCGAAATCAAAACCAATCCGGCCGTGGCGCTCGCCGTGCCGTTGGCCGTGGGCGACAACTATCGCGGCCACCGCATCGTGGGCACCGTGCCTGAAATGTTCACGGGTGTGGAACTGTCACCGGGCAGGAAATTTGAGATCGAGCCGGACGGGCGCTGCTTCGAGTCCGGTTTTCGCGAGGCGCTGGTCGGCTCTTTTGTCGCGCGGCAGTTGAATCTCAAGCCCGGCGATCAGTTCCGTCCGCAGCACGGCCTCGAGGCCGGCGACCAGCATGAGCACGAGGAAACGTATGTCGTCACCGGTGTGCTCAAGCCTTCGAACACGCCCGCCGACCGCGTGATTTGGATTCCGCTCGAAGGCTTGCAGAACATGGCCGGCCATGATCCCGACGCCGCCACGGACGTGAGCGCGGTGCTGGTGGCGCTGCGCTCGCCGACGGCGGGCTTTGCCCTCGACCGGCATTACAACAAGGACGGCGCGCGGCTGACGTTCGCGTGGCCGGTGGGGAAAACCGTGGCGCAGCTTTTCGACAAGGTCGGCTGGTTCGCGCAAGTGCTGCGGCTCACGGCGGCGCTCGTCGCGCTCGTGGCCCTCGCCGCCGTGCTCGCGAGCATCTACAACTCCATGCACGCGCGCCGGCGCGACATCGCCATTCTGCGCGCGCTCGGGGCGCGGCGCGCGACGGTTTTCGGCGCGGTCGTGGCCGAGGCGGGCGTCATCACCGCCCTCGGTGTGGTGGCGGGTCTGGCGGTGTATGCCATCATCATCAGCGTGGCCGCCGCGATGATCCGCGAACGCACCGGCGTGGTGCTGGAACCGTTCGCCTTCTCCGCCGTCTTCCTGTGGGCGCCGCCGCTGATGATTTTCTTTGGCGCGCTGGCCGGACTCGCGCCCGCGTTCAAAGCCTACCGCACGGACGTGGCCGCGAACCTCGCGCCGGAATCTTGAGCCTCGCCAGAGTGAATCAAGGCTGCGGCGCGGGATAAAAACGCAGCCCGCCGGACCGCTGGGAAAAGCTTCCGCCGCCCACGAGCCACTGGCCGTCGGGAGAAAAGGTCAGTCCACGCAACGCGCCGCCGAGACGGCGGATGGTGAGTAGCTCCTGCTGTGTGGCCACGTTCCAGAGTTTCAACGTGCTGTCGTCGCTCGCGCTGGCCAGCGTTTTGCCGTCCGGCGAGAAGGCCAGTGAACTGACACTTTGTTTGTGGCCGAAGCACGAGCCGTTCAGTTCGCCGCTGGCGGTGTCGAAGAGTTGGATCGATTCATCCGCGCAGCCCACGGCCAGCACGGAAGCCGCAGCCAGACTTCATGCACCAGCGCGGTGGCTTGCAGCGTGTGGCCCGCCGCTTCGTGCGCCATTTTGAAAACGGCCATGCGGCGCAATTCGTCATAGACCAGCGGCAGAAGCTCGTGCGTCGCGGCGGCGTCACCGCGCCGCGCGGCGTCGAGAATGCGGGTCACGTCGTCCTTCATAGACATTTACTTCACCCCCAATTGCGTGCGCGCCTGGATCACGCGCGGGTCTTTGGGGTTGAGCGCGGCGGCGTGGGCGACGTGTTGTTCGGCCTCCTCCAGCAAGCCCGCGTTGGCCAGTTCTTCCGCGAGGTTCAGATGCGCGGCGAGGTCGCCTGGCGTGTTGCGGAGCGCGTCGCGGAAGGCGCGGATGGCTCCGGCCGTGTCGCCCGATTTCGAGCGGGCGAGGCCGAGATTGCCGTGGGCCTGCGCGAAGTCCGGCTTGAGCGCGAGGGCGCGCTCAAGCGTGACGGCGGCGTTGGTCCATTGCTCCTGGCACATGAGCGCGAGACCGAGCTGCACCAGGGCGTTGAGCGAGTCTGGCTGGAATCGCAACAATTGGCGGTAGGTCGCCTCGGCTTCGGGACAGCGCCGTTGCAAATAATTCAGCCGGCCCCAGAGCAGCAGGCCCTCGGGATCATTGGGCGCGGCGTCCAACATTTTCTGCACCACGGCCCCGGCCTCGGGAAATTTTTGCTGCTGCAAGAGGCGGTTCGCCTGCTCGGCCAGGCGCGCGCGGTCGGTGCGCAGCGCCTGCACGTCGTGCAGCACCGGGTCCGGCCAGTCAAAGGAGCGGGGCAGGCTGCTGGCGCGGCGCGCGAGCTGCGCGGCGATGTCGGGCTGGCCGTTGCGCTGGGCGATCTGCGCGCCGAGCAGCAGGCTGGAGCGCATGGTGTATTGATTGGTCAGCGCGGGCTGGAGCGCGAGCGTGGCCTCCTTGAACGCACCGCGCGCGAGATGCACGCGGGCCAGTTCCACGCGGGCGGCGGCGTGACCGGGATTACTGGCGAGCAACAGTTTCAAATGCGGTTCCGCCTGATCAAACTGCCCCTGCTCGACGAGGGTGCGCGCGAGTTGATAGCGCGGCGAGTCGGTGCGCCCGGCGGCGAGTTCGGTGGCGCGGGTGAGATGCCGCACCGCCAGCGCCGGATCACCCACTTGCTCAAGGACGCCGCTGAGATAGGGCCAGCGGAAATTCTGCGGGTCGCGCACGGCGGCGTTTGAATAACACAGGCGCGCTTCCGGGAAAAACTCGGCGGCCTGCAACGTCTCGCCGAGCCGGCCCCAAGCCGCGCCCGACTCCGGCGCGCGCACCACGGCCACGCGAGACGTTTCGATGAGCGACCGCAGGGCGGGATCAAGCAGCCCCAGCGCGACCACGGGCGGCGTGGGCTGGGCACGAAATTTCAAAATCCAAAACCCCAATCCCAAACAAATTCCCACCGCCAAAATTCCCACCAGCGCGCGGACTGGGGAGCGGCGGCTGGATTTTTTGCCGGTGAGTTTGTGCGCCTTCGCGCCGGAAGATTTTTGACGCTTCACTTCCCGTCTCCTTTTTTGAGCACCATCAGCTTGTCCGTCGCGCCGCCGTTGAACGTTTCTTTCCCGCCATCCGGCCAGAGAATTTCAATCGAGTCCACGTTCGCCGCCGTGCCGAGTCCAAAGTGCAGCGTGGGATCATTGCTCGCGAGGTAGCTGGTCGCGGGCTGGAGCACGGCCCAATGTTTTTTCCCGCCCGCGTGGACGACCGCCTCCGCACCGATGGCGTCGCGGCCTCCGTGCTGCGGCAACAGCAGGCGCACCTTGAGCCAATGACCGCGTTGTGGCGCGACGTTCCGCAGCACGCGCGCCGGGCCGCCGACGGCGCAGAGGAGCAAATCCTGCGCGCCATCGTTGTCGAGGTCACCGACGGCGAGGCTGCGCGCGACCATGGCCTCGCCGCACAGCGCGGGCTGCTCCAGCGAGAGGTCGCGGAATTTTCCGCCGCCTTGATTGACGAAGAGTTGTGACCGCTGGGCGTAGCGCGCCCACCACGGATGCACGCCCGCCGCTACGGGCGTCTGGTTTTTCAACAGCCGTCGCACCAGCCCGTTCGCCGAGACGAGATCAGGCGCGCCATCGCTGTTGAAATCCGCGAGCACCGTGCCGAAGCCCGTGCCGCGCCAGCCTTGCTGCTGCAAACCGGACGCGCCCACCTGATCGAGGAACACGCCGCGCGGCCCCTGTTTGTAGAGCGAGTGATATTCATCCGTGAGATGCGTCACGAACACGTCGCCCATTCCGTCGCCGTCCACGTCGGCGAAGGCGGTGCCCATGTTCGCCGCCGTCGCGCCCATCGCGTTGAAAGCCAGCCCGCGCTGCGCCGCCTCCTCGGTGAAGGTGCCGTTGCGCCGGTTGATGAAGAGGCGGTTGGGCCGTCCGTCGTCCGCGCAAAAAATATCTGGCCAGCCGTCGCCGTCGAAATCCGCGCAGACCAGGCCCAGTGCCACGCCCGGCACGCGGAAGACGCCGCTCGCCTCGCTGCGGTCCGTGAAGCGCGGCTCGCCGCCCGCTTGCGCGGTGGCGTTCCGCCAGAGCCGCGTGGCCGTGGGGCTGAAGGCCTGGGGCGCGCAAAAATCCTGCTGTCCCTGCACGTCATGGCAGACGTGGGTGGGGTCGTAATCCAGGTAATTGGCGGCGACCAAATCGAGCCAGCCATCGCGGTCGTAATCCACAAAGCTCGCGGTCGCCGCCCAGCGCGGATTGTCCAGTCCCGCTGCGCGCGTGACCTCGCGAAATTTTCCGCCGCCGAGATTTTGAAACAGCCGCGTCGCGCCATACTCCGTCACCACCACATCGGCGCGTCCGTCGTTGTTCACGTCGCCCGCGATGGCGCCCATGCCGCGTCCGCTCACGTCGAGTCCCGAGTCCGCGCTCACGTTTTTGAACGTCCCGTTTTCCTCCTGATGAAAAAGTTGGTTGCGCGCGTCGGAACCCGCGCCGCCATTCTGCACGAAATAAACATCCAGCCGCCCGTCGTTGTCGTAGTCAAACAGCGCCACGCCCGAGCCGACTTGATCGGGCATGAAATAATTCGTGCCCGCGCGATGCAGGAACGTGAGGCCCGACGACGCCGTGATGTTGCTGAACCATTCAGGAGCCGACGCGGCGGGCGGCCCGGTTGGCGCGGGCCGGCAGCCGGCGGCGAGCCAGGCGCACCCAAGCACGACCGGGCCAAGAGTTTTCAAACGGGGCATGTCGGCGACGCTACCGCAGGCGGTGCGACGGGTAGAAGTTTGAAATGCGCGGATGATTCATGGGGGCGTATCTTGAAAGTACCGCCCGAGGAGCGCGGGCGTCCCGCCCGCCGGACGGCGCGAGGATTTGGTACCTCCACACGCTGGCTCGGCGGAGTGGCGTCTGGTTCCATACGGGCGGGCGGGACGCCCGCGCTCCATCGCTCCGATGATGGCGGCACCTTCAAGAGGCACCCATTCACGGGGAGCGCACCTCGACCGTCCGATCAACACGGGACTGGAAAGTCTCGCGACCTGCCGGCTGGAAAGCCGGCGTTACGTCGTGCCGGCGCAGGCTCTGCTCACGAATGCGCCCAGCCACGGTCGGCCAGGATTTCCTGCCCGGTCACGCACGCGCTCAGGTCGCTGGCGAGAAACATAATCACGTCCGCCATTTCCGTCGGCTGGATGAAATCGGGAATGCACTGGCGCTCCTGCACGAGCCGCTTGTTCTCCTCAGTCAAGTAGTCACGAATCTGCCGCTCGGTGAAAACCCAGCCGGGCGAGACGCAGTTCACGCGGATGCGCGACGGCCCGAGTTCGCGGGCCAGACAACGCGTGAAGCCGATGACGCCGCCCTTCGTCGCCACGTAGGCGACCATCTGCGTGGGCGTGTTGTAGAACGTGACCGAGGAGACATTCACGATGGCGCTGCC
>JBBQYK010000264.1:0-7412 GCA_038208765.1 Verrucomicrobiota bacterium
CGCGCATCATCGAACTGGCCGTCGAAGTAGCGCACACCGCCGCGCAGGCCGGCGCTCTGGATGGCTGGCAACTCACGCAACGTCTCTTCGCGCGAAATCAATTGCGACGGGCCGAGGCTGAACTGGCCGGACAGCGCATCATACAGTTTCAAACCGACACCGTAGAACGCGCGGTCCAAGACACCGTAGGCTGGAACGATGAACGACTGGCGGCGGGTGAGTTGCGGCGCGTTTTGCAGCAGGCGGGCGCGTTCGCGCAGCGATTCACGGACGAGCGAAATGTTGCCTTGCCGCAGGTAACGCACGCCGCCGTGAATGAGTTTGGTGGTGCGGCTCGAAGTGGCTTTGCCGAAATCATGTTGTTCGACCAGCAGCGTGCGATAGCCGCGCGCCGCCGCATCGACCGCCGCGCCGAGTCCAGTCGCGCCGCCGCCGATGACCAGCACGTCCCAGCGCGTGGAACGATCTTCCAAGGCTTGCAATGATTGCTCACGGTTCATGGGCGAGAGAAAAATCCAGAGTTCGAATTCCAAAGGCCAAACAAATTTCGGTGGTGAATGTGGGAAAAAGCGGCGCTAAAGCGACCGCACTCCAAACGCTGGCGCGCAGCAGCGAACGCCACGAATTTCGCGGAGCGTTTGGAGTGTGGTCGCTTTAGCGCCGCTTTCCGGCCGCCCTCACTCCGCCCAATCTTTCGCGCGCTTCAGGGCCTTGTTCCAGCCGGCGACGAGTGTTTTCCGCACGCCGGCTTTCATTGCCGCCGTGAACTTCCGGTCCACCTGCCACTGCGTGGCGATTTCTTTTTGATCCTTCCAGTAGCCGACGGCAAGTCCTGCGAGATACGCAGCCCCGAGCGCAGTGGTTTCGGAAATTTTCGGGCGCACCACGGGTACGCCGAGCAGGTCGGCCTGGAACTGCATGAGCAGATTGTTCGCGCACGCGCCGCCGTCCACGCGCAGTTCTTTCAGGCGAATCTTCGCGTCGCTTTCCATGGCGCGCAGCACGTCGGCGACCTGGAAGGCGATGCCTTCAAGCGCGGCGCGGGCGATGTGGGCCTTCGTCGAACCGCGCGTGAGGCCGATGAGCAGGCCGCGCGCATACTGATCCCAATGCGGCGCGCCCAATCCCGCAAACGCAGGCACGAGATACACGCCGCCGTTGTCCGGGACTTGTGAAGCCAGTGCTTCGACATCGCGCGATGAAGCGATAATGCCCAGCCCGTCGCGCAGCCATTGCACGACCGCCCCCGCGATGAAGATGCTGCCTTCGAGCGCGTATTCGGTGCGCCCGTCAATTTTCCACGCGACGGTGGTGAGCAGATTGTTGCGCGAGGCGATGGGTTTGGTGCCGGTGTTCATCAGCATGAAGCAGCCGGTGCCGTAGGTGTTCTTCACCATGCCGGGCTTGGTGCAAACTTGTCCGAACAGCGCGGCCTGCTGATCGCCCGCGATGCCAGCGATGGGAATGGCCGCGCCGAACAGGTTGCATTCGCCATACACTTCGCTCGACGAGCGCACCTCGGGCAGCAGGGAGCGCGGCACGCCGAACAGTTTCAGCAAGTCTTCATCCCAATCGCCGGTGTGGATGTTGAAGAGCATGGTGCGCGAGGCGTTGCTCGGGTCGGTGACGTGGACGCGTCCGCCGGTGAGGTTCCACACGAGCCATGAGTCCACGGTGCCGAAGGCGAGTTCGCCTGCGCGAGCCTTGGCTTTCGCGCCCGGGACGTTCTGCAAAATCCATTGGACCTTGGTGCCAGAGAAATAGGCGTCCACGACGAGGCCGGTTTTCTTGCGAATGGTTTTCGCGAGCCCGCGCGCCTTCAACTTGTCGCACGCCTTCGCGGTGCGGCGGTCCTGCCAGACGATGGCGTTGCCAATGGGCTGACCGGTCTTGCGATCCCAGACCACGGTGGTCTCGCGCTGATTGGTGATGCCGATGGCGGCGACATCATTCGCGGTGAGGCGCGCTTTGTTCAGCGCCTCGGCGGCGACGCTCGACTGTGTGGCCCAGATTTCCTGCGCGTCGTGCTCGACCCAGCCGGGCTGCGGAAAAATCTGCCGGAACTCCTGCTGCGCCACCGAAATGACGGAGCCGTGAGGGTCGAAGACGATGGCGCGCGAACTGGTCGTGCCTTGGTCGAGGGCGAGGATGTGTTTCATAGTTTTTTAGTCCAAAGTCCAAAGCCCAAAGTCCAAGGTCGGCCGAGTGCGTGAGTCAGTCTGGGAAAAGCGGCGCTGAAGCGACCGCACTCCAAACGCTCCGTGAGTGAAGAGGCGTTCGATGCCACGCGCCAGCGTTTGGAGTGCGGTCGCTTGAGCGCCGCTTTCGAAGATGTGAATTTGCCCAAGCGCGCCTCACCAAACCCGCCGCCGACCTTGGACCTTGGACCTTGGACCTTGGACAAAGAAAATTTCACGCTGGCCAGAAGAATTTGTAGAACAGCGCCCCCGCCACGCCGCCGATGATGGGGCCAATGACCGGAATCCACGCGTAGCCCCAGTCAGAATCTGTCTTCCCCGGAATGGGCAGCAGCGCGTGGGCGAGGCGCGGACCAAGATCGCGCGCGGGATTGATGGCGTAGCCCGTCGGCCCGCCGAGCGAGAGGCCGATGGACCAGACGAGGAAGCCGATGAGCAACGGACCGAACGCGGTGCTGAAACCGGTGTCTTCGATCAGATTTCGCGTGGAGGGAATGGCCAGCGCGCCGACGAGGAGGACGAAGGTGCCGATGATTTCCGTAAGCAAGTTCGCGCCAGGCTTCCGCACCGCCGGTGCGGTGCAGAACACGCCGCGCACCGCGCCCTTGTCCTCGGTAATGCCCCAGTGCGGCAGATACGCGAGCCACACGAGCACCGCGCCGAGGAAGGCCCCGGCGAATTGTGCGCCGACATAGGTTGGCACCAGCGCCCATTCGAGTTTGCCGATGGCCGCAAGGCCAAGCGTCACGGCAGGATTCAGGTGCGCGCCGCTGATCGTGCCGACGGCATACGCGCCGACCATGACCGCGAAGCCCCATCCGGCGGTGATGACGATCCAGCCGCCCCCGTTACCCTTGGATTGTTTGAGGAGGACATTCGCGACCACGCCGTCGCCGAGGAGGACGAGCAGCATGGTTCCGATCAATTCAGCCGAGAATATGCTCATAGCTTGTACGTGTTGAATTTGGGACGGGCCGGACGCTAGCAAGGGGCGGCTTGGAAGGCAAAGGCTCAATCCGTGTTGTGCGCGCGGGATTGCCGCTTGTTGTCATCGGGATGCCGAAGTAATTTCGCGACATGAAGCACCTTGAACGCATCACAGTCGAGCCGGGCAAATGTGGCGGGCGCCCGTGCATCCGCGGCCTGCGTATCCGGGTCGCGGACATCCTGGGGATGCTGGCGGAGGGAGTTTCGCACGAGGAAATCCTCCGGGATTTTCCGTATCTTGAACCGGATGACATCAAGGCTGCTCTGGTGTATGCGGCCCGTCAGGCTGATCACGCGGTGCTGCAAGCCGCGTGAATTTTCTCGTCGATGCCCAACTGCCTCCGGCGCTAGCCCACTGGATTGTGAGCCAGGGCCATTCCGCGCGACATGTCTTCGAGCTTGGATTCCAGGCCGCTTCGGACTCCGTAATCTGGCAGCAGGCCCAAAGCGCGCGGCGGTCATCGTCACCAAGGATGAGGACTTCGTGGATTTCTGGCTGCTGAGTTTGCAGCCTGTTTCCCTCGTCTGGATTCGGAAGGGGAATTGTTCCAATCACGCCTTGCTCGACTGGTTGCAGCCGCTCTGGCCGGATGTGGTCAGCTGGTTGTCCCAGGGTGAGAAGCTGATCGAGTTGCGGGCTTGAACATGAAAAAAGGCCGCCCTCGCGGGCGGCCTTTCGTGTGGAGCGGACTCGAAATTACTTCTTCGCAGCGCCCTTGTGGTTCTTTACGAAGTCGATGCACTTGGTCACATCACCCACGTTGTTGTCCCACTTGGTTTCGTACTCCACCGAGATGTTGCCCTCGAAGCCCTGCTTCTTGAATTCATCGAGGCAGCGGCCGATTTCACCCACGCCTTCGCCGAAAGGAATCTGCGTGGTGCTGGTGCCGTCAGTGCTGCGGTCACCGTAGTCCGTCTTTTCCTTCATGTGGCTGCTGATGAGGCGGCCCTTGAGCACGCGCAGGGCATAGACGGGATTGATGCCGCTGCTCTGCCAGTGGCCGGTGTCGGCGCACGCGCCGATGCGGGCGTCGCGGTCCTTGGTCACGGCCACGATGTAGTGCGGGTCCCAGACTTTGTAGTTCGCGTCATTCGGACGGCGCGGGTGATCGTGGATGGCAATCTTGATGTCGAACTCCTTCACGAGCGGTTCGATGATGTCGAGCTTGGTGGCGTCTTCGGTGGTGATGGCGTAGAGGCCGAGCTTTTTGGCGAACTCAAAAATCTTGCGCCATTCCGCCGCGTCCTTGCCGCCGACCACGCCGTAGTTCACGGCCTTGATGCCGTGCTCTTTGAGCTTGGCCTGAATCTTCGCGATGACGTCGTCGCCCGCGTTGTTGTGATGGAGCGCGCCGCCCTGGCCGTCCTTGGTGAGCTTCTGGCCGGGGAAAAATTCGATGACCTTGCCGCCCGCCTGCGCGCACTTCTCAACGGCTTCAAAAGCGGAGAAGCGGTTGAAGGTGTAGGCCTGCGCGCCGATGGCGAAGCCGTTCTGTTTGTATTCGTCGGGAATGACCTCGGCGCGCGCGCTGCCGATGAAGGCCGCGGCGGACAGGGCCACGAGAGAAAAGAATTTTGCGTTCATAATTTTGCTGTGCCGCGAATAGCACTCTTGGGGCGGGAGACTGTCAAAGCAAAAAACGGCGCGAGAGTGTGATGGGGTGCGCAGCATGTATGCCGCTTCAACTTTCTCCAGTCCGGGCGCGTGAAGAATTCTAACGCCATCAGCGGGAGGATAGTGAAGCGGCATAAATGCCGCGCCCCTCTGCAACGGCGGCACTCGACGCAGCGGAATCATCAGTCATAATTCGAACGTGAACTTCACGCCGCCCGAGCGACCGAGCCTGCCCAAGCGCCGGAAGTTGCTCTGGCTGGCCTTCTGGTTTCAATTCCTGGCCACGCCAGTTCTGGTCGTCGCCGTGCCTCCCACCATCAGGCATCTATCTGGTTTGCGGCTGCCGATGGTGCTTGATGTGGGTTTGTACCTCGGCAGCCTGGTGGCAGGCGCGACGGTCTCGGGATTTCTTCTCGCGCGGCTGATGAATGAGGACGCGACCGGTTTTGTCCGCCAGGGGATCGGCTACTCGTTTGCCTTCACCTTGTTGCACCTGATGGTCGCGTTCGTCCTGATGACGCTTCTGGTTTGAAGCCGGAGCGGCGAACCGCCTTGTCCGCAGCGCGGAAAACTTCGGGGGCATAATGCGCCAACAACGAACCACCAACGGCGGACAAGGCTGTCCGCCGCTCCGATGGCCGCTTACGCGTAGCGTTGCGCGACCAGATGCCGGTCGGGGTCGAACTTGCCTTGGGCGCGCGGGGCTTCGCGGAAATCGCCGGCGTGGCTGACGTCGAAACCCGGCAGGCCCGCAAGTCCTTCCGCGTATTTGGCCGCGCCACATTGCATGAGTCCGAACCGTTCGACGAGCGAGCGCAGCCAGTTCGGGAAGCGGTCGGTGAACTTGAGTTCGAGAATCACGCGGTTGCCGAAGGGCCGGCTCGGCGCTTCCAGGGCGGTGGCGAAATTCACCGTGTGGCGCGGCTCCGTGAAAACATCGCGGTCGAAGGTCACGCGCGTGTTGTCCGACACGGGATCGATGTAGGCCTCGCGCTGGTAGCAGACGTGGGCCTGGGGCACGGCTTGAATCTTGTCCGTGAGCTGCACAAAATTTTGCACGGCGATCAAGGCGCGCGGATCCTTGGAAATCAAATCTTCCATGGCGGGGAAATGACCGCGCAGCAATCGCGCCACGGCATCCTTTTTCACGCCGCCGCGCTGTTTGAGAATGCAGTTGTTGATGCGGCGCTTGATTTCAAAAAACACCGGCGTGTTCGGGCGGTCGTCGTAGAAGCGCAGGCGCAGCTTGAAGCGGTTCTTGTCGCCATTGATCGTGGTCCAGAAGGTATAGAGGTCCGGGGAATCCAGATACAGGCTGTGGACGGGATAGCCGAAATTGGGCTGGCCCACGCCGTTTTCGTCGAGGTCGAGGTGCGCGGCGACTTCCGCGCGAATGGCCTGCGCCTGGTCCTCGCTGAGCATGTATTTCTGCTCGAACCTCTGTTTCTGCATCCGGTCGCGTGACATGGCTGTTTAATGATTATTGGCTGACGGAGGAGAGTATGTCGGGAAATTTCCCCCACGTCAAAGCCGGAGGATGTATTCGTAGTTCTACGGTGAGAACTTGAGCCGGGCCTTCCTGCAACTGCGCATCGCGCCGGAAAATTCGTGTTCCTTCCTGTCCATTCGTGGTTTGAATAGTTCTTCATGCGACTGCGCTTTCCAGCCTTCTGTTTCTTCTTCGCGGGCCTGCTGTTGGTGGCGAAGGGACTGGCGCTCGATTTCGCGGAACAAAAATTCGACGTGTCGGGCTTTGCCATCGGCGTGGCTGCGCTCGGCGTGTGGCGGATGCCGCGCGTCGGCACCAACTGGCGCGGCTGGATTACCCGTACCGTGGCCGCGCTTGGAATGCTCGCCGCGATTCCCGCGATGATCGTGGTGCTGAGTTTGGTGCTGCCGTCGCCCAGGGAAGGCAGCACGCCGCTGCTCTTTCGCCTGCCGCTCTCGATTGGTTTCATCCTGCTCACGGGTGCGTGGATTTTGCGGTGTTGGGAAAATCGCCGCGCGCATCGCCGCTGGCGCATCGGCCTCGGGCTGGCGCTGGCGTGGTATCCGGTCTTCGGTCTCGGCGCGGGGTTGGGCTGGGGCGGCGGCTTTTGGCCGGCGGGATTGATCTGGCTCGCGCAAGGCTGCCTGCTCTGGCCGCCGAAGGTGCCCCCGGCATCCTGCCGGGTCGGAGTTGTGTGACGACAATAGCAACACGCAACGGGAGGCGCGCAAGGAAGTCGAAGCGCGGGAACCCGGCGGGACGCCGGGGGCACTTTGCCTTCGCGCCCTCTGCGGTCTTCGCGTGAAGCATGACTGGATCTTTTCCCTGATCCCTTTCGCATCGTTTTTTCGCTCTGAGCGTGGGAAATGAAATCCATGTCGCTCAATTGCTTGATGACCCGGCTCGCACTCGTGGTGTCCCTGGCGTGCTCGCTTTCAACTTTCGCCGCCGCGCCGTGCCGCATCGAAGTCGTGGATCAACAGAACGGCTGGCCGGTGCCGCTCGTGCAGTTGCGCACCACGCACAGCGCCGTGTTCGTCACGGACAACGCGGGTGTCATTGCGCTCGATGCGCCGGAGTTGATGGGACGCGAGGTGTGGTTTGATGTCATCGGCCACGGCTA
>JBBQYK010000265.1:0-7353 GCA_038208765.1 Verrucomicrobiota bacterium
GAACGGCTGGCCGGTGCCGCTCGTGCAGTTGCGCACCACGCACAGCGCCGTGTTCGTCACGGACAACGCGGGTGTCATTGCGCTCGATGCGCCGGAGTTGATGGGACGCGAGGTGTGGTTTGATGTCATCGGCCACGGCTATGAGGTGAAGAAGGACGGCTTCGGAATGCGCGGCGTGCGGTTGAAACCCGAGCCGGGCCAGACGCTCAAAGTCGAAGTCACGCGCACTATTGTGGCAAAGCGACTTGGCCGTCTTACGGGCGCGGGACTCTTCGCGGAGAGCCAGAAGCTGGGCCGTGAACTGGACTGGCGCGAGTCCGGCGTCTTCGGCAGCGACAGCGTGCAGAACGCTGTGCAGGGCGGCAAAATGTTCTGGGCCTGGGGCGACACCACGCTACCGAATTATCCGCTCGGCATCTTCGACATGAGCAGCGCCACCACGGCGGTTCAACCCCTCACTTCCTTCGAGCCGCCGCTACGCTTGAAGCTCGATTACTTCCGCGAGCGCGACGGCAAGCCGCGCGGCGTGGCGAAGATGCCGGGCAGCGGCCCGACGTGGGTGAGCGGCTACGTGAATCTGCGGGACAAGACCGGGCGCGAACGACTGGTCGGCTCGTACATGAAGATCCGCAATCACCTGGAAATCTACGAGTGGGGCTTGTGCGTGTGGGACGATGCGGCGGAGAAGTTCGATCAGTTGCGCGTGGTGTGGACGAAGTCCGAGAAATCTCCGAAGCCGCCCACGGTGCCGGATGGCCATCCTGTTTTCTGGAGCGACACGAGCGGCAAGAAGTGGGTCCTGTTCGGCAATCCGCTCCCGTTCCTGCGCTGCCCTGCGTCCTTCGAGGCGTGGCAGGATCAATCGACATGGGAAGTATTGAAACCGCAACCAAGCCTCGCCTCCGCGAAAGACGGCCAGCCCGTGAAGCCGCACAGCGGCTCCATCGCGTGGAATCATTTTCGCCAGCGCTGGGTCACGGTGTTCATGGAAAATTTCGGCAAGCCCTCCGCGTTCGGCGAACTTTGGTATGCCGAAGCCGATGCGCCCACTGGCCCGTGGGGAAAAGCCGTGAAGGTGCTCACGCACGACAACTACACGTTCTACAATCCGCGCCTGCATCCCGAGTTCACGCCGACCAATTCGCCCATCCTGATCTTCGAAGGCACCTACACCGCCGAGTTCGCCGACAAGCCGCACCCCACGCCGCGCTACAATTACAACCAGATGCTTTATCGGCTGGACCTGGATGACTCGGCGCTGGCTCCGGCGCAAGCCAGGCCCGGAGGGCCGGCCAGAGATTAGCCGGTGGCGTGAGCCACCGGAGCAGTGGCAAGAACAGTGCCGCCCCGGAGGGGCGAAACATGCCGAGCTCTGCCGCCCCTGCCGAGGCTGATGCAAAATCAACATCTTGACCGGCGGTTCACGCCGCCGGCTAATTTCTCGCCGGCCCTCCGGGCCTTCCGCGCCGTTCGTTATCAGTCACCGCGCTTGCACAATCCTCCCCGCCTTCCCAATCTCGCGTTCCATGAAAGCCGTCGTTCTTCTCCTCGCACTCGGATTGTCTCTCGCGCCGGGCGCGGAGGCGCTGCTCACCAACGGCCTGCTGCTCCACCTCGATGCGGCGAATCAGGCCGTGCTGCGCAAGTCCGCCGGCCTGCCGCCCGTCGCGAATGGACGCCCGCTGGATCGCTGGCTCGATTCATCAGGCGGCGCGCTGGTCGCCATGCAGCCTGCGGCCACCAGTCGTCCCGTTTTTCGCGCGGATGACGCCGAGGCGTTCGTGCGCTTCGATGGCAAGGATGATTCCCTCGCGCTCTCTATTGGAAAGAAGCGGGTGAAAGAACTGACGCTGTTCGTGCTCGCCGCGCCGCGTGCCAACCGCGGGCCGTTCGTCGGAATGTTCGGCAGCGCGGTCGCGGGGAAAAATGATTTCGACAGCGGTCTCAATCTCGATCTCGGCCCCACCGCGACGAAGGAGCTCAGCGTGTTAAATGTCGAGTCGGCGGGCAGCCCCGGTTTCAAGAACTTCATCCAGCCGGGGAAAAATCTCGCAGCGCATCTGCCGTTCGAGGGCTTTCACGTCTTCACCGTGCGCTCGAAGGTCGGCGCGAAGGGCAGCGAGTTGTTCCTCGATGGCATCAAGCTCGGCGACCGCGAGCGCAAGGAATCCACCCTCGGCCTCGACGAGATGGTCATTGGCGGGCGGCTGTACTCGAACGATCCGGCGGAGCCGCCGTTCGCGCAGGGTTCTTTCGAGGGCGACATCGCGGCGGTGCTGGTCTATGAGCGCGCGCTGAGCGATGCCGAGCGCACGAAGGTGGAAGAATCCTTGTTCGCACGCACGCCGACTTTGAACGCGCTCGCGACCGGCAGCCGTGGTCACGCCCTCGAAACGCTTAAAGACGCGCCGGTCGTCCAGATGTTCGTGCCCGGATTCACCGCCGAGGAAATGCCGCTGAAGATGCGCAACCTCACCGGCCTTCGCTATCGGCACGACGGCGTGCTCGTCGCGCTCGGTTACGACGGGCGCATTCATCTCGTCACGGACTCAGACGGCGACGGGCGCGAGGACAAGTCCACGGTCTTCTGGGACAAGTCCTCGTTACGCGGACCGATTGGGATGGCGTTGCTGCCAAAAAACGATCCGCGCGGCGAAGGGGTGTTCGTCGCCAGCAAGGGCAAGGTTTCGCTCATCGTGGACCAGGATCGCGACGGCGTGGCGGACGAGGAAATCATCGTGGCGAAGGGCTGGAAGGAAATCATGCAGAGCGTCGATGCCATCGGCCTCGCCGTCGATCCGAAGGACGGCTCGATCTACTTTGGACTCGGCACGGAGAATTTTGCCAACGGCTATCTCATCAATGCCGGGACCGGCCAGTCGGGCTACAAGATCACTACGGAGCACGGGACGATTCAGCGCGTGTCGGCAGACTTCTCGAAGCGCGAGACCGTCTGCACCGGCGTCCGCTTCACCTGCGCGCTCGCGTTCAATCGTCACGGCGATTTGTTTGCGTCGGAACAGGAAGGCGCGACGTGGCTGCCGAATGGCAATCCTTTCGACGAGTTGCTGCACATCCAACCGGGGTTGCACTACGGCTTCCCGCCGCGTCATCCGAAGCATTTGCCGCAAGTGATCGACGAACCGCCCGTGTTCGATTACGGCCCGCAGCATCAGAGCACGGTGGGCATGATCTTCAACGAGGGCGTGAACGGCGGGCCAAGCTGGGGGCCAACGAACTGGGGGGGCGACGCGCTGCTCTGCGGCGAATCGCGCGGCAAACTTTATCGCACGCAGCTCGTGAAAACCCCCGCCGGCTACGTCGCGCAGAATCATCTCATCGCCAGCCTGACCATGCTGCTCGTCGATGCGTGCGTCACGCCGAAGGGCGATTTGCTGCTCGCCTGTCATAGCGGCCCGCCCGACTGGGGCACCGGGCCGGCGGGCGAAGGAAAAATTTTCCGCGTGCGTCACGTCGCCAAGGCCACGCCGCAACCCGTGCTGGCGTGGGCCGCTGCGCCGGATGAATTCCGCATCGCGTTTGATCAGCCCCTCAAGGATTCCGACTGGGCGGGCGCCCGAGAGAAGACACGTATCGAGGCCGGACGCTACGTCAGCGCGGGGGATCGTTTTGAAACCATGCGCCCCGGCTATCAGGTGGTGCGCGATCAAATCTCCGCGCCCCGCCGCTGGGTGGAAGTGCAAAGCCTTGCGCTCAGTGCCGACCGCCGGACGCTGGTGCTCCGCGTGCCGCGCCAGACGGAGGCGGTGGGCTACGCCATCACGCTGCCCGTGCCCGCGTCGTGGCGCACGGACAGCACCATCGCGCAGAAGCCGGAAATGGATGTGGCGCTGACGTTGAATGGAATTCAGGCGACGCTCGAAGCGGGCGGGCCGCCCGCAAAAGTGGTGCTGCCGCACGCGACGCTGGCGGTGGCGCGCGGGTTCACCACGGGTTCCGCCGATCACGAGGCGTTCTTTAAGCAGCTCGATTCCTCACCGGCCACGCGCACGCTTACCCTGCGCGGCGGCATCAACTTGGAGAACATTTTCGTTCCCGCCGTGCAGCCGGGCGCGACGCTGGATTGGGATCTCAGCGTGGACGCCTTCGCCAAGCGCACCATGAGCGTGCGTCAGGATTTTTCGACGACGGTGCCGCGCGACGTGGTGTTGAAGTCGGAGGGCAAATCCACGGTGGCCCCGCTCGCCGTGAGCTTCGACCTCCCTCGTAGGACCGGCGTCCCGCCTGTCCAACCAACTTCCCGATTAGATGGTGAGACAGGCGAGACGCCTGTCCTGCTGGGTGGCCTGACCTTCGCGCTCGATGACAAGGTGCGGCCCATCATGCTCTCGCGGCTCTCCGTGCCGTGGGCTTCGACCACCGCCGAGAAAAAAACGGACGGCGAAGTTGCGCGCACCGACGTGAAAGGCAACTGGCTCCACGGCCGCCGTGTGTTCTTCGCGGAGGGCGGTTGCGCGACTTGCCACACGTTGCGCGGCGAGGGCACGGCCTTTGGTCCCGATCTTTCCAACCTCGTGTTCCGCGACCGCGACTCGGTGCTTCACGACATCACGAAGCCTTCCGCCACCCTCAATCCCGACATGACCGGCAGCTTGGTGAAGTTCAAGGACGGCACGGAAGTGAGCGGCATCGTGCAGACGTTGAACAACGAGAAGATCGTGATGCGCCTGCCCGCCAACGCCCAGACCGAGCGCCCGCGCCGCGACGTGGTGAGCATCGAGCCGATGAAGAATTCGCTCATGCCTGATGCCACGGCAGAAAATCTTTCGCCCAAGCAGATGGAAGATTTGCTGACCTTCCTGCTCACGAATCCGCTGGAACCCACGCGGATCACGCGGCTCGATCCACCGATGCCGCCGGCCCGCACGCGCGAGGAACTGGTCGGTTTTGTGCCCTCGGCCTCGACGGTGCCGGACGCGACGAAGCCGCTGCGCATCCTGCTTTGCATCGACGACAAGGAT
This sequence comes from Verrucomicrobiota bacterium, assembly GCA_038208765.1. Taxonomy (GTDB): domain Bacteria; phylum Verrucomicrobiota; class Verrucomicrobiia; order Limisphaerales; family SIBH01; genus JANNGC01. Next base: position 4,983 of record JBBQYK010000265.1, read on the forward strand.
CACGGCGTGGACGAACATGATTATCCGGTGTGGCTGCAACGCTGGTCGAAGCTGCTCGCGCTCGCCGACAACGTGACCGTGACGACGGCGAAAGTTTTTCCCACGCGTGAACAACTTCAGGCGGCGGATGTGACGATTTTCAATTCGCGCAACTCCGGCTGGAACGCGGGGCGCGCCGTGTTGATTGACGAGTATCAACAACGCGGCGGCGGCCTGGTCTATCTCCACTGGGCCGTGGCCGGCGGGAAAGAAGCCGCTTCCCTCGCCGAGCGCATCGGGCTTGGTGCCGGGCTGATCAAGTTCCGGCACGGCGACATGGAACTCATCTTCACGCAGCCCACGCATCCGATCACGCAGGGCTACACGAAGTTGAAACTCACCGACGAAACTTACTGGGCCTTGACCGGCGACGAGCGGCGCGTTTCGGTGCTGGCGAAAGCGGTCGAGGAAAACGCACCGCGCACCCAGCTCTGGGCCTACGAACATTTTCAGGGCCGCGTCTTCGGCAGCATCCCCGGCCACTACATCTGGACCTTCGACGACCCGCTCTATCGCGTCCTCGTGCTGCGCGGTATTTGCTGGGCGGCGAAGCTGGAGAACGTGGACCGGTTGTCAGAACTGGCGCTCGTCGGCGCACGCGTGGCGGGGCCGTGATCCAGGCGCCGCCGGGTCTGCGGGATCACAGTCAACCGGATTGCTGGCCTGTTGAAGCAATGATCAGCGCGCAGCCGCGGCGGTTCGCGCGCTCAGGACAGCGGCGTCCAATTAAGGATTTGCTTTCCATTTTTCACCTCGCTATTGGTCTGCGCACGCATGGCACAATCGATTTTTCACTCCAGCATTGAGGGCGCGCAACACGGAGCCAAAAGCCTCCCGGATTTTCTCGACTACGCACGGCTCGCCGGGGCGAGCGGCGCGCAGCCCTCGAACTACATGCTGCACGGCGGAAAACTTTTTAAGAGCGCGAAGGAAATCCTGGACGCCTTCGCCCAGCGCGGCATGACCCTCGACGGCATCTCCGCGCACTGCCCGTTCTGGGTTCACACCAGCGCCTGGACCGGGACGCGCAGCGGCAATCCCTTCATCCCCGCCGACGTGGCGAAGAAGCCGGCCAAAGAAATCGAGAAATGGGCCGAGACTTATCTGCTCAAGTTGATGGACCTGTCGGCGGAACTGAAAGTGAAAATCATGCCGATGTTCTGGGGCGTGGCCTTCGGCTGGGAAATGGCCACGGGCTATCCGTGGGGATTCTGGCAGGGTGGCGACTACGATTTGGTGGCCGAGGGCAAGGATCGCTTCGTGAAGAAAACCGCGAAGCTCCGCAAGCACGCCAACGAACTGGGGATCCATCTCTGCCATGAAATCCATCCCGGCACCGCCGCCCAGTGCGCCGATGATTTCAACCTGCTCGTCGAGATTTGCGGCGGCGACAAATGCCTGGGCGTGAACGCCGACCCCTCGCACTGCTGGGAAGGCGAAACGTGGGAGACGCGTTTCATGAAAGTCGCGCCGCGCATCTACGCCGCGCACGTGAAGAACTTCGTCATCCGCCCCGGCCTCCCGCTGCGCATGATGGAACCGAACTGGCAGAAGCGCGCCATGCAGTTCACCGACCTCGCGAGCGGCGATCTGAACATGAGCCGTTATGTCGAATGCCTCGTGCTCGCGGGCTACCCGCAACGCTACCGCCAAGTCATGAAGCGCGATTCCGCGCCGCTCGTGGTCGAAGCCGAAAGCGCCTATCGCGACCTGGACGCGACCAGCGCGAACGGCGTGGCCTACGTGCGCGACAATCTCTGCTTCCCGCTCGCAGCCGGTTCGTTTGAGGATGGGATGGGGGCCTGATTTGGCTCGGAGCGCGGACCGCTGACTCCGCGCGTTGTTCTACCGCGGAAGACAGAAAACACAGGCTTCCGCTATTTCTTCCCGAGCAACACCGGCTCCAGCACCGCCCACACGTTCTGCGCCACGATCTTGTGGCCTTCGGGATTCGGGTGAATGCGATCGGGTTGGTTGAGTTCCGCCTTGCCGCCCACGCCTTCCAGCACGAACGGAATCAATTCCGTCTTCTGAGTCTTCGCCACGTCCGCGAAGAGCGCGCTGAACTTCTTCGTGTAATCCGCGCCCATGTTCGACGGCATCTGCATCCCGGCGAGAATGATCTTCACGTCGGGATATTTCTCGCGCGCGAGGGCGATGATCTTTTCCAAGTTCACCCGCGTCTCCTCCGGCGCGAGACCGCGCAGGCCGTCGTTGCCGCCGAGTTCGATGACGAGCACATCCACGCGCCGCTTGAGCAGCCACGGCATCCGGCGCACGCCGCCCGCCGTGGTGTCGCCGCTCACGCCGGCGTTCACGATTTCCCACGGCA
>JBBQYK010000266.1:0-7331 GCA_038208765.1 Verrucomicrobiota bacterium
CCTTGATTTCCCGGTCGCGTCACTTAGGCTCGCGTCCGCTTTTTTATGGAACTGAACAACGACGAGATCCGCCGCTATTCGCGCCACTTGATTCTGCCGGAAGTCGGCATGGCCGGGCAAAAGAAGATCTGCTCGACGAGCGTTTTGTGCATTGGCGCGGGCGGCCTTGGCTCGCCCATCACCATGTATCTCGCGGCGGCGGGCATCGGGAAAATTGGCGTGCTCGATTTCGACGTGGTGGATTTCTCGAACCTCCAGCGCCAGATCGCGCACGGCACCAGCGATGTGGGCCGGCCCAAGACGGAATCCGCGCGCGACACGATCAAGAGCATCAATCCCAATGTCGAAGTCGTCATCCACAACGAGCGCATCTCGGCCGAGAACGCGTTGGACATCATCCGCCCCTACGACATCGTGGTCGATGGCACGGATAATTTCCCCACGCGCTACCTGACGAACGACGCCTGTGTGCTGCTGAAAAAGGCGAACGTGTATGGCTCCATCTTCCGCTTCGAGGGCCAGGCCAGCGTGTTCGCGCCGCATCTCGGCGGGCCGTGCTATCGCTGTCTTTATCCCGAGCCGCCGCCCCCGGGCATGGTGCCGAGTTGTGCGGAAGGCGGCGTGCTGGGCGTGCTGCCGGGCATCGTCGGCTGCATTCAGGCCACGGAGATTTTGAAGCTCGCACTGGGCAAAGGCAGTTCGCTGGTCGGCCGCCTGCTGCTCTTCAACGCGCTCGACATGAAGTTCCGTGAACTGAAATTGCGCCGCGATCCCGCGTGCCCGATCTGCGGCGACAAGCCCACGATCAAGGAACTCATCGACTACGAAATCTTCTGCGGCATCCAGCCCCAGTCCGTCGCGACGGGCGCGAATCCCGACGAAGTGACCGTGCAGGAAATGAAGCGCGCGCTCGACGACGCCTCGCTGAACATCAAGGTCATCGACGTGCGCGAGGCGGACGAATACCAGATCGCGCGCGTGCAGGGCGTGCCGCTGGTGCCGCTCAGCACACTGCCGCAGAAGTTCACCACGCTCGACCCGAACCAGCAGTATTACCTCCACTGCAAAGGCGGCGTGCGTTCGCTCAAGGCGCTGGGCTTTCTCCGCGAGCAGGGCTTCAAGTATTTGAAGAGCGTGAAGGGCGGCATCAGCGCCTGGTCGGACGAGATTGATCCGAACGTGCCGAAGTACTGACGCGAGCCGGTTCGGATTTGCCCGTCGTTCTGTCAGCGGAGTTTCTCAAAGAATGGGAAGCCTTCGCTGCTTTTAACTTTTCCCAATTTCAGAGTTTCAGCTTTTTTTGCCTTCAGGCAGAGTCCCGCCCCTTATGGGCGCACAATGGAAACAAGCCGGGCGCGAAATTAACGCGCAGAAGAAGGGTCAGATGGTCGTGAAGCTGGTCCGCGAAATCATGGTCGCGGCCAAGCTCGGCGGTCCTGACCCGGCGCTCAACGCGCGCCTCGCCGCCGCGGTCGAGAAGGCCAAGAAGTCGAGCGTGTACAGGGACACCATCGAGCGCGCGATCAAGAAAGGCGCGGGCATCGGCGACGATGCGGTGGTGTACGAGATGACGACCTACGAAGGCTACGCGCCGCACAAGGTGCCGGTCATCGTCGAGTGCCTCACGGACAATCGCAACCGCACCGCGCCCGAGATTCGCCGCATGTTTTCGCAGGGCGGCGCGCTTGGACAGCCGGGGAGCGTTGGATTCTTTTTCAATCACGTCGGGGTCATCGAGGCCACGCACACGGACATGAATCGGGACATTGATACCGACGCCATTGAGGCGGGCGCGCAGGAAGTCGAACCGCTCGAAGGGGATGAAGTTCACGAAGGCGAGAAAGGCGCGCGCTTCATCACGGAGATGAAGGAACTCGATCACGTCACGAAGGCGTTGAAGGCGGCGGGCTGGAAAGTCACGGCGTCGGAGATGCGTTACGTGGCTAAGAATTATCCCGAGTTGGACGAGGCGACGCACAAGCAGGTGGCGGCGTTCCTCCAGACGCTGGATGACCATGATGACGTGCATCATGTGTATGCGGCGATGAAGTAGGCGCGAAGCGAAACTCCAAATCCCAAATCCCAAATAAATTCCAAACTTCAAGTTCCCAAGGCGTGTGGTAGGGCGTCGCTGTCCTCAGCGCGCCGGGGTGAGGCGCGGGCAAGTTCTGAAAGTTTCTTCCGATTCGAGCGCGGCGCGGTGAGGACACCGCGCCTTACCATCGCCCGGCATTCGCAGCGGGAGATTGAAGTTTGGAGATTGGAATTTGTTTGGGATTTGGGTGTTGGGAGTTGGAATTTTTTCCCCTCGCCATGATCAGCACCATTGAATCCCAGCCCGCCGGTTCTGGCATCGATCTGGTGCGGCAGGTGGAGGAGATTTTTTCGCCCACCGGCATTCTCTCGCGCGCGAAGAATTTCGAGTATCGCCCGCAGCAGCAGGCCATGGCGGTGGCGGTGGCGAGGGCGCTGGAAGGGCGCGAGCATCTGGCGGTCGAGGCGGGCACGGGCGTGGGCAAGAGTCTGGCGTATCTGGTCCCGGCCATTCTTTTCGCGCTCGCGCAGAAGAAGAAGGCCGTCATTTCCACGCACACCATCAATTTGCAGGAGCAGTTGACGCAGAAAGATTTGCCGATGCTCTCCGCCGTGCTGGCTCCGTTGAAATTCAACTTTGCCATGCTCAAGGGGCGCAGCAATTACCTCTGCTCGCGCCGGCTGCGGAAGGCGCTGATGCACGCCGACGGCCTGTTCACCTCGCCGGAGATCGAGGAGCTCAAGCGCATCCACGAGTGGAGCAAGACCACCGAGGACGGCAGCCTCTCGGACTTCGAGATCGAGCCGGACATGAAAGTGTGGTCGCACGTCTGCTCGGAGCGCGGCTTGTGCTCGCCGAAAATTTGCGGCTTCGCGTCGGAGTTCGGGAAGGACCACGGCATCTGCCATTTCCAGCGCGCGCGGCAGAAGATTCTTTCGGCGGATGTGCTGGTGTTGAACCACACGCTGTTCTTCACGCTGCTGCCGGGCGTGAGCGAGGATCAGGAGGGCGGCATCCTGTTCAAGAACGACTTCGTGATCTTCGACGAAGCGCACACGGTGGAGAGCGTGGCGTCGAAGCACATCGGGGTGAGCGTTTCGAGCGGGCAACTGCGTTACGCGCTGAACCGGCTGTGGAATCCACGCACGGAGAAAGGCTTGCTGGCCACGCTGCGGCAAGGCCCGTCCGTGAAGCTCGTGGGCGAGTTGATGAGCGAAAGCGATAAGTTTTTCAATCAAGTCGAGGAGGCGTGCGAGGCGCTGGCGAAGGAAAAGAACGAGATGGAACCGCGCGGGCGGGGCGAAGGCGCGGGTGCGCGAACGCGGCAGTGGACAGAACTGCGCATCCGCCGCGCCGACTTGGTGAGCGATGGCGTGACGCTGCCCATTCAGCGCGTGCGCGAAGCGGTGAGCGAATTGATCAAAGGCAGCGAGGACAAGGACACCGGTCAGGAACTGGTGGAGTGCAATCGGCGGCTCGCGGAATTGCGCGAGGGCGTGGCGACGTTCCTGAGCCAGAGCCAGGAGGATTACGTGTATTGGGTCGAGCGCAGCGGCAAGGCGCAACGCACGCTGACGTTGAATGCGGCGCCGATTGATGTGGCGGCGTATCTGCGCGCGCGGCTGTTCGAATCGGACACGTCGGTGATCATGACGAGCGCGACCCTCGCGGTCGGGGAAGGTGTCCTAGGTCCGAAGTCCAAGGCTCAAAGTCAGCCGATGAATTATTTCGCGCGCAAAGTCGGCGCGGAGAAGGCGACGCTGCTGCAAGTCGGTTCGCCCTTCGATTACGAGAAGCAGATGAAGCTGATCGTCGTGGCGAAGATGCCGGACCCGCGTGAGACGGGCTATCGCGACGCGCTCATCGAAAACATTGAACGGTTCCTGCGGCAGACGCATGGCAAGGCCTTCGTGCTCTTCACCAGTTACAAGCTCATGCAGGAAGTCGCCGAGCGGATGCAGCCGTTCTTCGACAAGCTGGGCGTCGCGTGCTTCGTGCAGGGCACCGGCACGCCGCGCTCGACGATGCTGGAGAAATTCAAAGACGACATTGATTCGGTGCTCTTCGGCACGGACAGCTTCTGGCAGGGCGTGGACGTGCCGGGCGAGGCGCTGTCGAACGTCATCATCACGCGCCTGCCGTTCGCGGTGCCGGACCATCCGCTGATCGAGGCGAGAATTGAGGCGATTGAAGCACGCGGCGGAAATTCGTTCGGAGAATTTTCCTTGCCCGAGGCGATTCTGAAATTCCGTCAGGGCGTCGGACGATTGATTCGCACCAAGAGCGACCAAGGCATCGTGGTGGTCCTGGACAATCGCGTACTGAGCAAGCGCTACGGGCAGGCGTTTCTGGATGCGGTGCCGAAGTGTCCGGTGGAAGTGGTGTGAGCCTGCTGCATTTGTTTTTGCCAAACACCCCCGCGAATGGTCTTCTTCGTCCCAATAACACCATAAAAATGATCCCCATGAAAAAGCTCCTCTTCGTCACCGCACTCGTTGCGTCCATCGTCTCCGCTTCCGCGCAATTCAGCAGCCCGCCCACCGGCGTCAACGCTGAGATGCTCAAGCTCTTCGGCGACACCAAGGCTTTTAGCGCGAAAGCCACGGCCCGCCTGCTCGACAAGGACCAGAAGGAAACCCTTTCCATGCCGCTCACTATGGCCATGCGCGACGGCAAGCTGCGCTCGGAATTGAACATGTCCGAAATGCAGGGCAACGCCATCCCCGCCGAGGCCGCCGGCATGATGAAGCAGGCCGGCATGGACCAGATGATCACCCTCGTGCTGCCGGACAAGAAGGCGACCGTCATCAGCTATCCCGGACTCAAGTCGTATGCCGAGATGCCCTTCACTGAAAACGAGAAGACGGAGACCAAGGTGGAGTTCACCGAAGTGGGCAAGGAAACCATCGACGGCCAGGCGTGCGTGAAGAAGAAGCTCACCACCACCGACTCGAAGGGCCGCCCGCAGGAGATGTTCGTGTGGCAGGCGACGGGCATGAAGAACTTCCCCATCCAGATGGAACTGCCGCAGCGCTCGAACAAGCTCATCGTCAAGTTCCAAGCCCCGAAGCTGGAGACGCCGGATGCCGCGCTCTTCGAGCTGCCCGCCGGCTACACCAAATACGACAGCATCCAGATGCTGATGCAGTCGGCGCTGATGAAGATGTTTAGCAACGGGGCGAAGTAGGTTGAACGGAAGGTTGCCCGCTTCACGGGTTCACATGGCGAGATTTATGAAAACAAACATCCTGAACACTCTCCTCGCAATTATTTTCCTGTTGGCCGCCAGCCTGTGCGCTTGGCTCGTCATCGTCCCGCTTGTGGGCCTGGCTTTAGGCAACAGGCTGAGCAGCGGCGAGTGGCGTTCCTGGCTCGGCAGCCTCGCTGGTTCGGGCCTTCTTACCCTGTTCGTGTTCGTCGTGTGGCAGAGTGTCGGCATGCTGCGACGAGTAGAGGCACAGCAGGAGCGCATGGCCCGTGCAGTTGAGACGTTGTCACGTCGGGTGGAGGAATTGAGTGACAAAACCCGCGCGGCCTGACCGTGGGCTACAGCGCCCCCAGCCATCCTGCCGGGCGCGTCATACTCACGACGAGCGCGGCTCCCGACTCGAACGCTGCTCGAACTCACCGCACCTCCACCCGGCCGGACACCGGAGGCACGCTCCTCACTCCGCGTCCGTCGGCTTCTGGATGCCGAGCTTCTCCATCATCTCGTAGAACGTCGGGCGGCTGATGCCCAGTTCGACGGCGGCGGGACTGATCTTGCCGCGATGTTTGCGCAAGGCCTTGGTCAGCATATCGCGTTCAAGTTGATCGCGCGCCTCGCGGAGATTTAGCGCACCTTCGGACGAGCCGGTGACAAGCGAAAGATTCTCCGGCGTCACGCGCTGATCCTCGCACATGATGACCGCGCGCTTCACGCGGTTCTCCAGTTCACGCACGTTGCCCGGCCAGGAATACTGTTGCAGCGCGACGAGCGCCTCCTTGGAAAATTTCAGCCGCCCCTTGCCTTGCTCGCTGCCGAAGCGTTTCAGGAACGCCTCCGCCAGCACCACCACATCCGTATCGCGTTCGCGCAACGGCGGCAGTTTGATGACGACGACGGCGAGGCGGTAATACAAATCCTCGCGGAAGGTTCCCTCCATCATCGCCTTTTCGATGTTCACGTTCGTGGCGGCGATGACGCGCGTGTTGACGTGAATCGGCTTGCGTCCGCCGATGCGTTCGATCTGCTGCTCTTGGAGAAAGCGCAGCAACTTCACCTGCATGGAGGGGGGCAACTCGCCGATTTCATCGAGGAACAACGTGCCGCCCTCTGCCATCTCCACTCGCCCGGGCCGCGCGGTGTGCGCTCCGGTGAACGCGCCGCGCTCGTGCCCGAACAGTTCGCTCTCGATCAAGGTCTCGGGAATCGCGCCGCAATTGATCGCGATGAACGGCCCCTTCGCGCGCGGTCCGCGTCGATGAATGGTGAGCGCCACGACTTCCTTGCCCGTGCCGCTCTCGCCGAGCACAAGCACCGAGGCGTCCGCGTTGTCGAGTTTGCGGATGGTGGAGAAGACCTGCTTGATGGCCGGACTCTTGCCAAGCATGTCGGCAAAGCCTTCTGTGGCGAACTCCTGCTGCTGCGCCTGGAACTCGCGCTCCAGTCGTCCGACTTGAAACGCGCGTCCGATGATCGTCTTGAGTTCCTCGACGTTCACCGGCTTGCAGAAAAAATCATACGCGCCCTCGCCGATGGCCTTGAGAGCGTTTGCCTTCTCGCCCTGGCCGCTGATCACGACGACGCGGGTGGCGGAATCGGCGGCGATCAATTCCCCGAGCAGCGCCATGCCTTCCTGCGGCGTGCCGGGATGCGGCGGCAGTCCGAGATCGACGAGCACCACTTCCGGCTTCTTCTCGCGGAACACGCGCATGGCTGAGGGCCGGTCCTCCGATTCGATCACGTCGAAGTCCGCCGTCAGCGCCCAGCGCAGTTGCGAACGGATGTCCTCGTCGTCATCGACGATTAAAATTTGTGGTTTCATTGGCTCCCTCCCGTCACGGGCAGCAGCACGCGAAACGTCGTGCCCGCGCCTTCGGTCGAATCCACTTCGATTCGTCCGCCGTGCGCTTCCACGATCAGTTTGCTTTGAAACATGCCGATGCCGATGCCCTTCTTCTTAGTGGTCTGAAAGGGTTTGAACAATCTCTCCCGTAAAAACTCCGCGCTCATCCCGCAGCCCCGGTCCGTGACCGCGAGCACGCAGCAGCCATTGCGCTGTTCCGTGGCGAGCCGAATCTCCGCACCCGCCGG
>JBBQYK010000267.1:0-7330 GCA_038208765.1 Verrucomicrobiota bacterium
CGCAGCCCGCGCGAAACCATGTGCGGCTGGATGCACCTGCCCCGTTACCTCGACAAAATTCGCCTGCACCTCGCCGGCAAGCTGCACGCGGACTACCAGCCGAATTTCGGCCAGGCTTTCGACGGTCGCTGGCTGCAAGCCGCCGGCCTCACACACGAGCAGATGATCGAGGTGGTGAAAAATTCCACCACGGACGGCGAAGTCTGCGACTGGGTGCGCGCGAATGCACAGAAGACCGACGCGGAGAAACGCGCGCACGCCGAGGGCATGGCGAATTATCCCAAGGCGGGCGACGTGGAAATGGAAGCACGCCTCAAACAACGCAAGGAAGCGGCCGGACTCGCGCATCGCGACGACTTGAAGAGCTTCGTGGACTTCATCGACGCCGACGAGAAGCGCAGGTGAAGGGCGTGTGGCCCAAATGGGCGGAGCGGCGGACAGCCTTGTCCGCCGTGGCTGTTCGTCACGAAATCAGGCCGAAATCATTGGGTTGGAACGCTGCGGACATGGCTGTCCGCAACTCCTTTCGATTTGGGCACCACGCCCTGAACATCCCGGCGTGGTGACGGAGTAGATTGTTCGGCAAAAGGTGGTGCTGGCTGATTGGTGATGACCGGTACCCGGCGGGACGCCGGGGGCACGTTCACGGCCACACGCGCTGCACGAGAAAGTAGCTGCCCAGAATAATCAGCGCCACCGACATCACCGGCACCCAGCGATTCGGGAAGAATTTTTTTAACTGCCAGATCACCGGCAGCATCAGCGCGGCGATGGCGAGTTGTCCCGCCTCGACGCCGAGATTGAACCACACCAATGGGGTGAGCACGCTGCTCCCGTTCGCGCCCACGCCCAAGTCGCGCAGGATCGAGGCGAAGCCGCAGCCGTGAATCAATCCGAAGGCGAAGGTCAGCAGCCAGCGGTTGCGAAAGTCCGTGCGCAGGATGTTTTCGACGCCCACGTAAATAATCGACGCCGCGATGATCGGTTCCACCACGCTCGGCGGAATGCGAATCCAGTTGAACGTGGCCAGCGCCAGCGTGAGCGAATGGGCCACGGTGAAGGACGTGATGATTTTCACCGCGTCGCGCAGCTTCCCGCCCACGAGCAACAGTCCGAAGAGGAACGCCAGATGATCCCAGCCTTCGAGGATGTGCTTCAACCCCAGCCGCAAGAATCCCCAGGTCGCGGATGGAGGCCCCCCGTCTGCCGCCTTCGCGAGGAGCGGGATTTCCACCGTGGGCTTGTCCCGGTCGAGGACGGTCTCGCCCAGTTTCACGCCGGCGGCATCGTGGACCATCACGATCTGGCTGTGACCGGGGTTCAATTCCTGGATAATTTCCGAGGTGACGAGCAGCACCTGCGTGGGCGGCAGTTCGAAGGTGAGCAGGAAACGCAGGCCGTTGGTTTCATCCACCTGGATGTCCGGCGGCGCGGTAAGCGCGAGCATCCGGCCATCGGACTCGAGGGTCAGCGCGCTCTCGCCGAGCCGCCGCAGGCGCGGACGCGCGGCGGTGAGTTCGTTCGCGCTCAACTCGCGGTCTCGGTTCGTGTCGAGCGCGTTCGTGCCGTCGAGTTCCGCCCAGGCGACGATGAGCTGCGCGGTGAGGCGGTTCGAGCCGAGGTCGATGAACAGCGTGCTGAGTCCCGGCTGATGCGCGCGGACGAGGGCACAACTCAGCAGAAAGAACATCACCGCTGCACCGGCGCACTTGGTTCGAGGACGGAAAGACATGGGCTTGGAATTAACAGAGAACGGAATCCAGACCAAGTGTCGGCGTGCCGTGGAAACCGGGACGTTCAGGAATTGGTCAAATGCCGTCGTTGGAGTCGTGCCAAATAGGGATCCAGCCGGACCAGGAGGAAAAGCGCCCAGCGCACGAGCCACTTCTCCCAAAACGTCCGCGTCTGACGCAGCGTCTGCGCATCCATGCGGCGACAATGCCCCAAGTCCTCCGCAAAAATCTGGCGCGCTTCCGCCGCGAGCGTGGCATCCGGCACGCGCGCGACGACTTCGTAGTTAATGCCCAGGCTCCGGGCGTCCAGGTTCGCAGAGCCGGCATAGACCACGTCATCCACGATGATCATCTTCGCGTGCAGGATTTGTGGTTTGAATTCGTAAATCTCCACGCCCGCGCGCAGCAGCGAAGGATAAAGGCTGCGCGTGGCGATGCGCATGAGCCGCACGTCGGTCTGGCCGGCCAGGATGAGTTGCACCGGCACGCCGCGGCGGGCCGCGCGCTTCAAGGCCCGCAGCATGCGCAGGCCCGGTAAAAAATACGCGCAGACGATGCGGATGCTCCGCGCGGCGTTGAAGTCTTGAACGAGGGTTTGCTTGAGCGCGCGGTGGCCGCGCCCCGGCCCGGTGAGCAGTAATTTCCAGTTGTATCCGGCGGCGGCGTTGCGCGAACGGCGCAGGCGCTGAAATCGCCGGTGCCGGCAGTCCGCACGGGAGAAGAGTTCGTTGAAGGCATCGGCCAGTTCCCGCACGAGCGGGCCTTCGACGCGCAGGCCGAGATCGCGCCAGCCGCCACTCACGCCATCACCGTAGTATTCGTCGGCGATGTTCAGCCCGCCGATGAAGGCCAGCTCGCCATCGACCACGAGGATTTTCCGGTGGTCGCGGTAGATGATGCGGTGCAGTTGCACGGGATTGAACAGGCGGAATTCACCGCCCGCCGCGACCAGACGAGACCAGTAATCGCCGGGCAGACTGTAGGAGCCGACCGCGTCGCACAGCACGCGCACGCGCACCCCGCGCTGCTGGGCCGCCGTGAGCGCGTCACGAAAGGCGTCGCCAATTTTACCGGCGCGGAAGATATACATTTCCAGCCGCACGGAATGCTGCGCGTGGCGGATGGCCTCGAGCATGGCGTCGAGCGCCTCGCGGCCGTGACGCAACCAGCGGCAGCGCAGGGCGGAGTCCGCTTCGTGGCCGGTGCGTTTTTCCATGCGCGGGCAGGGTCTGCGATTCGGGAGGGGATTGCAACGGGGCGGGCCGCACACTACGGCTTCTCCAAAATCATCCGCCGCCGCGAATAGTCGAAGATGACCTTGAAGCGGTTGAGCGCGGTGATGCCGATATGCCCCGCCAGTCCGGGATCGACGGGCGAACCTTCGAGGAAGAAATCTGTCTGTGGCCGGTCAATCTTCGCCGCGCCGAGTTGCAGCCGCGGCAGATGCCCGCTCCGCGTGTCCGTGCCGCCGCCCACGCCGACCTTCGCGCTTTCGCTGGTCGCGGCGTCGTCGAGCAGGCGGTGGGTTTTCACAAAATCATGACCGAGGCACACGCCGCTGTCGCAGCCGGTGTCGATTTCAAACTCGCCGCGAATGGCGGGGCCATTGGTCGGATGAATCGTGGCCTCGACAATGGGCGTCGTGCCGCCGCGCCGAAAACGCAGCGGCACAATTTCACCCGGACCGGCGTAGATGAAGTTGGTGGGCGCGTGGAGCAAAAGTTGTTGGCGCACAAAATCAATTTCCACCACGTAGTTGCGAAAGAGTCCCGAGCCGAGGATGCCGTCGCGACGGCGGCGGCGCTGGCCATCGGAGCCGAGCGCGGCCACGCGACGCGGCGCGTACTCGACGCCACCCAGATTCAGCACGGCACCCTCGTACGTCGGCGCGCGCTCCTCGCCGGCGATGCCAATCACCGTGACTTCGCCCGCGCGCCGCAGCTTCAGCGGTTCCGCCAGCGTGGGATGAATCATCGTCATGGCGAATCCCGTATCGAGCATGAACGAGAGCGCGTTTGAGCCGTTCAGCGAGACGGGCACCATCACGCGGTGCGGCGCGAGGCGGATGGGAATGGTCGCAAGCGGTTCGGCGGCGCCGGCGACGTGCGCCCACGCGAGAATCGCGGCGAGCTTGTAGATACCGCAGTTCGACATCTGGTGCAGACGATAGGCCAAACATCCGGCGAGGGCAGTTTTTTCTCGCGGTTGCTGCCCGGTGAATCCGGCGGCATCGCGCTGCGCAGGGACGAACTGAAACGCACACGTACGAGACAGAGAAAACCTGCTGTCCGGATTTCAAGACAAGAAAGTATCGCTGTGAATAATCTTTGGTGGACACGGAACGGGCCGGGTTTTACAAGTCTTGCACCCAAACAACCAAACGGACTCGCGGGCTTCGGCTTCGGGTCCGTTCTTCTTTTCCAGACGGGCGTAACCTCCTCCGTTCTCTTCGGAGCGCCCTTGTTCGAATCGGTGCGATTCGCAGGCTGACCAAAACGCGCCGATTTGGAAATCAGCGCTCCACCCCAGTTCAGCGCACGATCCAGTCGAGGATGGACTTCTGCACATGCAGCCGGTTCTCGGCCTGATCAAAAATTGTGTTCGCGTGCGCCTCGAACGTCTCCTCGTCAATCTCCTTGCCGCGATAGGCGGGCAGACAGTGCATGACGAGTGCACCGGGTTTGGCGAGTTTCACGATCTCAGCGTTGAGTTGATAGCCGGCCAGTTCGCGCAGGCGCTCGGCGGACTCAGCCTCCTTTCCCATGGAAATCCACACGTCGGTATAGAGCAAATCCGCGCCCGTCGCGGCGGCGTGCAAATCTTCCGTGACCGTCACCTTGCCGCCCGCGCGCAGCAGAATTTCCGGCGCAGGCTGGTAACCCTTCGGCGCGGCGATGCGCAACTCGAAGCCCAGTTTCGCCGCCGCAAAAATCCACGACACCGGCATGTTGCACGCGCCGTCGCCGATGAAGGTGACGACCTTGCCGGAAATGGAGCCGGACTTTTCTTGAAACGTGAAAATGTCCGCCAGCACCTGGCACGGATGTTCGTCATCAGTCAGCGCATTGATCGTGGGAATCTTGGAAAACTCCGCGAATTCCTCCACGTCGCTCTGCGCGAAGGTGCGGATGACCGCGCCATGAATCATGCGCCCGAGCACGCGCGCGGTGTCCTTGATGGGTTCGCCGCGCCCGAGCTGGATGTCGTTCGCGTTGAGAAACATCACCTGCCCGCCGAGCTCGCGAATGCCGACCTCGAAGGAGACGCGCGTGCGCGTGGAGGACTTGGTGAAGATGAGCGCCCACGTTTTGTGCGCGAGCGGCTGGTAACTGCGGTCGGCGCTGTTGCGGCGGCGCTTGAACATTTTGGCGTTCTCCAGAATGACGCCCATGTCCGTGCGGGACAGCTTCTCCAGACTTAGCAGATGTTTCATGATTCAACCCGGACGATCCGGCTCGGAAAAGCGGGACTTTTAATCACACTCCGCGCCCCGCGTCACGTGGTAATTTGGGAACGGAAAAAATGTTCTGTTTAGTTATGGGGACAGGCTGGAACCGTCCTGCTGGGGCCGCATCGGAGCCGACACTTCATCCGCGTGGTACGAACTGCGCACCATCGGGCCGCTGGCGACGTGAACAAAGCCCAGGCCTTCGGCGCGCACTTTGTATTCCGCGAATTTGTCCGGGTGAACGAACTCGACCACCGGCAGATGCTTGAGCGTCGGCTGCAAATACTGGCCGAGGGTGAGGATGTCGCACTGCGCTGCGCGCAAGTCGTCCATCGCGGCGAACAGTTCCTCCTCCGTCTCGCCGAGACCGAGCATCACGCCGGACTTGGTGAAAACTTTTTCCCCGCGCTTCTCCTTCACCTTGCGCAACACGGCGAGCGAGCGCTCGTAAGTCGCACGCGAACGCACGCTGGGCGTGAGGCGGCGCACCGTTTCGAGGTTGTGATTAAAAATCTCCGGCTCGGCAGAAAGCACGGCGTCGAGCGAAGAATCTTTTTCAAGAAAGTCCGGCACCAGCACTTCGATGACAATGCCGGGATTGGCCGCGCGCACGGCTTCGATGGTCCGGCGGAAATGTTCCGCGCCGCCATCCGCCAGATCGTCGCGCGCCACGGCGGTGATGACGACGTGCTTCAGTTTCATGCGCCGCGTCGCCTCGGCCACGCGCTGAGGTTCGTCCACTTCCAGCGCGAAGGGCTTGGCCGTGCTCACCGCGCAGAATCCGCACGCTCGTGTGCAGCGGTCCCCCGCGATCATGAAGGTCGCCGTGCCCTTGCTCCAGCACTCCCAATGGTTCGGACACTTCGCGCTCTCGCAGACGGTGTGCAGCTTCAGGCCGTCGAGCAGGTTGCGCGTCTGCGCGAAGGTGTTCTCGGTCGGCAGCTTGAGGCGCAGCCATTCAGGAATGCGCGGGCGCGGCGCGGGCCGGGGCGGAAGTTCAAGCGTCGTTGTCATCAATGCGGGGGCAGGTTGAAGGTTGAAGGTTGAAGGTTGCAAGCGGTCTCTGCGGCACGCGGCTTTTCAAGACTTGCCACCTTCAACCTGCAAACCCGTTCAAGCGCTTGCTTCCAGCTTTTTCCAAAACGTTTCCAACTGATCCGTGTCGAAATCCGCCAGTACCTCGCCATCAATCTCGATGACCGGGGCCTTGGTTTGGCCGGTGAGTTCCTTCATCTCCTGGTACGCCGCGCGATCCGTCACCACGTCCAGTTCCTCGTAGTCGAGTCCGTGCTCTTCCAGCCAGTCCTTGGCTTCATGGCACCAGCCGCAGGAGGGCTTCACAAACAGGCGAATCTTTTCAGGTTTCATCACAACGCGGCGACACTACTCCGGGCTAAGGCGATGAACAACCCGACATTCCTGAATTACGAAAACGGCCGTCGCCGCGCCCTTGCTAAGCGCGCTGACTTCGCTTCCACCCGAAAGTCCTGCCGCCACACGGCGCTGGTCAGCACCTTGTCCTCGTAGTCCCAGTTCCAAATTTGTGGACATGGCGGTCATGCTTGTTGCGCGAGGCGCTCGCGTCAATCTGTCTTCGCGATGAGTGGCGGCGGACGAGGAACGTAACACCATTCAATCCGCTTCCGTGATGATCGTGTCGCTGTGCTCGTAGCACGGAGCGCAGCAGCAGAGCAGGCGCAGCGTCTCGGGGCCGGTGTTCCAGAGCTTGTGCTTCTTGCCCGGCGGGATGGCGATGGCGTCGCCGGTTTTCACCTCGCGCACTTCTCCCTCAATCCGCATCCGGCCCGCGCCGTGCGTGATGAAATAAATTTCCTCCGCCTTGGGATGATAATGCTCCTGCGTGCTCGCGCCTACGGGCAGCCGCGCTTCCGCGAGGCTCTGGTTACGAATCTCCGAATTGCGGTAGGCCAGCAGTTCGCGAATCTCCGAGCCGTCCTTGGTGATGAAGGCGGGCGCGTCCGAAACATTTTTCACGTCCATGCGCCGGATGTTTGGGAAACGAAATGCGGAGGCCAATGCAAAACATCGGCGGAGGGCCCGCGGGAGCCACGGGGCCCGCGGGTAGGGCGCGCAAAAAACACGACCGCAGCGGAGGCCCGCCCCCCACCGGCCGAGGCACGCCCCCCAC
>JBBQYK010000268.1:0-7321 GCA_038208765.1 Verrucomicrobiota bacterium
TGACCTTCGGCGGTGAGAACGCCGAGGCCTACTGGAGCGCCAACGGGCAGTACATCACGTTCCAGAGCACCCGCGATGGTCGCTCCTGCGACCAGCAGTACGTCATGCGCGCCGACGGCTCCGATGTGAAGCAGATCTCCGTGGGCGGCAAGACCACCTGCGGCTTCTTCTACAACAACGACAGCCGCGTCTTCTTCGCCGCCACGCATCACGCCGACAGCGCCTGCCCGCCGCGTCCCGACCCGTCGCAAGGATATGTGTGGCCGCTCGACAAGTTCGACATCTACACCAGCAACCCCGACGGTACCGATCTGCAGCGCCTCACCAACTACGGCGTGTACACGGCCGAGGGCGTGCTCTCTCCCGATGGAAAGTCGATCGTGTTCACGTCCACCAAGGACGGCGATCTCGACATTTACACCATGAATGTCGACGGCACGAACGTGAAGCAGCTCACGAACACGCGCGGCTACGACGGCGGGCCGTGGTGGTCGCCGGACGGCACCAAGATCGTCTATCGCGCCCATCATCCCGCCGACTCGGCCGAACTCGCCCAGTACGACCAGTTGCTGGCGCAGAACATCATTCGCCCGAGCAAAGTCGAGCTGTTCGTCATGAATGCCGATGGCAGCAATCAGACCCAGATCACCACGCTCGGCGGAGCCAACTTCGGTCCCACGTGGACGCCCGACGGCCAGCGCGTCATCTTCTCGTCCAATCACACCAATCCGCGCAGCCGCGACTTCAACCTGTACGTCGTCAACGTCGACGGCTCGAACCTCACGCAGATCACTACGCACCCCGAGTTCGACGGCTTCCCGATGTTCAGCCCGGACGGCACCAAGATGATGTGGGCGTCCAACCGCAATGCGAAAACAGAAGGCGAGACGAACGTGTTCGTGGCCGATTGGGTCGCGCGGTAACGACGCATAGCGACGGGGCCGGATAGCGTCGCCACCCGGGTCACCTGCTCCCTCGCGTTCTGGTGACGCGGCCAGACGGTTAGCTTGCAGGACGGGGCGGGGTTACCGCCCACGTCCAACCCGTTGCTCGGGAGAGCTCGCCGTGATTGCGCTTTACATTCTGGCTGTCATTGCGCTCGCCGTGATCGTCTCGTCCGTGAAGATCATTGGCCAGGCTGAAGTGATGGTCGTGGAGCGGCTCGGCCGCTTCGACCGCATCGCACGTTCGGGACTGAATATTCTCATCCCCTTCATCGAACGTGCGCGCTCTATCGAGGTGCGCTTCTTCGACTCCGACCCCGGCGGCCTCAAGCGCGTGGTGCAGTCGGTCACCGCGCGCATCGACCTGCGTGAGCAGGTGCTCAACTTTCCGAGCCAGCCCGTCATCACCAAGGACAACGTCACCATCGACATCGATGCGGTGCTGTACTACCGCGTCGCCGATCCGCAAAAGGCTACGTACTCCGTGGCCAACTTGCCATACGCGCTGGAGACGCTCACACGCACCACGCTGCGCAACATTGTGGGCGAGATGGAGCTCGACGCGACGCTCTCCAGTCGCGACGTGATCAACGGACGCATGCGCGAGGTGATAGAAGAAGCGTCCATCGGTTGGGGTGTGGACGTCACCCGCGTCGAGTTGCAGAGCATCGAACCGCCGCGTGACATTCAGCAGTCCATGGAACTGCAGATGCGGGCCGAACGCGAACGTCGCGCGACCGTTACCAATGCCGAAGCCAGCAAGCGCGCCGCTGTTCTCGAAGCGGAAGGTTTGCGCGAGTCGCAGGTACGAAAGGCGGAAGGCGAACGCGAAGCGTCGATCCTTCGCGCGCAAGGTCTCGCCGAAGCGCGACTCGCAATGGCCGAAGCCGAAGCCACGGCCATTGAGCGCATTTCTGCGGCGTTGCCCGAAGGTCAGGCGTCCACATACCTGCTCGGCCTCAAGTATCTCGAGGCGCTGCCGCAGCTTGCCGCTGGCAAGGGCTCTACCGTGTTCTTGCCGGTGGAAGCGTCAGGTGTGATGGGTGCACTCGGCGGCCTGCGCGAACTGTTGCGCGCGCGCGAATCCGACGACACATCACCCGGCAGCGCGCCGCTCAAGCGAGTGACGCGGCCCACGCCGTCACCGTCGCTTGGACTCCCCGATCCCATGCGCGGTGTACTCGGCGCCGGCGCCGGCGCTGAGGCGCTCGAGAAGCGCCGCGATGATAAAGAAGACCGCGAGCCCTGATGGCGATCTCGCAGGAACGCGCTGAACGCATTGCGCGATCGCATGCGTGCGAGGGCTGCCGCGAGTATTCCTGGCGCAAGGTAGCGGTCAAGCCGAGCACGACGTCGCTGCAGGAGGCGCTCGGTGTGATGTGGAGCGCGACGCTCCTGTGCGGCGTGTGCGGACTCGAGCAGGAGCTCGGGATCGATGCTGAGGGCGAGGTGGTATTCGTGGGGTAGCTGATTGGCACGCCGGGCGTCGTCGCACACGGCACGTGTTCGACGCGCGCGGACGAACAGCATCACACGTTGTATTTATGGATATTTACGGGTGCGTTTTTGGATATGCCGATCAATCACGCCGCCCTTGTGATCTCTCCGCAGATTCTCTCGCTGATCGCCGAGATCGACGAGTTCAGGGGGGCGTGGCGCGCCTTGGGCACACTCGCGCCGGATCGCCTCTCTGCCTTGCGGCGCGTGGCGACGATTGAAAGCATCGGTTCCTCAACGCGGATCGAGGGCAGCGCACTATCAGACCGCGATGTCGAGCGGTTGCTCGCCAATCGAGAAATCCGAACATTTGCCACGCGCGACGAACAGGAAGTGGCGGGTTACGCCGAAGTGATGGAAACCGTTTTCGCATCTTTCAATGCGATTGCGCCGACCGAAAACCACATCAGGCAACTGCACTGCGATTTGCTGGGTCACAGCGCCAAGGATGCGCGGCATCGCGGAACTTACAAAACCCGCACCAACCATGTCGTCGCCATCGACGGCTACGGCAAGGAAATCGGCGTGGTGTTCGGGACGGCGACGCCGTTCGACAGACGAAGATCGATCGCGAGAACTTGTTGATCGTCAACCTGTCCGACCTCTCAGTGCACATTCTCGAACTGAGAACGGCGCGCGGGCGCATCTCCGTCAGCCAGGAACCGTTGTCGCTTTCGAGTACACCAAGGAGGGCGCCGCAGCGGCTCGCCTCTCGACCAATCACATCGTTATCTGATCGCATGAAGTGCCAACGCGTTCGATCGGCAAGTGTGATAAGTGCAGGCTGCGTTGCCCTTTCTCTGATGCTCTGCACGCCCGTTCATGCTCAACGACTAGATTTGCCCCTTCGCGCCCTGGACTACCGGCGTGATCTCGCGACTCGAGAGGCCACTTCGCTGTTTACCGCCGTCGGCGATCTCGAGGTTACCCGCGCCGGGCACATGTACGTGTTGAACCCCGGCGATCAAACGATCGTTCTATTGGATGCCCGAGGGAAGCGTGTTCGAGAGTTTGGACGTCGAGGAGAGGGGCCGGGGGAGTTCCGTCGTGCCGGAAAGCTCGCGATACGCCGCGACTCGGTATGGGTGGTGGACTACGGATTGCGACGCGTAACGCGCTTCGCATTAAACGGACAAAACCCTGTAAGCTTCCTCATTCAACCTGCTGTCGGTGGCGTCGCCTCCCCGGCGGCTATGGGAACCGAGGGCGTATTAGTCGCCGTAAATGTCTCGTATGGGCCAGCCGAACAGCACCAGACAACGAGTCAATCCAGTTCATTGCTTTTGCATACCGACTATCGCGGAAATGTTTCGGACACACTACTGCGTGTCACTGAACCGAATGCGATGCTGCGATATAGTATCGAGGCCGTCGACGTGGATCGCGGAAGAGTTGTGGGGAACGCGAACGCAAGACAACCATTCACGCCAAGATCATTCTGGTCGGTGAACTATGATGGCTCGAACGTTGTCGTCGTCGCCGAGGAAGCATCCAATCGTGCCACGGCGGTCGGATCGCTCCGGGTGACTTCCCTATCGCTCGCGGGAGACACTTTGAACTCGCGAAGGCTGCCGTTCAAACGCGAACCGGTTACTGCACAACACGTGACGGCCGTCGTCGATTCGTTATCCCGAACTTTCACAATGAAGGGAAATGTGCGGGTTCGGGGCAATCGACAGACGATTCGGGACTCACTTGACGTTGCCGCCTTTTGGCCTGCGGTCTCTGCGCTCACGGTCGGTGTAGATGGCAGCATTTGGATCCGGCGCAACGGTCCCCCGGGCTTTCCTTACACGAGATACTGGGTGGTGTTTCCGAATGAGAGTGAAGCTCGAGCGGTCACCCTTCCTCGCGAGTTCACTCTTCTGCGTGCCTCACGCTCCGCGTTGTGGGGATGGTCTCGCGATCCAGACGGCCTTCCGGTGGTTGAGCGCTATCGGTTGATTCCGTCTCGTTGAAGTCAGTTCCGTGAGTGTGACGTCGATTTCCAGGAATGGGATTGACCGCTTTTCGTGGACATCCCGCGCCTCCTGTTTTGATCGGGTCGGTGTCAGCTTTAAGCCGACAGGACGGCTTGAGCGGCGCGCAGTCACTGCGCCCAGCGTAACGTCGCGTCTGGGCGCGCGAGCGGGGTGAGCCTGGCGACCAAGCTTCGACATCTGGTGAGACACCGAAACAGGAGACTCGCCGGCTCAAGCGCTAGAACGAGCTCTTGCTACGGGAGCAGTGACGTGACCCCAAACTCTGATCCACTCGTTAGGTCAGTCGATGGTGTTGGTGTGGTATAGTAGCGTGTTCTTCTGCTGGTGTCGCTGTGCAAACTCGCGAGGATTGCATCCAGCGAGGCCGCTATGCGGCCGAGTGTCGTTGTAGTCCGCACGAAACGCTTCGATGGTGTGTTGGGCATCGGGGAGGGTGACAAACCAGCTCTCGTTCAGACACTCGTCGCGGAGTCGGCCGTTGAAGCTTTCGATGAAGCAGTTCTGCACCGGCTTTCCCAGCTCGATGAACTGCAGCGTCACGCCGTGCTGGTGCGCCCACTGATCAAGCGCTTCACCTCGAAATTCCGGGCCGTGCGCTTTGAGGCGGGCGCGCTAATCGGTCAGGCGGCCGCCGGTACCGCCTGCACTTCCACGTCGAGCTTCACGTCGTCGCTCACGAGCACGCCGCCCGACTCCAGCGCCGCGTTCCACACCAAGCCCCACGCCTTGCGCGAGATCTTGCCGCTGAGCGTGGCGCTCACCTTGTTGTTGCCCCACGGATCCTTGGCCGGACCACCAATCTCACCCTCGAGTGCCACCGGCTTCGTCACGCCACGCAGCGTGAGCTCACCCTGCGCCGTGAGCTGATCGCCCGTGCGTTCGGCGTTGGTCACGCGAAACGTGGCGGTGGGGTGGTTGGCCACATCGAAAAAATCGGCTGACTTGAGGTGATCGTCACGCTGACCGCCACCGGTGGTGATGGACGCGACATCGATAACGATATCCGCACCGGCAACCGCGCCGTCCCTTTCGTCGATGGTGCCGCTGATCTTCTCGAAGGAACCGCGCACCGTGGAAATGCCTAGGTGTTTGACGGAGAACGTGATCTGGCTGTGCGTCGCATCGATTGCCCACTGCATGGTGTGATTCCTTTCCGTGAGGTGATTGACGAAAGGCGGCGACCGAATGTCGCTCACTGATATGTCTCTCAGAACTAAGATATATAGTCGGGCTCAGTGTTGCAAGGGTGTTCCTCAAGCGTTGCTGAACGTGACTTCCTTGGTGTCGGAAGACGCGGCCGAGTGCCCCAGGCGCTTAAGCAGGTTGGCAGCCTCTTCTTGTTCGGGGAGGTCCAGACCGCTCACCACGCGCTCGATCATCGCGGCATGTGCCGGGAAGATGCGCCGGATCATGGCTTCGCCCTCTTCCGTGAGCGCAGCATACCGGGCCCGGCGGTCAGACGGGCACTCCTGACGCTCCACGAGCCCCTTGGCGACCAAACGGTCCACGAGGAAGGTGATGCCGCCACTCGAGACGAGAATCCGGCGCTGCACCTCGCCCAGCAGCATTGCGCCGCGGTGGTATAGCGCCTCCAGAATGGCAAACTCGGTGAGCGTCAGGCCGTGGCGGGCCACGTCGGCGGATACGTGAGCACTGACGGCGGCTTGGGCGCGAGAGAGCACCACCCAGAGCTTGAGGGCGGCCTCCGTTTCCGGAGAGACCTCCAACGGATGCGCGGTTCCGGGTAGCGGCGTGCGATCCGTGTCTTCGTCGGACTTTCGGCGGAGTGACATGATATTCAAGCCTCATTCATGGCACAGCCGTGCGCAAGTGCCCCGCCGAGCGGGTCCGGACCGGCGGACCTAAATAGAAACCGCCAATAGCAGATTTGCCGGTTATTCTGCGAAGGCTCAGTAGAGAGATGGCCCTGGAATCATTATGTTGCATGAGACGCGCTGGTGCGACAGTCGCACTGCGCCTCGCAAACCCGAGGAGGGGCGGTAATGCGGAAGCCGAGGCCGAACACCTACAACCCTGCGCAAGCGTTGCATCTGATCGCCAGCGATCGGAGCGGTTTGCCACTGGCATGCCCGTCATGCTCTGGTGAGATCACACGCGAACCCGCGTTGTATCCGCCGCCGAGCAACTCACACGTCACGTTGAAATGTGCAGTGTGCGGACGCTTCGCCCGCTACATCGCCGGCAACGGCTGAACTTCACCCGCGCGAACGCTGCGCGAGACACGCAAACACGCCCCGGTCATCGCTGATGGCCGGGGCGTTTGCCCTTCAGGTGCAACCGTTGACCGTAAACAGTAAACCGAAACCGTTCACGGTGGACGGTTCCCGCGGACGAGCGATCGATTGCTCGGCGCAGAGCTCATCGAACCGTTGACGGTGACGGTCAACGGTTGACAGTCGCGGCGGGCGACGACGGGACGTGCGCTGTGCCGTGGCGATCGAACCGTAGACGGTGACGGTCGACGGTGAACGGTTGACACGATTGAGCTCGCGCGCTCAGTCGTGAACGATCGTGCCCTGTTTGCTGGTATCGATGTCCTCGACACCACCGGCCTTGAACAGGAACCCGTCGCGATTGCGGCTGAGGAACGTGCGCGCCTGCGCGTCCATGAGATTCAGACCGTAATGATTGATCAGCATCGTCTGCTGCTTCAGCCAATCGGCCCAGCACGTCTGGCAGATCTCGGCGACCAGTCGCGTCGCTGTTTCGCCCATCACACCGATGGGCGCCTTGTCGAAGCCCGCGCGCGTCTGTCCGCAGCGCTGGCAGGTAATTTCTGGCATGGGGCGAACTCCTCGAAGAAATCGGCGCCGACGTTTGGTGACCGCGTCGTGTACGGCGTCAATTTAGCACCGGCGCGCGCTCATCGCGCTCTGA
>JBBQYK010000269.1:0-7300 GCA_038208765.1 Verrucomicrobiota bacterium
GAGTTCGTGCGCGCGATGAAGGCCAAGGGCTATCGCGTGGCGGTGGTGGGCGACGGTGTGAACGACGCGCCCGCGCTCGCCGCCGGCGACCTCGGCATCGCGATGGGCGCCGCCGGCAGCGAAGTGGCGATCCACAGCGCGACGATTGCGTTGATGAACAACGACCTGCGCCGTCTGCCGTTCCTCGTGAAGCTCTCGCGCCAGACCCGCAGCGTCATCAACCAGAATTTCCTGCTCGGCATCCTGTTCGTCATCGGCGGCCTCACGCTGGCCGCGCTGAAATACATCAACCCGATTGTCGCCGCCGTGCTGCACGTCGTCGGCTCGCTCATCGTGGTGTTCAACAGTTTTCGTTTGGTGCGCTCGGGTGAAGAGTTGGAGCACTACGTCGCGCCGACGCCGGAGCCGCCGCTGGAGCACAGGCATGAAGGTGGGGAGGCGCAGGCGATTGAGTTTAAGGCGAGGACGGTGTGACCTGTTGATCTGAAAAAAAGCGAAGCAACGAAAATTATGAAAAGAACATTCTTGATCGTGTTGTGCATCGGATTGGCCGGAGGGTTGTTGTTGGCACAGAGCATCATCAACGGATACCGCGTCGCAAATTTCAGCGGGAAACCGGCAACGTATGATCCCAAGACACCGCCGCCGTTGGCGTTACCTGACGCTTACGCATTGGCCGTTGCGCACATCAACAGGATCACGAACCGATTCCACTGTGTCGCTGCCAACTGCACGGAGATGACAAACAACGCACTAACTGGATGGACGTTCACATTTTCCAATACCAACGGAGTGCGCGGCAACGTGCAGGTTTACTTCGATAAGATGGTCACCAGTGACTTCACTCGAAGCCACGGGTTTCCCGGCCTCAATGATTGACGCTCCCCTCTCATTAGCAGCGTGGCTTCAGCCCGGTGATCGTGTCGGAGGCCGAGGGCCGAGCCGTTAACGCCTTCCCCGCCGGGCTGGGTGGAACGGGCTACCAGCCCGTCCCGTTGGGCAACCTGCCCAACGGAATGAGGAGCGCGCTCGAATGCTTTGGACACTCTCTTGTTTTCCAGCGTCACCGCCGTTCCGTCCGGCCAGTGGCCGGACGGCACAGGCTGGTAGCCTGTGCTACCCCCGCCGGGTGGGCAAACCGTTGAGTCGCAGGAAGCACGTACCACGATTCCCCCCTTGCCGGGGCCGCGCGTCGGGATAAGATTCGTGGCATGACGAACGCGGTTGAAATTCCACCGACACCCCTGCGTGGCGCACCACTCTGGCCGTTGTCCGTGGCCGCGTATCGCACGCTCGGCGAGGCCGGGCTGATTCCCAAGAACACCGAACTGCTCTACGGGTTCGTCTATACGAAAATGTCCAAATCACCCTTCCACAGATTTCTGCTCCAGTTTTTGCAGGAAGCCATCAGCAGTTGCCTGCGGGCCGGACGGCTTCTGCGTACCGAGCAGCCTATCACCTGCGGTCATTCGGAGCCGGAGCCAGACTTGGCGGTGATTGCCGGACGCAAGGAGGACTTTCGGAATGATCACCCGCAGACGGCGGAACTGGTCATCGAAATATGCATTACCAGCCACGGCTACGACCGTTCCAAGCTGCCGGCCTATGCCGAGGCGCAGGTGAAGGAATGCTGGTTCGTCCTCGGGCCGGAGAAAAAAATTGAAGTGTATCGTCAGCCGAAGAATGGCCATTACACGGAACACTCCATCCACGGCCCAAGCGGCCTGCTCGTCAGCACAACATTGCCCGAGGTGAAGTTGTCGCTAGACGCACTGTTTGCCAGCTAATCGCGGCACGCACGCTTCCCGGCAAACCGTGGCAACGGTTCGCCAAAGAATCAGGCCGCGCCCAACTCACGCTCCAGCATCGCCACGAAGACCTGCTTCCAGCGTTCCTTCTGTCGCGCGACGGATTGCGCGGGATCGAGCCGCTTCTCCAGACACAGCCCCGAGGCGGGTTCATGAATGCGCAACACGCGCCCGCCATCGGCGAGTTTCAGCAGGAGCAGTTCGATGCTGCGTTTCATGGGCGGAGCGTAGGATCAGAAGCAAATTCCGCCAGCACTTGATTGAGCGTGGCGGGAGAAGCGAGGCCGCGCGCGGCGTGCGACTCGTGTGCGGCCCGCTCGAAATCGCCTTCGTTGAAATCGAGCGCGCTGGCCGGTGGACGTTCCGCCGCCCATGTCGCGGCTAAAGCCACGGTGCTAATGACAATGACCAGTGCGGCCAGGTCAGGATCACAGTTTCGCCCGCGCGGCCTTTACACCTTCGCATAGGTTCTTCAACTTCTGCCGCGCCGCCCATCGGGCCGTCTGGCTCAGGCCGCAGTCGGGCGCGAAGGAGAGGCGGTCGGCGGGGGCGAACTGGAGGCACGCGCGGACGCGGGTGGCCACGTCTTCCGCCGTTTCGACGTAATAGCTCTTCACATCAATGATGCCCACGGCCACGTCTTTCTTCGCGGCGATGGTGCGAATCAATTCCAGTTCCGAAAATTCCCGGCTCGCCATCTCGACATGAATTTCATCCACCGCCATGTCGAGAAACGCGGGGAACATGGGCGCGTATTGGCGCGGGCCGATGGCGCGGCCCTTGTAGTTGCCGAAGCAGAGGTGCGTGGAGAGATGGCATTTCCCGACGACGGCCTCCACGGTGCGATTGAAGATTTCCACGAAGCGTTTCGGGTCTTCCTTGTGCGCGTAGCAGCTCATCGACGGCTCATCGACGGTGATTTCGCGGCAGCCGGCTTGGACGAGCGCGGCCAGTTCGTCGCGCACGAACGGGAGCAGCGCCTCGGTCAAAGCGTAGCGGTCGCGGTATTGCGCGTTCGGGAGCAGGCGACCGCTGAGCGTGTACGGGCCGGGGACGCTGGCTTTGAGGGTGGGTTGAGAGTTGAGAGTTGAGAGTTGAGGGCCGGACAGGCGTTGGAGGCGTTGGAAATCTTCCACGGTGCCGAGGCCGCGCGGGGCGCGGATTTCGCCGGTGACTTTGTGCTTGCCGCGCTGGTCGTGCGCGGGCGGGCCGAAGCGGCGGGGCGGGGCGGACTCCAGTTCGATGCCTTCGATGAACCCGTAGAACGACAAATTAAAATCCAGCCGCGTCTGCTCGCCATCGGTGATCACGTCAAGCCCCGCGTCGAGTTGGTCACGCACGGCGATGCTCACGGCGTCATCGACGAGTTCCGCGCGATCACTTTCGCCAAAGCGGTCGAGATGCTCGCAGGCAAACTCCAGCCAGGAGGGAAACGGATAGCTGCCGATGACGGTGGTGCGGAGCGGTTGTGATTTCATGGGTGCGGAGGATGAGAGTTTGTCAGACGCGGCGCAAGCCAGCGTGCCCCCGGCGTCCCGCCGGGTGGAGGCTTGATTACGACGAAGAAAGATCGGCTTTGCGAGCTGCTCCCGTCGTCACTGCACCGCTTCCCGGCGGGACGCCGGGGGCACGGGGCACTTTGCCGCTTGAGCTTCTCGCTCGCTCGCGCATCTTGTGCGGCAAGACTCGAATGCGTGCGAACACTTCACTCGGCAGACTGGCGTGGCTTCTCGTCTTCACTCTCCTCGCCGCGACTGGCGTGCGTGCAGCGGAACTCACCAACGCGCGGCAGCAATTCATCACCGGCCAGTATTCCAACTGCATCGCGGAATGCGAGCAGGCCATCGCGAGCTTTGAATATGAGGAAGAGTGGCGCCTGCTGCTGGTGAAGTCGCTCGCCGCATCCGGCCAGTACGAGAAGGCCGGGGCAATCATTTCCAACGCGCTCGACCGCTACTCGTGGAGCATCCCGATGCGGCTGCTGGCGCATGAAGTTCTGCCCTACGCCGGTGCCACAAATCGCGCCGACGAAGTGCTGCGCGAAATTGAAACGCTGGTCAGTTCACGCACCGACAACCGCGCCCGCACCGCCGACACGATGGTGGCGATTGGCCGCGCCATCCTGCTGCTCGGCGCGGACCCGCGCAAAGTCCTGGACAACCTTTTCGAGCCAGCGCGCAAGGCCGCGCCCGACAACCGTGACGTGTATCTGGCGATGGGCGAACTCGCGCTCGCCAAACACGATTACAATCTCGCGGCGAAACAGTTCGGCGCGGGTTTGAAGAAATTTCCCGGCGACCCGGACATGCACTTCGGTCTCGCGGAGGCGTTCCAATCCGGCGACCGCAAGGAGATGTTGAAAAATCTAAACGCCACGCTGACGAAGAACACGAACCACGTCGGCGCGTTGCTCATGCTCACGCGGCATCTCATTGCGGGCGAGGAATACGTGGATGCCGAGAGCTTGCTGGAGCGCGCGCTTGCGGTGAATCCCTGGCAGCCCGAGGCGTGGGCCTATCGCGCGGTGATGGCGCATTTACGCAGCGATGCGGAGGGCGAGAAGAACGCGCGCGACAACGCGTTGAAATTCTGGCGCACCAATCCCGAGGTGGATTACCTCATCGGGCAGAATCTTTCACAGAAGTATCGTTTCGCCGAGGGCGCGGCGTATCAGCGGCGCGCGCTGTCGTTCAACATCAATTACGTCCCGGCGCGCATTCAGCTCGCGGAAGATTTGCTTCGGCTCGGCGACGAAGACGAAGGCTGGCGGCTCGCCGAAGAAGCGCACAAGCACGACGAATACGACGTGACCAGCTTCAACCTCGTTACGCTCAAGGACAAGCTGGCGAAATACCGCACGCTGACCAACGCCGGCTTCATCGTCCGCATGACCACGAACGAAGCGTTGATCTATGGCGAACAGGTGCTGGCGCTGCTCACGCGCGCGAAGTCGAATCTCACCGCGCGCTACGGCATCGAACTGCCGCGCCAGACCATCGTGGAAATCTTTGCCGAGCAACGTGACTTCGGTGTCCGCACGTTTGGCATCCCGGACAATCCCGGGTTCCTCGGCGTGTGCTTCGGTGCGGTCGTCACGGCCAACAGCCCGGCGACGCAACTGGCCACGCCGGCGAATTGGGAGGCCGTGCTCTGGCACGAGTTCGCGCACGTCATCACGCTCACCATGACGAAGAACAAGATGCCGCGCTGGCTCAGCGAAGGCATTTCGGTTCACGAAGAGTTGCAGGAGAATCCGGCGTGGGGCCAGCGCATGACGGTGCGTTATCGCGAGATGATTCTGGGCGAGGATTTCGTGCCGATCAGTGAACTGAGCAGCGCGTTCCTCGCGCCGAAGACGCCCGTGCATTTGCAGTTTGCCTACTACGAGTCGGCGCTGGCCATCGAGTTCATCGTCAAGAATTTCGGCTTCGACGCGATCAAGAAAATCCTCCGCGACCTCGGAGAAGGCATTGAGATCAACAAGGCCATCGCCACGCACACCGGCGAGATGGACAAGCTGGAGAAAGACTTCGCGAAGTTCGCGCGCGAGCGGGCCGAGGCGCTCGCGCCGGAACTCGACTTCGCCAAGCCCGAGCCTGCCGACCTGCGTTCGAAAGAATGGCTGGCGGAAAACCCGACTAACTACTGGGCGCTGCAACGCCGCGTGGTGAATGCGTTCGCGGAGAAAAACTGGAGCAATGCCGTGCCCGTGCTGGAAAAACTGACGGAACTTTTCCCGACGCAAGGCGGCGAGGACGGCGCGTGGGTGCTGCTCGCGCGCGCGCATCGCGAGTTGAACAACACCAATGCCGAGCGCGCCGCGCTGATGAAGGCTGCCGCGCTGGATGGTGATTTGCCGGACGTTTATTTCCGTCTCGCTGACTTGGGTGTGGCCGGACGCGACTGGCCGCTGGTCTTCACCAATGCGCAGCGCGCGCTGGCCGTGAATCCGCTGGTGCCGCATCCGCATCGTCTGCTCGCGCAATCCGCCGAGGCGGAGGGACACGATGGCGAGGCGATTATCGCGAACCGCACCTTGCTGCGTCTCGATCCGCCCGACCCGGCCGAAACACATTTCCGCCTCGCGCGATTGTTGAACAAGAAGTCCGCGCCCGAAACGAAGCGCCAGGTGTTGCAAGCTCTCGAAGAAGCGCCGCGCTACCGCGACGCGCTGAAATTGTTGCGCGAGTTGCAGAGCAAGGAACCGGCGCGGGAGAAACCGCCCGAAGCCCCGGTTCCATTGAAATGACCCGGCGGCAAAAGTTTTCCCTCGCGCTCGCCGGCTCCACGGTCTTCCTCACGCTCGCCCTCGCGCAGCGCTTTTTCGACGGTGGCGATGATGATCGCGAGCAGACCATGCATGAGACGGAAGGTGGCATCATCACGCGCGGGCAGCGGATGATGCGGACTCCCGGCGTGCGATTTGACGAGGAGACCACAACCACGGCGCGGGAGGTGACACCCCACAGCACGGACGTGCCGGTTTGGACCAACGCGCCAGGTTTCGAGAAGGACGTCTTCACCTTCTGCCGTCTGCGTTACGTCAGTGCCTACTGGGGACGTCGGCGTTCCCTCGGCAGTTGGACCACGGACTTTCCCGACAGCGACATGAACCTGTCCTTCCGCCTCCAGCAGATGACCTCGCTGAAGGTCAGCCCGGACGGACGCTTCCTGCGTCTGAACAACCGGGAACTCTACAACTACCCGTGGATTTACATGGTCGAGCCGGGGCGGTTGGTGCTGAACGAGGAGGAGGTGAAGATTCTTCGCGACTACCTGAACAACGGCGGCTTTCTGATGGCGGATGACTTCTGGGGCGACTTGCAATGGGAAAATTTTGCCAGCGAGATGAAGAAGGTTTTTCCTGAGCGCGAGTTCAAGGAACTGGAGATGAGCCATCCTGTTTTTCACACTGTCTTCGATCTCACGATGCCCAAGCAGCAGTTGCAGACGCCAAATGTGGTCGACGCGCTGGAAAGTCTGGATGCGCGCAGCCCGTACTTTGGCGTCACTTGGGAGCATCGCAGCGGCCCGAGCGCCGAGGAAATGCACGTTCGCGCGCTCAGTGATGACAAGGGCCGCATCATGGTCATCGCCACGCACAACTGCGACAACGGCGACGGCTGGGAGCGCGAGACGGTGGGCGACGGCGCGTTCTTCCTGAATTTTTCTGAAAAGCGCGCCTTCCCGCTCGGCATCAACATCATCGTGTACGCGATGACGCATTGAGCATGAGGCCGGGGAATTCCAACGAGCCAATGATGATGAACGACCGCCCCGCGGATGCGTGGGATACAGCGGCGGCATTGGGCATCGACATGTCGTTGATCGAATACAGTCTGAGCCTGACCCCTGACGAAAGAATGTTTCAGCACGACTGTGCGCTACGCACGCTCTTGATGATGGAGGAGGCGGGAAAGCAACTGCATGGTTGATCTCACGCGATTGATTGATCGGCTGACGCAGGGGCGCGTGGAATTTGTCGTGGTCGG
>JBBQYK010000270.1:0-7261 GCA_038208765.1 Verrucomicrobiota bacterium
CATCACCATGATCCCGGACGCCGACGGCGACGGCATCAGTGATCCGTGGGAGAACTCCTTCTTCGGGGCCGGGGCCGGGACCAACGCGGCCAACGCGCTGCTCGACCCGGACGGCGACGGCATGAGCAACCTCGACGAGTATCGTGCGGGGACGAATCCGACCAATGCGTTGAGCGTGCTCAAGGTGCTGTTCACCGAGACCAACGCGGGCGTGTTTAGCTTTGTGGCCCAGACCAACCTGACCTACTCGGTGCAATGGCGGACGAACCTGCTCGCGCCCTCGTGGACGAACCTGACCAGCATCACGGTCAGTCCCCTCGTGCGGACTGTCCTGGTGGACAGCGCGACGGCGCCGGCGGCGGGCGAGCGCTACTTCCGCGTGGTCACGCCGCTGGTGCCGTAACCGCGCACCGCCCGCGTCCCGCTGGCCAAATCGAAGCGCCGGTCTGGAAACAGACCGGCGCTTTTTTCTTTGGCGGAAGCCAGCGAACCGCCCGGGGCCATAGCCAACATTCCTCTTCACCTCGGCAGTTGTGCAGCAGTCCCCAGAGTAAGGGCGTGACGGAGTTCCCACGCGCAACGAGAGTCAGTTCACCGCGTTCGGCTTCCAGCGCGTTTTCAACCCGCTGTAGCCGTCGGGTCCGCGCGGAATGGGGAAAGCTCTCCGACTTTTTTGGCGACGCCTATTCCAACTGCACGATCCCTCCCTTCCGCCCGGCTGGTAGCCCGTGCCACCCGATTCCGTTTCGCACTCCTGATTCCATCGAATCTGCTCACGCCGACGGCTCCAAAGCCGGGGACATTTCGGAGGCCTGATGGCGGGAACTCGACGACGGAAAAGCGGGGCGCGGGTCATTTCTTCGCGTTGCACAGGGCGGCTGGTTTGCGTTAGCTTCGCCGCGTGAAGAAAGCCGAAGTGCCATTGCCGGATGCGCTCTATCAGCAGGTTGAAGGACTGGCCGGGCAACTTCATTTGACCGTGCCGAAACTTCTCCGCAAGGCGGCGGAGCAGATCCTCACTGTGCAACCGAAGCCGCAGCCGAAGCCAACCCTCGGCTGGCGGTTTCCTGAAGGCCGGCGGCTCGGCGCGTTTCAAGCGCCCGTTGAACATTGGCGTTTGCTCGCGAACGAAGCCGCAGCGTGACCGGCGATGATTTCGTTCGACACCAATCTGCTGCTCTACTCGCTGAATCAGGATTGTCCCGAATGCCATCGTTCCCGTTCAGAAGTCCAAGATTGCTTCACCCCGCTGACGCGCCTAGTTTCCCCCGCATGAGTTTCACAGGCACCATTGAGAATGGAGTGGTGAAGTTGCCGTCTGGTCTTGGACTGCCGGATGGGACTCAGGTACGCGTCGAACCGATCACCAAGCCAACCCCGCGCAACGAACTCACTCGCCGGCTGGCAGAGATCGCGGGCAAGGTCAGCAACCTCCCGGCTGATTTCGCCGCCGAGCACGACCACTACCTTCACGGCACAGCGAAACGCGCGCAATGAAGGCCGTCTTTGCGGACACCTTTTTCTTCCTTGCCGCCGTCAATCCCGATGATGCCGCGCATGACCGGGCCATGCAGTTCTCGGACAATTACGACGGCCCTCTGCTGACCACGGCCTGGGTGATCATCGAGCTGGCCGACGCTCTCGCCAGCCGCGAGCAGCGCCACGCTTTTCGCGAACTCCACGAAAGCCTTTCCACCGACGCGCGCGTGGAGATTCTCCCCGCCGACCAGTCGCTGTTTGAGCGCGGCTTGAAGCTCTACTTCGACCGACCCGACAAGGACTGGTCGCTCACCGATTGCATCTCCTTCGTCGTGATGAAGGAACGCAAAATTGCGGACGCCGCCACGGGCGATCATCACTTTGACCAAGCTGGCTTCCACGCGCTGCTGCGCTGATTTCTGTTCCGCGTTTCGCATTCCGCATTTGAATGGGTTTCCTCACGCCGCCGGCTCCAAAGCCGGGGACGGATTTCGAAGTCCCGAAGGCGGGAACTCGACAGAGGGGAATCGGCTCGCGCAACAACGACATTGTTCCTGTTTTGGAACACGGAGACGCCAAGCGCGTCCATTCTGCGTGTCCTCATCGTTCGACGACAAACGTGATGTCGTATTGAAAGCGTTCTGCCCCCTTGAGCTTCGTGCCTCTGGGCGGTTGCTCTTTCCCGCCGTCGTCTCGTTTGTCTCGCCCGATGCTGTAAACGACATAACCCTGCGGCAGTTTTTTGTAGCGGAGAGGGTTGCCGTCGAACGGGTCGGCAGGAACGCTTTTCATATATGCCGGAGTCAGTTCGCTCAACGAGTCCGGCGTTTGGCCACCATGCGAGATTCGCCAGTCTTCAATCGCCAGCGTGACCAGTGTTGTTCGAACGCGGGCGCTCGCCTCGGCGTCGCGAAGTTCTAATCGTGCAAGTGCAGGGAGAAAGAGAGAGGAGAAAATATAGTAGCCGCTTCCGGCCTTAGCGTTCAGTTCTTCGGCAAACTTTGCAGCTTGGACGGATTCAGGCGGCGGCAATTTTGCAATATGGAGGTTGGTGGCCATTGCACGCAGATAAAACGCCCGGTCCCGCTCGAAAATGCCAATCAAGTTCCATCCCCATCCCGGTTGCGGGGTTGGAGTCGAACCGGCTTCCTCCCCTTCATCGCCAGGCGCGATGCTTTGAAGTTTAGCAAGGTCATACTGCGCCATGCCGATGATTTCCCCATGCATGGCTCGTTCGGAAATCAGCCCTTTCACGAAACGATTCGTTCGGTCAGTCAAAGCTGCGGCGTGACTGAGTTGCGCAAGTTGGTTGTGATCAAGAGCCAGATGATTGAGCAACCGCTCCAAGGAAATGAATCCGTTCGCGTCCATAGCAAGCACGACCAACGCCGACATCAGCAAGGGTTCTTCATCCAATGTCCGGGCGGCGCGATGCGTGGCAAGAATCGCCTCGACGGCTGCGCCTGACCGGCCCTCGGCTATGTCCAGCATCGCCTCAGCGCGCAGTAATTGAGCAAGCGCCTTGAGTCGGGTGAGGTGCGGCAGCCGCGCGTTCACACCCTCGGACAGATCGACGGCATATCGCGCCGACGTGAGCGGGGTTCCACTGCGTGCCTGTCGCAGGGAGTTAGAATGCCTGCCCACAACAGCTCTTAACTGGTTGCTCACAACCTCCGTCAACGGCTCATTTCTTCGCAGGGACGCAAATCTGACGGGCAGCGTGTTGGTGGGCATGAGTTCAAACAGTTCCTCATAGAAAATTGCGGCGTTATTGCCTTCCGCGAGTGGCTTGTGCCAGACCTCAAGCTCTTCCGCAGTCGTGGGCAGTCCCTGCGCCTTGATGCTTGCGAGTTGCTCCTTCACATCGCGATGCCACCTCCAGCGGATCGCGCCCAATGACACAATTACCGCCAGCACGGCCAGCACCACGAGTGTGACGCCAAAGAACAAGACCCGGGCGCGGAGGCGATTCCACGATAGCGGAGGTGGCGCGAACTTGCTCATCGCCTTCATGGAAAAACAGATTGACGATGGTGTCAATGTTCGTATCTTCGTATCCAGATACGTCGATATTTAGATTCGGCGTCAAACTGTCGGCAGAAAAATTACATGAGCAATCGATTCATCTTTTCATCGGAGTCCGTGGGCGAAGGCCATCCGGACAAGGTCGCGGACACCATTTCGGACGCCGTGCTGGACGCCTGCCTCACGCAGGACAAGAACAGCCGCGTGGCTTGCGAGACGTACGTGAAGTCGAACATCGCCATCGTGGGCGGGGAAATCACCACCAAGGCGAAACTCGACGTGCCGGCCATCACGCGCGCGGCGATTCGCGAGATTGGTTACGTGAACGACGACGATGTGTTTCACGCGGACAAGGTGTTCGTGAACGTGATTCTCACCCAGCAGTCGCCGGACATCTCGCAGGGCGTGGATGCGAAGGCGGCGAAGGGCAAGAAGAAGGCGGAGCAAGGCGCGGGTGACCAGGGCCTGATGTTCGGCTACGCGAGCGACGAGACGGATGAGTTGATGCCCGCGCCGATCATGTTCGCGCATCGCCTCGGCCGGAAGCTGACGCAGATTCGCAAGAGCGGGAAGGTGCATTGGCTGCGCCCGGACGCGAAGTCACAGGTGTCGGTCGTTTATGAAAACGACGAGCCGGTCGCAATTTCCAATGTCGTGATTTCGACGCAGCACACGGCGGACGTGGAGCACAAGCAGATCGAAGAATTTTGCATCGAGGAGATCGTGAAGAAGGTGCTGCCGAAGAATCTGCTCACGGCGGACACGTTGTATCTCATCAATCCGACGGGGCGTTTCGTGGTCGGCGGGCCGCAGGGCGACACGGGGCTGACGGGCCGCAAGATCATCGTGGACACCTACGGTGGCTACGGACGTCACGGCGGCGGCGCGTTCTCGGGCAAGGACCCGAGCAAGGTGGATCGCAGCGCGGCGTACATGGGCCGTTACGTGGCGAAGAACATCGTGGCGGCGGGCCTGGCCCGGCGCGCGGAGATTCAGTTCGCCTACGCGATTGGCTATCCCGAGCCGGTGAGCGTGTATGTGAACACGTTCGGCACCGCGCAGGGCGGCGTGTCGGACGCGGCCATCACGAAGGCGGTCGAGCAGGTGTTCAGCTTCAAGCCGGCGGACATCGTGAAGCAGCTTAATTTGCTGCGCCCGATT
The DNA here is from genome assembly GCA_038208765.1 of Verrucomicrobiota bacterium. Taxonomy (GTDB): domain Bacteria; phylum Verrucomicrobiota; class Verrucomicrobiia; order Limisphaerales; family SIBH01; genus JANNGC01. The sequence goes on from JBBQYK010000270.1 coordinate 4,666, forward strand.
TATGGGAAGACGACCAACTACGGTCACTTCGGCAAGGAAGACAAAGATTTGACCTGGGAAAAGACTGACAAGGCGGCCGCGCTCAAGAAGGCGATCCGCTGAGTCTCGACACTGAAAACGAACTGAAATTGAACTGAATTATGGCCACTGTGAAACTGCCCCCTTCCCGCGCTAAGCTTGCCAAAAACGGCACGAGCGCTCCGAAACAAGACTTCAAAGTCAAAGACCTGAGCCTCGCTGATTGGGGCCGCAAGACCATCGACGTTTCCGAGCAGGAAATGCCGGGCTTGATGTCCATCCGCAAGAAGTATGCGCCGAGCAAGCCGCTCAAAGGCGTGCGCGTCACCGGCTCGCTGCACATGACGACCGAGACGGCGATTCTCATCGAGACGCTCGTTGATCTTGGCGCGAACGTGCGTTGGGCGAGTTGCAACATCTTCTCCACGCAGGACCAGGCCGCTGCCGCGATTGCGAAGGCCGGCATCCCGGTGTTCGCGTGGAAGGGTGAGACGCTCGAAGAGTATTGGGACTGCACGCTCGACGCGGTGACGTTCCCCGGGGGCAAAGGCCCGGAACTCGTCGTCGATGACGGCGGCGACGTGACGCTGCTCATCCACAAAGGTTTCCAGCAAGAGAACGGCGACAACTGGGTCAACAGCCGGAGCGGTTCGCACGAGGAGCAGGTCATCAAGAACCTGCTCAAGCGCGTGGCGAAAGAACGCCCCGGCTTCTGGCACAACGTGGTGAAGGAATGGCGCGGCGTCTCCGAAGAGACGACCACCGGCGTGCATCGCCTTTACCAGATGCTTGAACAGGGCAAGCTGCTCGTGCCGTGCATCAACGTGAACGACTCCGTGACCAAGTCGAAGTTCGACAATCTTTACGGCTGCCGCGAATCGCTGGCGGACGGCATCAAGCGCGCGACGGACGTGATGATTGCCGGCAAGGTCGCCTGCGTCTGCGGCTACGGCGACGTGGGCAAAGGCTCGGCGCATTCGCTGCGCGGCTTCGGTGCCCGCGTCATTGTCACCGAGATTGACCCCATCAACGCGCTGCAAGCTGCGATGGAAGGCTTCGAGGTCAACACGTTGGAAAGCACGCTCGGCACGGCGGACATCTACGTCACCACGACGGGCAACTGCGACATCATCACCTTCGAGCACATGACGAAGATGAAGGACCAAGCCATCGTGTGTAACATCGGCCACTTCGACAACGAGATCCAAATGGACCGCTTGAACACCGCGAAGGGCGTGAAGAGGCTGAACATCAAACCGCAGTACGACAAATACACCTTCGCCAACGGCAAGGCGATGTACGTGCTGGCGGAAGGCCGCCTCGTGAACCTCGGCTGCGCCACCGGCCATCCGAGCTTCGTGATGTCGAATTCGTTCTCCAACCAGGTGCTCGCCCAGCTCGACCTGTGGCGGAACAAGGGCACTTACAAAGTTGGCGTCTATCGTCTGCCCAAGAAGCTCGACGAAGAAGTGGCCCGCCTGCACTTGGAAAAGATCGGCGTGGTACTGACCAAGCTCTCGAAGAAGCAGGCTGAGTATCTCGGCGTGTCGGCGGACGGCCCGTACAAGCCGGAGCACTACCGCTACTAAGCGAAATCAATTCTCAGAACACGAAAGGCGAACGGGCAACCGTTCGCCTTTTTGATTCCGCTGAACACTGACTGCGGCTCGCGCTTGCTTCCCATTTCGTTCTGCGCGGATAGTGCGTCATGAATTTCATTCGAAGACAGCGGTTGCTGCTGGCCCTGACCGTGTGCGTGGTGATGATGTTCGGTTGCAAAACTTCGGTGCGGCGGCTGGCGGTCGGCCCGGTGAGGAAGATCGTTCCGGGCCAGACGACAATGGCGGAAGTGGAGAAAGAGTTTGGCCCGCCGCACGAACGCGTCACGGGGTCGAACGGCAGGACCGTCGCGCGTTATTTTTTTGGCGAACCCCGTTTGAACAACCATGTCAGCCCCATTGAACGCAGCAATCACCCCGTTGACCTGATCCTTCGAACTCTCACGCTGGGTTATGGCTCAAATGCCGTCATCGCGCGCAAGCTGCACGACGAATCGGTGACGCCAATGCTGCGGGTCAATGCCCGGTTCGATGCCGGGCCAAGCTTGCAGCCCGGCGATGTGCAATTTCTCCGGCGCGACCAGACCACCCGGAGCGAATTGATTGCGCGGTTCGGTGAACCTACCTGCACGTCGTTTCAATCGGACGGCCTGCCGCTACTCATGTGGTTTAGCGGCAGTTACCGCCCCAAGTTCGTCAATGACCAGGAGGCACGCAGGCTGGTGGTGAAACTCAACGCCGGCTCGAGGGTGGATGACTTTGCCGTGGTAGACAATGACCTGGATTTTCTCTGGCGCGCGCGGCGTTGAGCCGCCCGCTGGCGGTTGTGGCCGGCACATATTTTTCGTGAACGAATTCTCCCGACGCTTCATCGTCTGAACCGCCATGCTGCCACGACTCGCCACGCGAATCATCCGCACCGTTGACAAACGCTGCCTCTGGAAGGCCGCGTGGAATTTTGGCGTGAAGGGCATGCTCTCCGTCGAGCGCTTCAAGCGGCGCGTGAAACGCGGGGAATA
>JBBQYK010000271.1:0-7205 GCA_038208765.1 Verrucomicrobiota bacterium
GAACATATTTTCGGTGGAACGGAGCCGCCTTGCGTCCAAGCTGCCAGTCATGACTTTTTCCACTCGTCCCGGATGGGCCGTGCTCATGGCGCTGGCGTTGCTGGCGCCCGGCACGCGTGGCGCGGAGTTGAAGCCCTACACCGGAGCGGGATGTGCCGCCGTGGCGGATGCCTTTTTTTCCGCTGAGGTCTGGGCCAAGGTCGGCGCGCAATCCTGCCTGAAATGCCACAAGGCTGGGGGCGATGCCGAGGACAGCAAGTTCGTGCTGCGTGATCCCAAGCGGAGCCAAGGCCAAGCCCAAGCTGACGACATGCGACACAATCTCGGTGCTTTCACCCAGATGGCGAGGCTGAAGGAAGGCGAGCCATCCCGCCTGCTGTTGAAAGTTGTCGGCCAGCTCAAGCATGGCGGCGAAGAAGTGCTCCAGCGGGATTCAGCGGGCTATCGCGTGCTCGCCGATTTCGTCCGTCGGGCGAATGCTCCGGTGTCCTCGGACCCAGCGCGCGAGATGGCCGAGGACGGAAACGCGCCGCCATTCTTCGACGGAATCGTGATGGTGGATGACCGGAAGCTGCTCCGCCGCGTCACACTTTCACTCGCTGGACGTCTGCCCACTGAAGCCGAACTGGTCGCCGTCGCGAGTCAGGGACTGAAAGCGCTGCCGTCCATTCTCGACGCGGTGATGAAGGAGGACGCCTTTTATGACCGGCTGCGCGAGGGGTTCAACGACATCTTCCTCACGATTGGTTTGGAGGACAACGCAGAGACGGTGCTTTCTTACGACCACTTCGAGAAGACGCGGCTGTGGTATCAGAAATACGATCTCAGCCACATCGCCGATGAAAAGGCGCGCACCAAGGCGGGCTACAAACTCGCCAACGATTATCGCGAGGCGATTCAGGGCGAGCCGATGCGGCTCATCGAATACATCGTGCGGCACGAGCGGCCCTTCACGGAAATCGTCACGGCGGACTACATCATGGTCACGCCCTACACGGCGCGCGGCTACGGCGTGTTCGAGGAGTTGAAGTCGAAGTTCCAAAACACGAACGACCCGTTTGAATACGTGCCGGTGAAAATCAAGGCGCTCATCGGACGCGAAAAATCCCAAAACCAGGAATCGGCGACGGGCTTGTACCCGCACGCGGGATTGCTGAGCACTTTCCAATACCTGCGGCGCTATCCGACGACGGAGACGAACCGCAACCGCCAGCGCGCACGGATGTATTTCCTGCACTTCCTCGGCATTGATGTTCTGGAACTGGCCGCACGCGTGTCGGACGCCGCCGCCGTCTCGGCGAAGTTCGAGAATCCCACCATGCAAGCGTCGGAGTGCGTGGTATGCCACAAGACTGTGGACCCGGTGGCCGGGCTGTTTCAGGACTACTGGAAGTTCGAGGGCGTTTATGGGCGGCGTAAGGGCGGCTGGTTCACCGACATGTTCGGACCCGGCTTCGAGGGCGAAGAACTGCCGTCCGAGGAACGCTGGCGCGCGCTGCCCTGGCTCGGCGAACGCACCGCGAAGGATCCGCGCTTCGCCGTCGCGATGGTCGAGCATGTTCATTACCTGCTCACGGGTCGCAAGGTTTTGCTGCCGCCGAAGGAACTGGATGACCCGCTTTACGCCGCCAAGCGCCGCGCGTATCAGGCGCAGCGGAAACAAATTGAAACCATCGCGGTCCGGTTTGCGCAGACGGGTTTCAATCTCAAGAATGTTTTCAAGGATTGGGTCGTGTCGGATTTCTACCGCGCCGACGGCCTTGCGACCGTGGCGGCGAATCCGTCTCGCCGCGCGGAACTGGATGACATCGGTCTCGTGCGGATGCTTGCGCCCGAACAGGTCGAGCGGAAGGTGGGAGCCGTCTTCGGCAAGCCGTGGGGCAAGTTGAACGATCAGATGGCGATGCTCTACGGCGGCATTGACTCGAAGGAAGTTACGGAGCGCGCCGCCGACCCGAGCGGGGCGATGGGCGCGATTCAGCGCATCCTCGCGAACGACGTGGCCTGCAAGCAAACCGCGCTCGACTTCAGTCGCGCACCCGCCGAGCGCCGGCTGTTCCCGGACATCGAGCCGGACGTGGTTCCGGGCTCTCCCGAAACCGACGCGAAGATTCGCCGGACGATTGTTCATCTCCATCAGCGTGTGCTCGGTCGATACGACACGACGAATTCGCCGGAGGTGGAACGCACCTTCCAGCTTTTTGCCGGCATCGTGAGCGACGCTGCTGGCCGCAAGGGGCTGGACAAGCAGGAGAATTATTCTTGCCGCCAAGGACTGCTCGCTCCCGTCCCTGACCCGAAATACACGGTGCGCGCCTGGCGCGGCGTGATCACCTATCTCCTTCGTCAGCACGAATTTCTCTATGAATGATTCGAGACGCGATTTCCTGAAACTTTGCGGTCTGGCCGGTCTTGGCTTCGCCTGCCCCGGCGGACTCACATCGCTGCTGCGCGCGGCGACGAAGGAGGAACCACCTTACGAGGGTCCCTACTACGTGGTGTTCAACGCGTCGGGCGGCTGGGACACGACCTACCTCATGGACCCCAAGGGCGTGGGCGAAATCAACCGCCTCTACAAAGAGGGCGACATTCTCACGAAGGGGCAGCACAAGTTCGCGCCCACGGCGAAACACATCCAGGCCGGGATGAGCAACGAGGAGTTCTTCGGCGAGTTCGGCAACGAACTGCTCACGCTGAACGGACTCGACTACTCGGTGAACAACCATGCGCCCGGCGCGCGTTACATGGCCACCGGCAAGCTCGACAGCATGGCCTACCCGACTTTCGCCGCGCTGGTGGCCGCGTGCAAAGGCCCGACGTGCCCGTTGTCGTTCCTGACTTTCGGCAACTACTCGGCGACCGGAAATGTCGTGGCGATGTCGCGCGTTCCCTACCTGCCGTCGCTCCAGAAAATTGCCAACGCCGATGCCATCGAGGGCAACGTGCGCTCGCCTTACCATGATGACTTCGCCCTCGCCCGCATCGAGCAGGCTTTGCGCGAACAGCGCGAAACCAGCGCCGTTCAACCGCTGCTTCCGCGGCAGGAGCGCGCTGAGAGCATGCTCTACGCGGCACAGGTCAACTCGAAGGCGATGCAGCGCATCACGCCTTACATTCCCGCTACGATTCCCAAGGAGCGCCTCGCGCAGCAGGCCGAGATTGCCCTCGCCTCGTTCAAGGCCGGCGTTTGCGTTTCCGCGAATCTCTCCATCGGCCAGTTCGACAGCCACGCGAACAACGACACCGATCAGATGAAACTCATCCCCGAGTTCCTCGCCGGCATCGCCTACCTCATCCGTCGGGCCGAGGCGCTGAAGATTCGGGAGAAGCTCGTCGTGGTCGTCCAGAGTGAGATGGGCCGCACGCCGACTTACAACAAGGGCAACGGCAAGGACCACTGGTCCATCGGCTCCATCCTGTTCCTCGGCCCCGGCATCAAGGGCAACCGCGTCATCGGCGCGACCGACGAGAAGCAGTTCCACGTCCCGCTCAATCCCCGGACTCTGGTCTGCGAAAAGGAAAAGGGCATCCGCGTGCGCCCCGAACACATCCACGAGGCGCTGCGAAAGTTCGCCGGGATCGAGAACCATCCGCTCAGCAAGAAGTTTCCTCTGGGCGTTCCCGGTCAGGAAATTCTTCAGGGTTTGTGGGGCTGACGCTCGAGCGCCGCGATGACCTTGCTGCGGTGGGTCAGAAACAACTCAACTCTTGCGCACGCGCTGCACGAAATTTCCGATGCGTTCCACCGCGACTTGAATCTGCTCCAGCGACGTGGCGAAGCAGGCGCGCACGTAGCCTTCGCCGCTCGCGCCAAACGCGCCGCCCGGCACGCACGCGACCTTCTCCTGTTCGAGCAGTTTCCACGCAAAATCTTTGGAGGTCAGCCCGGTGCTCTTGATGCACGGAAACGCGTAGAACGATCCGCGTGGCAGATGACACGGCAGGCCCAGGTCGTTGAAGGCCTTCACGATCAGGTTGCGGCGCAGGCGATACTGGTCGCGCATCTCCAGCATGTCCGGCCAGCCGTGTTCGATGGCTTCGATGGCCGCTTCCTGGCTGATGATGCTCGCGCAGAGCATCGAGTACTGATGAATCTTCATCATCGCCTCGATGATCTCGACCGGGCCGCAGGCGTAGCCGATGCGGAAGCCCGTCATCGCGTAGGCCTTCGAAAAGCCGTGCAGGAAAATCGTGCGCTCCGCCATGCCGGGCAGCGACGCGATGCTGGTGTGCTCGCCCTCGAACGTGAGTTCAGAATAAATCTCGTCCGTGAACACGAGCAGGTTGTGCTTCTGCACGAGCGCGGAAATTTTCAGCAGCTCCTCGCGCGTCATGGTGCCGCCGGTCGGATTGGTCGGGAAATTCAGGACCAGCACTTTGCTCTTCGGCGTGATGACTTTCTCAATCGCCTCCGCCGTGACCGCAAAACCGTTCTCGGCTTGGCACGACACCGCGACCGGAACGCCATGCGCCATCGCGATGCTCGGCGAATAGCTCACGTAGCACGGCTCGTGATAGATGATCTCGTCGCCCGGATTCGTCACCGCGCGAAAAGCGATGTCCATCGCTTCGCTGACCCCCACGGCGATGATGATCTGGTTCTTCGGGCTGTAATTGATGTGGAACTTCTCGGCGATGTGCTTCGCGATCACTTCACGCAGCTTGAGCAAACCAAGGTTCGACGTGTAGCCGGTCTTGCCGCGTTCGAGCGCGTAGATGGCGGCCTCGCGAATGTGCCAGGGCGTGACGAAATCTGGCTCGCCCACGCCCAGCGAGATCACGTCCTTCATCCCCTGCACGATGTCGAAGAAATCACGGATGCCCGAGCGCGGGATGTCGCGCACGTTGCCGGCGATAAATTTTTGCGGTTCGAACATGGTCATTCTCAAAACGAGGGCGGGAGTAGAAACAAGCGGCGGAAAAACCGCAATCACGCAATCGCCGTCACAGCGTCAGCGTCGCGCAGGGCGTGTCCTGGCTGGCGGTGGTGACGTGGACGTGCGCGGCTCCGAGGCGCGTGAGCCGCTCGCTCACGGTGCGGTGCGCGATCTCCGGACGGTTGCAGTCGCCGCTGAGGTGGCCGAGGTAAAGCTGGCGCAGGTCGGCGGAGACAATTTGCTCGGCGGCATCGGCGGCGGCGGCGTTCGAGAGATGGCCGTGACGGCTGAGGATGCGTTGCTTGATGCTCCACGGGCGGCGCGTGTCGTCCTGAAGCAGCTTCATGTCGTGGTTGGCTTCCAGCACGAGCGCGTGCGCGTTTTTCACCCGTTCGATCACGAGCTTGGTGGCATGGCCGAGGTCGGTGAGGAAGCCAATACGACCCGCACTGGTGTGCAGCATGAAGCCCACGGGATCGTAGGCGTCGTGCGGCACGCTGAAGGTGTCCACGCGCACGTCATCCACGTCGAAGCTGCCGCCGGTGCTGAACAAGTGGCAGCGCACGGGCGCGCCGACGAGCAGTTCGATGGCTTCCTTGGTCAGACGGTTGCAATAAATCGGCACGTTCAACTTCGCCGCCAGCACCGCGAGGCCCTGGATGTGATCATGATGCTCGTGCGTGATGAGGATGCCGGTGAGATTCTCCGGCGTGCGCGCGATGGAGAGTAGGCGCTGGCGGATCTGCCGCCCGCTCAGGCCGGCATCGATGAGCAGCCGCGCCTCCTCGGTTTCGAGGTAGGCGCAGTTGCCGCTGGAGCCGCTGCCGAGAATGGTGAACTGCACGGACACGCGGAGGACGGTAGGGAAATTTTCTCTCGCACCAAATCTATTCTTTTGGCGGAGCCGCCTCTTGTTGAAGCCAGGTGCAATGCCTCACGCAACGGACGCGAAGGACGCCAAGAAGGCAGCGGATAAAAAACTATGGGTCCGACCCAGTGCAGGCCTCTTTCCTTTGCGCCCTTCGCGGGCTTTGCGTGAGGCATTGCTTGGAGCCATCCAATGCCAAGACAATTCTCCTAAATTATTTCGCCGCGATTCCTTCAGCCAAGCAGCGCCCATGCCGAATGGGTTCTTGAGCAATTTTGAAACCTAAGTAGAATCCGAACGAGAATGGCCCAAGGCTTGTTTTTATCGCAGAGAATGGCGCTTTCCCAAGTGCTGGCCCCGCAGTTGCAGCAATCGCTGGCCCTGCTTCAGGCGCCGACCTTGGAACTCCAAGCGCTCGTCCAGCAGGAGATGGAACAGAATCCGCTCCTCGAAGAAGCCACTTCCAGCGAACTCCAGCAGGAAAGGGCCGAGAGCGAAGGCGGTCCCCAGTCCGAAAGCGTCATCGCCGCCGACCCCACCGAGCCGCCCGACGACGTGAAGTTCGACCCTGCCACCGAGAAGGACAGCAAAGAGCCGGTCGATGATTTTCAGGCCCAGTTCGAGCAGCTCACCCAGATGGACCAGGACTGGCGCGACCATTTCTCCGCCGCCAACGTCGGCCAGCGCAGCACGCCCGAGGACGAGGAGAAGCGCGAGTTCATGTTCAACTCGCTCACCCAAAGCACTTCGCTTCAGGAAAATCTCATCGAGCAGGTCCGCCTTTCCGAGCTGAACAACGGTGCCATCTCCATCGCCGAAATGATCATCGGCAACATCGACGACTACGGCTACCTCAAGTCCACCGTCGAGGAACTCGCCACCAGCACCAGCGTCGAGCCGGCGCAAATCGAGGACGTGCTCCAGGTCATCCAGTCCTTTCATCCCCCCGGCGTCGGCTGCCGCGACTTGCGCGAATGCCTCCTGCTGCAGCTCGAACGCAAGAAGCTCAAGCACACCATCGAATACAAGATCGTCAGCGAATGCTTCGACGCCCTCAGCAAGCGCCGCATCCCCGAGATCGCCCGCGTGCTCGGCCGCGACCTCGACGACATCCAGGAATCCCTCGAGCGCATCGCCAATCTCGAACCGCGCCCCGGCCGCCAGTTCCTGCCGGACAACGACGTGTATGTGATGCCCGAAGTCTTCGTCGTGAAGGGCGACCACGGTGAATTCATCGTCACCACCAACAACGACCATCTCCCCCAGCTCCGCATCAGCAACCACTACAAAGACCTCATGGCCCAGGCCAGTTCCTCCGCCGAGGTCCGCGAGTACATCCGCGAGAAGATTCGCGCCGGCAAATTTCTCATCAAGAGCCTGCACCAGCGCCAGTCCACCATCCTGAACATCGGGAAAGAGATCGTGAAGCGGCAGCGCGAGTTCATGGAGAAGGGGCCGGC
>JBBQYK010000272.1:0-7175 GCA_038208765.1 Verrucomicrobiota bacterium
GCGATGTCGTAGGTCGTGGTTGTCTCGCCGTTCTCGCCGAAGACGTTCACGGGCAGCAGGCGCACGGTGGTGGACTTGTCGTCGCTCGACAGGGCCAGCGAGCGCAGAACAATTTCCGCCATGGCGGTGCCGTGCGAGGGCGTCCCGTCCGCAGACGTGCCGCTGGTTTCAAATCCAGGCAGGATGAAGTTGGCGAAGTTGCCGCCCTTCGCATCCACGGCGGAGTCAATGATGCCGACGACGGTGTATTTGCCATCGGGCGAGGCGGTGGGATTCAGGCCGAGCGGGCGACCGGGCGTCCCGAGCGACTGGGCTGACTCCGGGCGTGACACGTAATAATTATTGTCCACGTTCTCGACGGATGAATCAGCTTCGAGCTTCGTGCGCGCGGCGTCGGCGGAAGTTTCGTCCTCGAAACGCAAGCGGTAAGTGTTCTGGTCATCCGAGCGGCCCACAATTTTCGCGCCCAGTCGTTTCGCGAGGTCTTCAATCTTCTCGCCCGGCTTGAGCGTGACCACAAGTTCGTTGCCGATGCGGTTGGTGGAATCCTTGCTGACGATCGGTTCAATGGCCCGGGTGGCCTCGGCGCGCGTTTTGCGGAAGACGAAGAATTTTGAGGAGCCGTTCGTTTCCGGGACGAGCGCGTAATTGTATTCGCCGAGCAAACGTTTGAGCGCCTCGCCTTGTTTCTTGTTGGTGAACTTGGTGGTGACGCGCGTTTTGATTTCCGGGTCGAGATAGATTTCCCAGCCTGTCGCCGCCGCGACACGCCCGAGCATCTGCGGCACCGTCCACGTTTCCACCGAGGCATCCACGCGGTCGCGCGCCTTGTCCCATCTCAGCGCATCAGCAGCAGAGCAGGGGAGGAGCGCCGCGAAAAGACCCGCGACGGCAGCAGCGATTTGGCGGAACCGGACAATCATGCGCGCTGAATATATCGATGTTTAACGCCAGCGCGACGAAAAGGTTGCGCGGGCGTTGGAGTCCAAGCTTCAGCTTGAGTTGGAGTTCACGCTTCAGCGTGTTCGGGGACAAGCTAAAGCTTGGACTCCAACAGGAAACGGTTTGCGCCTTCGCCACCGTCCCGCCACACTTCCGAGCGAAGTTCGCGCGATGTGGGTCTATTTGTTGAAGCGGTTGCTGCACATGATCCCGATTTTGATCGGGGTGTCCTTCTTTACCTTCGCGCTCACCGCACTCATTCCCGGGGATTACTTCACCAAGCTCTCGCAAAATCCGCAGGTCACGCCCGACATGCTCGAACGCATGCGCACGCGCTACCATCTCGACCGCCCGTGGTATGTCCGCTACGGCTACTGGGTGAAGAACGTGGTCCTGCACGGCGACTTCGGCGAATCCATCGCCTACAAGCGACCGGCGGGTGAACTCATCAAGGCGCGGCTGTGGAACACCTTCTTGCTCTCGATGGCCGCGACCATTCTCGCGTGGTCTGTGGCCGTGCCGCTTGGCATCTGGGCGGCCGTGCACAAGGATTCGTGGATTGACCGGCTTTGTGCGCTTATCGCTTTCGTCGGACTGTCGGTGCCGGAGGTGTTGCTCGCGTTGCTGGCGCTGATGTTCGCCTACGCCACGGGCTGGTTTCCCATCGGCGGCGCGTCGAGTCCGCTGCACGACATCATGGGGCCGTGGGAGAAGTTCAAGGATACGGTGCATCACCTGCTGCTGCCCACGCTCGTGCTCGCGGCGGCGGAGATGGCCGGCATCATGCGCCAGATGCGCTCGAACTTGCTCGATGTGTTGCGCGCGGACTTCGTGACCACCGCCCGCGCGAAAGGCATGGCCGAGCGCTGGGTCATCTACAAACATGCGCTGCGCAACGCCATCAATCCGCTGCTCACCATCTTCGGCTACTCGCTCGCGGCGCTCCTGAGTGGCGCGTTCATCGTCGAGAACATCATGGCCTGGCCGGGATTGGGGCGGCTGACGATGGAGGCGTTCTTCTCGCAGGATTATCAACTTGTCGTCGCGACCGTGGTGATGGCGACGGTGCTGCTGGTGGTGGGAAATTTCATCGCGGACCTGCTCCTCGCCTGGAGCGACCCGCGCATCCGTTTTAAGTGAGATGAGTGTCGTCCAAAAAATCTCATGGGCGGTCCGCCGGTCAGTCAGTCCCGCAGGGACGGTAGAGATTAGCCCAGCACTTGAGTGCTGGGAGGGCGGTGGTGGAGCAATTGAGTCCCGTAGGGACGGCAGAATCTTTCGCACTTTTCTTTCGTCCCTCCGGGACTCGACCGCAAAACAACGCCAACCCAGTGCTGAAGCACTGGACTATTTTCGGCCGCCCCTGTGGGGCTGGAACAACAACGGGACTCGTTGAATGGACACCGCGCTCGCCTCCACCATCCCGCTCTCACCCGGGCAACTCGTCTGGCAGCGGTTGAAGCGCAAGCGCGTCGCGATGATGGGCGGCTGGGTGCTCATCGTCCTCTATGCCGCTTCGTTGTTCGCTGGTTTCGTCGCGCCGTACAGTTACGAGCGGCAGGATCGTGAGCGGTTCTTTCATCCGCCGACGAGTTGGAAGATTCGCCATGGCTGGCTCGCCGTGCCGCGCACGCTCTCCATCGACGGCAAGGCCAAGTATCAGACTTTTCCCGAAAACACCGCGCCGCTGAAGTTTTTCGTGCGCGGCGAGAAATACAGGTTGCTCGGCTTCATTCCTGCGACCATCCACCTCCTCGGCACGGGCAGTGACAAGCACCCGGTCTATGTCTTCGGCACGGATCAATACGGGCGCGACATTTTCTCGCGCGTGCTCTACGGCTCGCAGATTTCCCTGTCCATCGGACTGATTGGCATCGTGCTGTCGTTCAGCATCGGGATGTTGGTCGGCGGATTGGCGGGCTACCTCGGCGGGCGCGTGGATGGCGTGGCCATGCGTTTCGCGGAACTCATCATGTCGGTGCCGGCGCTGTATTTGATCATGGCGCTGCGGTCAGTTTTCCCGGCCACCCTGAGCGCGACGCAGGCGTATCTGCTCATCGTGGTCATTCTCAGTTTCGTCGGCTGGGCGAGCAAAGCGCGCGTCATTCGCGGCATGGCACTGTCGGTGCGCGAGCGGCAATTTGTTCTCGCCGCGCGTTCGCTCGGCCAGACCACGCCCAAGATTATCCTGAAGCACATTCTGCCCAGCACCTTTTCGTATGCCATCGTCGCGGCGACCCTCAGCGTGCCTTACTACATTCTCGGCGAAGTCGTGCTCAGCTTTCTGAACGTGGGCGTGCAGGAGCCGGACGCGAGCTGGGGCAACATGCTGAGCGCGGCGCAGAACACCGAGTATTTGCAGAACCATCCGTGGCTGCTTGCGCCCGGTGCGGCCATCTTCATCACGGTTCTCGCTTTTAACTTTTTGGGCGACGGGTTAAGAGACGCGCTCGATACGAAATGAATTCCAAGTGCCAAATGACAAAGGTCGAAGGGCTGACGCAGCGGGTCATCATTCGTCATTTGTCTTTCGTCATTTTCTTCCTCTGATGCCTCTCCTCGAAATCAAAAATCTCCAACTGGAGTTCGGCTCGAAGGACCAGCCGCTGCGCGCCGTGGATGGCGTGTCCTTCTCCATTGATGCCGGCGAGACCGTCTGCCTCGTGGGTGAGAGCGGTTGCGGCAAGAGCGTGACGGCGCTGTCCATTGCGCGGCTCGTGCCGACGCCGCCGGCGCGTTACGTGGGCGGGGAGATTCTCCTGAATGGCCGCGACGTGCTGAAGATGAATCCTTCAGAACTGCGGAAAATTCGCGGCGGCGTGGTGAGCTACATTTTTCAAGACCCGAGCGCTTCGTTGAATCCCGTTTTCCGCGTGGGCAATCAAATCAAGGAATCGCTCAAGCTCCACCGCCCCGAGAAAGCCAATGACGCCGAAGTGATCCGCCTGCTGAAGCTCGTCGGTATTCCTGCACCGGAATCGCGACTCAAAGATTATCCGCACCAGCTCTCCGGCGGGATGCAGCAGCGCATCATGATCGCGATGGCGCTCGCCTCCGAGCCGAAGCTGCTCATCGCCGACGAGCCGACGACCGCGCTCGACGTGACCATTCAAGCGCAGATTCTCGAACTGCTGCTCGATCTGAAAAAGCGCCTCGGCATGGCCATGCTGCTCATCACGCACAATCTTGGCATCGTCAGCGACATCGCCGACCGTCTGGCCGTGATGTATGCCGGGCAAATTGTGGAACTGGCGTCCGCCGCAGATTTGCTTCGCCGCCCGCTGCATCCCTACACGCGCGCGCTGATGAACTCCGTGCCCAGCCTGCGCGGTGACCGGCAGCGCCTGGAAACCATCGGCGGCACCGTGCCGAGTCCGGGGAACTGGCCGAAAGGCTGCCGATTCTATCCGCGCTGCCCGAACGCCGCGCAGCATCCCGAGTGCGGCGAGAAGGTGCCGGAGTTGATCGAAGTGGAGCCGAAGCGTTGGGTGCGATGCTTGTATGCCAAGGAACTGGCTGCTCATTGACGCCCGCGCCCGCGTGCGTTTAGTTTCACGCCATGACCGTTCAGGAAATCAAAGCCGCTATTCCTTCGTTGACCCTCGAAGACCGCGCCGAGATCGCCGCGTGTCTGAATAACTGGGAGGATGATGACTGGGACCGGCAGATGAAACGCGATGCCGCCACCGGCAAATTTGACCAGCTTCATCGCGCCGCCGAGGCCGATCACGCCGCTGGCAAAACGATTCCGCTCACCGATATCCTGCGCGAGCCGTGACTTTCCCCAGTCGAGGCACCTCCGAATTCTGGCGGCTCTATCGCGCGCTGCCCGCCGACTTTCGGATGCTGGCGCAAAAGAATTACCAGCTCTGGTCGGCCAGCCCTTTTCACCCTTCGTTACGTTTCAAATCCATCGGCAAATCTGACTGGTCGGTGCGTGTCGGTGGTCATTACCGGGCCGTGGGAAAATTTTCGGGCCACACTTTCCTCTGGGAATGGATTGGCTCACACGAGGAATACAACAAACGATTTTAATCCGATTCGTCATGCCACTGCTCGAAGTCAAAAATCTCAAAATCCATTTCCTCGTGAAGCCCGGACGCGCCGTTGCCTCATCGCGGTTCTTTTCCCGGCTTTACGGGATCAGCCGCCGTGCTAGCGTTGGCCCGTGAGTGCCAATTCATTCAAAGCCTTGAAAGAGGCGGAATCCCGCGAGCGCATGGCTTCGCTGCGGCGGGCGCGCAAAAGCCGGCGCGCGGCGCAGGCGGAGCAGCGGGCGGCTTCGATTTTTGGTGATGCTTCACAATGGAAAATCACCAACCTTGCCAAAGTGCTTTCCGCAATGGCTTCTCCCGCCAAGAAATAATCCCGTGCAGTTTGCGCTGTCACAATTCCTCGCAGTCTTCCAAACCCGCGATGAATCGGGCCAGCCTCACATCATCATCGGCGGGCAGGCGGTCAACTACTGGGCGGAAACTTTGCTCCCGGCTGAACCTGAACTGGCCCGATTCCTTCCCTTCGTCAGCAAGGACATTGATTTTCTCGGGAATCGTGCGGACGTGCTGAGAGCAGCCCGGCAGCTTGGCGGCGCCAGATTTCCGCTCAAGAAGATGAGCCAACTCGACCTGGATTGGCGGCAGGTGTTGCCCGAACGGGAAATCACTGCCAGCCTCCACCGCATGATCGTCCGCTTTCACACACAACGGTTGCCACAGTGGTGGGAGAAAATCCGCACCCAGCGACCGGCCGCCAAAAAATGAACCTCCTCGAAGTCAAAAACCTCAAAGTCCATTTCCCGGTGAAGCACGGCCTGTTCAGCCGCGTGCGGGCGCATGTGAAGGCGGTGGACGATGTGAGCCTGTCCATCGCGCCAGGCGAGACGCTCGGACTCGTCGGCGAAAGCGGCTGCGGCAAGACCACGCTCGGACGCGCCATCATTCGTCTGCTCGAACCGACGGCGGGCAGCGTGATGCTTGATGGCGAGGACATCACGAAACTCAGCGGCGAAGCCCTGCGCACCCGCCGCCGCAAGTTCCAGATGATTTTCCAGGATCCCTACGGCTCGCTCAATCCGCGCATGACCGTGAGCCAGATCATCGGCGAGGCCATTGACATTCACGCGCTCGCGGACAGTCCGGCAGCGCAGCGTGCGCGTATCACGGATCTGCTCCGTGATGTCGGTCTCGATCCTTCACACGCGGAGCGTTACCCGCATGAGTTCAGCGGCGGTCAGCGTCAGCGCATCGGCATCGCCCGCGCACTCGCTGTCGAGCCGAAGTTGATTGTCTGCGACGAGCCGGTCAGCGCGCTCGACGTTTCCGTGCAGGCGCAAATCGTGAACCTGCTCATGGACCTCCAGCAGCAGCGCGGGCTGACGTATCTTTTCATCGCGCACGATCTCGCGGTCGTGGAACACATCAGCCATCGCGTCATGGTCATGTACCTAGGGCGCGCGGTGGAAATCGCCGAGGCCAAGAAACTGGTGCGCGAACCGAAGCACCCTTACACGCAGGCGCTGCTCTCCGCCGTGCCCGTCGTAGATCCTGACTCGAAGCGAAAGCGCATCATGCTGCCGGGTGACGTGCCGTCGCCCATCGCGCCGCCGCCCGGCTGCACCTTTCATCCGCGTTGTCCGGTGAAAGAGGCTCGGTGCGAGCAGGAGATTCCGCAGTTGCGCGAGATTGAGCCAGGGCACTGGGTGTCGTGTCATCTGGCGAGGTAGGAGAGACGAAAGGGAAAGGGGGAACTTCTCGCGCTGCGAGAAGTCGCGCCGCGCGGGGCGAGACAACGTGCTTGCCAGTTTGCCACTGGCAGGAGCCGCGAAGTGAGTTCGCTTTGGCACGTCCCTGCGTTGTCGAACACCGTGGGCCTCACCGGCCGGTTACAAACCGGCAGCACGCTGGAACCGCCCGCTCTGCGCGGGCTGGTATTATCGCAGCGTGACAAAACCCACCATCTTCGCCACTCGCGAACTCCTGTTGAATTTCTCGCGTGCTGCTTAAGTCCATCACCGCTGTAACCGATTGGTTTAACCAATCATCATTGAGACAGCAGGACGACATGAAACTGACACGTAAGACAAATTCGCGACCCGCGCCCGGCGCGTTCACGCTCATTGAGCTGCTCGTGGTCATCGCCATCATCGCGATTCTCGCGAGCCTCCTGCTGCCGGCGCTGGCCAAGGCCAAGGAATCCGCCAAGCGCATCCAGTGCGTGAACGGCCTGCGCCAGCT
>JBBQYK010000273.1:0-7165 GCA_038208765.1 Verrucomicrobiota bacterium
CAGATCCTGTCTGACGCCTTCGCCCGCGACGGCATCGAGGTGCGGCTCAACACCCGCGCCGTCAACGTGCGCATCGAAGGCGGGCAGAAGCTTGTCGATCTGGTCAGCGACGACCATAAAAGTGCGGTCGCAGTCGATGCCATCCTCACCGGCACTGGTCGGGTGCCGAATGTCGACAGTCTGAATCTGGAGGCTGCGGGCGTCGATTACGACAACATGGATGGGATACGGGTCGACGACTTCCTGCAGACCACTAATCCGCGCATCTATGCCGCCGGCGATGCCTGCCTGGCGCACAAGTTCACCCATACCGCCGACGCATCGGCGCGCATCGTGGTGCGGAACGCGCTGTTCCTCGGGCGCCAGCGGCTGAGTGCACTGACAATTCCCTGGTGCACCTACACCGATCCGGAGATCGCCCATGTCGGCCTGCATGTGCGGCAGGCGCACGACAAGGACATCTCGGTCAAGACGTTCACGATCCCGATGCACGACGTGGATCGCGCGATCACTGACGGGGAGGAAGCGGGCTTCGTCAAAATCCACGTCAAGGAGGGGACGGACCGGATTCTGGGTGCGACGATCGTCTCGCGTCACGCTGGCGAGATGATCAACGAGATCACTCTGGCGATGGTTGCAGGGATCGGTCTGCGCACTTTGGCCCGCGTCATCCACGCCTATCCGACCCAGGGCGAAGCGATCAAGAAGGCGGCGGACGCCTACAATCGCACGCGCCTGACCCCATTTGTGAAAAGGCTCATCCACCGCTGGCTCGTATGGACGCGATAGCCATCCATAACTTTGGAAACAGGAATGCCTGATGAATTCAGCCGGGAAACAATCGCCGACCGTGATTTTGGTGGGCGCGGGCCATGCTCATTTGCACGTCGTCGCCCATGCTGAGGCGTTGATTCAGTGCGGCGCGCGCGTGGTGTTGATTGATCCGGGCGCGTTCTGGTATTCGGGGCTCGCAACCGGGATGCTGGGAGGAAGTTGTGAGCCGGTCGAAGATCAAGTAGATCCGAGGGCGTTGGCGGAGGCTCATGGGGTCGAGTTTATTCAGGCCCGCGTCGAAACCGTGAGCCCCTCACTCCGGCAGGTTCGACTCGCCGGCGGCGGCGAACTCACCTATGACTATTTGTCCCTTAGTGTCGGCAGCCGGGTGAATGCTGCCAGCATTGCTGGGGCGGCGAACGATCCCAGCGTCTGGCTGGTAAAGCCGATCAGCAATCTATGGAAGCTGCGCGTGCACCTGGAGACCAGTTTCCATGAAGGACGAATACCGCGAATCGTTGTGGTTGGCGGCGGACCAGCTGGCTCGGAAGTAGCGGCCAATTTGATCGCGTTGGCCGCTCGCCATGGAGTCACCCTGCCCATCACGGTAACCACTTCCAGCGAGCGATTGATTCCCGAAGCACCGCTGCGAGCCTCACGCTCGCTTCAACGCAACCTCACCCGACGAGGCGTGGCAATCCGCACGCGCACGCGCATTGTCCTTCGCGAAGGGAAATTCCTCGTCGCGGAAGACGGCCAGCGGATTTCTGCGGATGTCGTCGTCCTGGCCACCGGATTGGAAGCCAATCGACTCGTTGAGACCATGGAGCTGCCGGTGCGACCCGGCAAAGGGCTGCTGATAAACGGCACCTTACAATCGGTCGCGAACGACCGGATTTTTGCAGGGGGCGATTGCGCCGCCATGGAGAGTTTCGATCTTCCGAAGCTGGGCGTATTCGGCGTGCGACAAGCCGCCTGCATCCATGCCAACCTTTTGGCAAGTCTCAAGCAAAAATCTCTGACCCGCTACACGCCCCAGAAACGCTATCTCGCCATCCTCAACCTCGGCGATGGCACCGCCCTCGCGACCTGGGGACCCTTTTGGTGGACCGGTCGTTCGAGCATGGCGCTGAAAGACTGGATTGATCAGCGCTTCCTGGAAGGCTACCGAAGCCACGTCGCAAATGCTTCCGCGCGCCCAAAGAGAGCGGCGACGCTGCAAAGCTCTGGCGCAAACGACACTTCTAAAAACGGCACACCGTTGGGAACAGAAAACCGATCATGACCGTGGTGCGACCACGATTGATTCTCTTTGCGCGCTTTCCTGTTGCCGGGAAAGTAAAGACGCGACTCATCCCGGCCCTTGGCACCGAGGGCGCGGCGGCACTGCATCGCCGACTGGTTCTCCGCACGCTCCGAACCGCACACGCTCTGTGTCAGTCGCAAAACGTGGAACTGGAAATCCGCTTTGGTGGTGAGGATGCAAACGAGATGCAGCACTGGCTTGGCGATGGCTGGCTCTGTCGTCCGCAATGCGACAGCGACCTCGGCCAGCGCATGGCTGGCGCGTTTGAAGACAGCTTCCGCGAAGGTTCGCCCGCGACTGTCATCATTGGAAGCGATTGCCCGACGCTCACGTCCGATGTTCTCGCGGCTGCCTTTGATTCGTTGAAGAAAAATTCGGTTGTCTTTGGCCCGGCGACCGACGGCGGTTATTACCTCATCGGACTGACCAAACTTGTTCCAGAACTTTTTCAGGGCGTCTCGTGGGGAACGGAAACCGTCCTCGCACAGTCGCTGCAAATTCTCGAACGAACGGGCATCCGTCCCGCGCAGCTACAACCACTCGATGACCTTGACCGCCCGGAAGACGTGGCGGCTTGGCGGAGCATCGTTGAACCGGAGGACGCGGATTTGAGCCGCGTTTCCATCATCATCCCAACGTTGAACGAAGCGGCACACATCGCGGCAACGCTTCAGTCGGTGCGTCCTGGACGCCCACACGAAATCATTCTCGTGGATGGCGGCAGCACGGACGACACGCGCGCCCTCGCCGAAGCCGCCGGAGTGACGGTGATCCAATCGGAGCCCGGCCGCGCCCGGCAGATGAATGCCGGAGCAGCGCGAGCCACGGGCAATGTTTTGCTTTTTCTCCATGCCGACACGTTGTTGCCGAACGAGTGGACGCGCATCGTGCAAGAGACGCTCGGACAACCGGGAGTTGTTGCCGGTTCATTTGGATTTCGCATTTCCGAGCGGTTCGCCGGATGGCGGTTGGTGGAATGGACGACTAATCTGCGCTCGCGCTGGTTTCAAAATCCCTACGGCGACCAGACGCAATTTATACGACGGGCGTTGTTCGAGGAACTCGGCGGCTTTGCCGATTTGCCCATCATGGAGGATTACGAGTTGAATCAGCGCCTGCGAAAGCGCGGACGTGTAGCCACTTCATCGGCGGTCGCCATCACGTCGGGACGGCGTTGGAAAAAGTTGGGGGTAATCCGCACGACGCTTATCAACAAAGTCATAATCACCGGCTATCACTTCGGCGTGTGCCCGAACAAACTCGCGCGGTTTTATCGCCGAGCACCGGCGGGAAGTTGAATCATGGCGCGTGGCAAACAACTCGGACTGCTGATGCTGGGCGCAAGCTTCCTCGCCCTCGTCGCGTTGATTTTGGTTCTCGGCCTGATGCCACACCGGGCAGGCATGATCTTCGAGAAATGGACGGTTCGCGCTCGTTTTCCCGACGTGCACCCGATTTCCACGGCGCAGTTGACCGACTGGCTTGCCGACGCGCATCGCGAAAAACCAGTGCTGCTCGACGTTCACACCAAGGACGAGTTCAACGTCAGTCATCTGCCCAACGCTGTACGAGAAGATCCGCCCGAGGCGATTGCTTCGGGCAAGCCGGTCCCGCTGGCAGCCGGAGACGGATTCCAACTATTCATCGATGTCGATTTGGGATCGAATCTTCCGCTCCTTCCGTCTCCGCGATAACCCAAGAACCATCCAGTTCGGGATCCCGGGGCTAGACCAACCGGACCGAGGCACCATAGTCGGGATCATGAAAACGCCTTTCAAGTAGAGGGGCATTGGCATTAGCCCGAAGCAGGATTCTAGCTGAATATGTTATCTGACTGTTCCGTTTAACGCCCGCGACTGACTATCATAAAAAGCGTCAACAGAGGTGTGGAGGCGGCTATGGCGGGAAAGTATTGGAGGGCGAAGGACACGGAATCGCCAGGTGGTTGACCAACAATGAAATCGCCGGAGTGGTGCTTGATTACCGCCTCCCCCCCAAGGAAACTACCAGCGCCCACTCCTCGATGCACAAAGGGCCATCCGCTTTGTCCGTGCTCATGCAAAGGAGTGGAACATCAATCCGGAGAGAATCGGGTTCATGGGCTTCTCAGCAGGCGGGCATTTGGCTTCAACAGTGGGAACTCATTTTGACGCAGGAGACAAAAACTCAACTCACCTGGTTGAACAACAGAGCAGCCGGCCTGATTTCATGGTGCTGGTGTATCCGGTTATCAGCCTGGGAGCCAAAGGGCATGGAGGCTCGCGGAACAATCTTCTTGGTCCTTCGCCTTCAGCAGAACTGGTCGAGTTGTTTTCTAACGAGAAGCAGGTGACGACCAAAACACCGCCCACCTTCCTGACCCACGCAAAGACGGATGCGGTGGTGTCAGTGGAAAACAGCCGGATGTTTTTCATGGCGTTACAAAGCAAACAAGTGCCGGCTGAACTTCTGGAGTTTCCTCAAGGCAATCACGGCTACAACGGCTACAAGGGCCAGGAATGGGACGCTTGGCAGAAGCGATGTGTAGAATGGCTGAGTGAGACGTTTAAGCTGAAGGGGTGAGGCGGGCTTTTGTCCTTGCTTGACCAGGTTCACCCAGGAACGAACGACACTTCCACCCTCACCTCCGGGTGATCAGGTCAGCAACACGTCAGAATCACACCCGCCGCGAACTGGCCGCTTGCGCTCCTCGGAAACCCTCTATAGTTTGCGCCCGATGTCAGGCGCACGAGCGACGCCGTGGTTCACGGAGCGGCTCCAGCACGACCACAAGCATCCGGCCAAAATCGGAGTGACGGGGTTTAGTGTGAGTGCCTGAAATCCTTGGTTGCCGGCGTGGCGGAATTGGCAGACGCGCTAGACTCAAAATCTGGTTTCCTTACGGAAGTGTGGGTTCGACCCCCTCCGCCGGTACCAACCAAACGGCAGTATGAGTCCCCACCTTGCATTCTTGCAGAACGTCAAATCACGTTAAACGACATCAAAACACGACAAATAAAGGGTGAAATGGGGTTTGGAAGTCCCAACTGCAAGAATGCGCGGTCGCCCTACAAGAAAAATTTTTCCTCCCTCAGAGTTTATCTCATCCCTGCCAGCGGGCTTCCTTCAAGACGAACGTCTTCTTTTTCGTGCGCGGCAGCGAGGACATTTGCTTGAGCAGGTGCAGCATGTCGTGCGGACGAAACGGCTTGAGCAGAAAGCCGTCGGCGCAGGACTGATCGGCATCGCCGTGGCCGGTCATCAGCACGCGTGGGATGCGGGCGGTCGCGGGATCGGCGGCGAGAGCGCGCAACACATCCGAGCCGGCCATGTCCGGCATCACCCAGTCGCAGAGCACGACCGAGGGCTGAATTTCGCGCGCGAGCCGCAGCCCGTGAAAAGCGTGGTGCGCGACCGCCGTGTCGTGGCCGGCGGTTTCAAGGATCTCCTTCACCAGCTCGGCCAGCACGGGATCGTCATCAATAATCAGCACAGGGGCGCCCAATTGCATCTGCGCTTATCGGCGGGGCTGGGGAAATACTTGAGCGGAGCGCGGACCGCCGAGTCCGCGCGATGGAAAACCAGAATGAAAATCTGCCGTGGAAAAATGGTGATGAACACGCGGACTCGGCGGTCCGCGCTCCGCCCGAACGGCGGCACGTTCACTCCGCCGCCAGCGCGGGCCACATTTCATGTTGCGGCACCACGAGGCCACGCGCGCGAAGGATGTTGAAGCGTTGCGCCGCGTTGACCAGCCGCTGGTCGGCGGTCACGCACCAGAACTGGTGGGTGAACTTGCTCACGTTCAGCCGCGTAAATACAGGGCGCAGCCGCGCCTTCTGTTCGTCGAGCGGATGAATCAGCACCAGGCCCGCCTCGACCAGCGCCGGTTTTGTTCCCAAGCTGCACTCCACGCCGCTCACCTTGGCGCGCAACTCGCCAGACGCATCGACAAAGATGCGCTCCACGCATAACGGCGCAGAGTCCGGATCGATTACTTGGAAAGTGGCGCACATGAGATACGTTCTTTGTAGCGGCCCGTGCGCGCGTGGCCACAAAAATTTCCGCCGACCGCATGAATTCTTTTTCCCTTACTCATGCTGCTCCTTAAATTCGCCGGGCAATAATTCCCATTGAACCTTTTCTCGCCTCGCGCATTCCACTCCTCGTAAATGCTGGTCGTGCCTGGCGACGAATCACTGCCCGTGGCCGCCGCGCGCGCGGGAAATCCCGCCGCGTGGGACGCGCTCTTCCGCCGCTATCAGCTTCCGCTTTACGTGTATGTCTATGAATTGCTGCGCCACGAACAGACCGCGCTCGACGCGGTGCAGGAGACGTTCATCAACGCCGCGCGCCACCTCGGCTCGCTGCGCGACGACGCGAAATTCGGCTCCTGGCTCTTCGGCATCGCGCACCAGAAATGCGCGCAGCACTGGCGCAAACCGCGGCGTGAGGAACCGTTGGATGAATCTTTTTCGGAGCAACCGGATGAGGAGCCGCTGCCCGCTGACCTGCTCATCCGCGCCGAGCAGGAGGAGGAACTGATGACGCTGTTGAACCAACTCACCGAGCCGCATCGCGCGGTGCTGCTGCTGCACTTCCTCGAAGAATTTTCGCTCGACGAGATCGCGGGCATCACCGGCGTCGGACTCGGCACCGTGAAGTCGCGGCTGCATTACGCGAAGAAAGCGCTGCGTGAATTGATCACCGAAAGGACGACATGAAAACGCCCCGTGAAATGTTGCTGGCCCGTCACCAAACGGCGGAGCCGAAGCTCGACGCCGTGCGCCAGCGCGCGCTGACGGCTCTGCCGTCGGATAGTGGGGCAGGCGTCCCGCCTGCCTCCGTCCTTTGGCCGTCCCGGCTGAAGACCCACCAGCCGGGACGGCCAGTGGACAGGTGGCAGCCGAGACGGCTGCCCCACTACTTGGAAGCGGCGCGTGAACTTTTCCTGCGCCCCCGCCTAGCCTGGAGCGCGCTCGCTGTCGCGTGGCTCGTCATCATCGCGCTGAATTTCGCCACGCCCGAAACATCCGCGCCCGGCTCCGCGCTCGCCACCGCCACGCCGCCCGCCTCGCCTGAAACCTTGCAGGCGTTGCGCGAACA
>JBBQYK010000274.1:0-7153 GCA_038208765.1 Verrucomicrobiota bacterium
GGACTGCGCGTGAGGCCAGTTTTCCATCCAATCCCGCCGGCATCAGATCGGCACCAGTTCCCGCCGTCTTTGCACGAACTGGCACCGCTGCGTGTAGCCCGCGCTCTTCGCGAGTTCGACTGCCTGCTCCAAATCCATCCCGACTTCGCCCGGTGCGTGCGCGTCGGAGCCGAAGGCGATCGGCACGCCGTGCTGATGCGCAAGGCGGACGATTTGTGGCGACGGGTAAATCTCCCGGCACTCCTTGCGAAGCCCGGCGGTGTTCAGCTCGATGGCCACATCCGCCTTCTTCGCCGCGCGCAGAAATTTCTCGAAGAGCGGCGTGCAGTCGCGCTGCGGGATGAAGCCGAACTTCTTCGGCAGATCCGCGTGGCCGATGATTTCAAACAGTCCCGTTTCCGCGGCCTGGGTGAGCCAGTCGAAATACACGCTCCACACCTCGAAGGCGTCGCGCTCCTTCCAGCGGGAAATCATCTCGGGATTGTCCACCGCCCACGAGTCGCTCACGTAATGCACGGAGCCGATGAAGTAATCCCACGGATGGCGCGCGGCCAGTTCGCGAATCCATTCCTCCTGGCCGGGCAGGTAATCCACTTCGAGACCGAGGCGGATGATGAGCGCGGGATGCTCGCGTTGCGCATGGCGGAGGCGATCCACGTAATCGTCAAGTTGATCGGCGCGCATCCGCCAGTTGTCGAAGTCATCGCGCCGCATCGGCGAATGATCGGTGAAGCCGATTTCCTTCAGCCCCAACGCGACGGCCTGCGCGGCATATTCGACCGGCTCGCCCACCGCATGGCGGCAGAGCGGCGTGTGCATGTGGTAATCAGCGGGCAGCGACATGGTGAACGAGTTACAGAGCCAGTCGACAAGAATGGTTTTGCGCGCGCATGCCGGCAGCTTGCCCGCGAGTGAGGCGCAAGGCAATGGGCGGGATGCTCCCGGAGCAGCGGACAGCCTTGTCCACTACAGCGCGTGCGTGCGTGCCAGGATTTGACCGGTGACGCGGAGCAGCATTCGTGTTATCGCTGTGCGAAGGGCAAAACGGGGATTAAAAGCATGAACTACATCAAGATCATTCAACTGGGTGCGATGGGAGGCCTGTTGCTGGCAGCAGGCGCGACCGGGCAGGAACTGCGCA
This sequence comes from Verrucomicrobiota bacterium, assembly GCA_038208765.1. Taxonomy (GTDB): domain Bacteria; phylum Verrucomicrobiota; class Verrucomicrobiia; order Limisphaerales; family SIBH01; genus JANNGC01. Next base: position 1,142 of record JBBQYK010000274.1, read on the forward strand.
TCGACGATATCCAGAAGCAAGGCGGACGCGCGGAGGTGAGGTTCAGCAAGGAGCCAGGCTTCTACTACATCCTCTGGCGCGGCGAGCAGCCCGAGGACATCCGTTTGGCTGCGGATCTAGCATTGGGAATTGTGCCTCCCAATTTTCTGGCCGACACCAACGCCACGAACACGACGCTGTTTTACAGGGTGGAAAAAATGCTGGTGTCCTCGCGGCGCGACACGGACGGCGATGGATTGCCAGACGCGTTTGAACTGATCTACCGCCAGCCCGGCGCGGCGCTGAATCCAAATGATGGCGACGAGGATCACAACGGCAACGGCCAGCCCGACCGTGTGGACGCGCGCCGCGAGAATTATCGCAGCGGCGCGGTCCGCGGGCTTCCGGTGCTCGCGGCGGGCATCGAACACTCGCTCGCCATCCGTCAGGACAGCACGCTCTGGGGCTGGGGGGATAATTTGGCGGGGCAATTAGGCTCCAGTTCCTTTACCGAGACAAATGCTCCGACGCAGATCGGCACTGCTAGCAACTGGCTTGCCGTTTCTTGCGCTTTCCACACCTCGTACGGACTGAAATCCGATGGCACGCTGTGGTTCTGGGGCCAGGGTCATGCGGGGAATGTCTTCACGCCCACGCAGATTGGGACGAACCAAAATTGGATCGGCCTGCCGACAGATCGGCCGCAATACAATCCGACCGCGCTCCAGGCGGACGGCAGCCGCTGGCAGTTCGTGGGGAGTTTCACCAACGCGCAGCGCGTGGACACGAACCAATGGCTGGCCGTGATGGATGATAATTCAACCCGCCATTGGGCGGTTCGAACGGATGGCACGGTCTGGAAAAATTCCGCCTTAAGCGTGGGCGGCACGAACTGGAACTCCCTTTCGTTCGGTTACTCCCACGCGCTGGCCTTGCAGACGGATGGTTCACTTTGGGCATGGGCCCATTCCGGCCAGCCGGCCTTCGAGGGACAACTCGGCCTTGGCGGTTCCTTTCCAACGACGCCGACGCGGGTCGGGGTGGAGACCTGGTCGGCCGTGGCCGCCGGTGGTTATCATTCGGTCGGCGTCAAGACCGACGGCTCCTTGTGGTGGTGGGGCGTGAACAACGGTTACGCGCCGCTAGGCAACGGCCTGCGCAGCACCAATGTGCCAACGCGTTTCGGGACCAATACCGGCTGGCTCGCCGTCTTTGCCGCCGACGAACACGCCCTGGCGCTGCATGAGGATGGCACCGTCTGGACTTTTGGCTTTAACTCACTGGGACGCGTGGGCAACGGCACCGTCTCCCTAGTGAAAGAACCCACGCGCGTGGGTGCGGACGCGGACTGGGCCGCAGCGGACATTGGCAATCTCTATTCCTTCGGCGTGAAATCGAACGGAACCCTTTGGGCTTGGGGCGCGAATCCGTTCGGCGCGCTCGGCGTAGGCGATTTTGATTATGGCGCGACACCGCGCCAGGTGCCGGGTTCAAACTGGATCGCCGTATCTGGTGGCGGTGATCATTCGGTCGGGCTGAAAGACGATGGAACTTTGTGGGTCTGGGGCAAGCACCTCTACGGCTCGAACACAGACTCGTGGACGAACGCACCCAGACAATTGGGCACGGACACAACATGGGTGAAAATCTCCGCCGGCTGGCAGCACTCGCTGGCGATGAAATCGGACCTCACGCTGTGGGCTTGGGGCCGCAACGTGCGCGGGGAGTTAGGCAACGGCGGATCCGACACCCAGAATCTGCCGGTGCCGGTCACTGACTTCGGAACTTGGACGAATTTTTCCGCCGGATATTATGCTTCGCTTGGCGTCCGTGGTACGGCGCTTTATCAATGGGGCGGGGCCGTCGGCAGCGGCGGGTTTCCAAGTTACCGTTATCCCTGGCAGGTGGACGGTAGTGGCAACTGGCTGCAGGTCGCCAACGCCAAATCACATATCACTACGTCCCATGCGCTGGCTTTGAAGCAGAACAGAACTTTGTGGGCGTGGGGTTCCAATTCGCGCGGACAATTGGGCACGAACAACGCTTCAGGACAGCCGGTGCAGGTTGGAACCGAGGCCAACTGGACCCATATCGCGGCTGGAGAACTTTTTTCCGCCGCCCGTCGCGCGGACGGCACCGTCTGGATGACCGGCTACAATGGCCTTGGTCAACTCGGCCTCGGCACCCGCGTTAACACGAACCTCTTCACGCGCGTGGGCAACGGCACCAACTGGGCCTCCATCGCCACCGGCTTCAAGCACACGCTCGGCCACCAATCCGACGGCACTCTCTGGGCCTGGGGCGACAACAGCTACGGCCAGTGCGCGCAGCCGGCCTTCTTCGAGCCGTCCCCCGTGGCTGGGACGAACTGGGGCCGGGCGCAGTAGGCCGGGGCACAAGCTCGACTGCGCTGCTTGATGTTTGAGGTTTGGAATTTATCGGGAGCTTGGTGTTTGGTGTTTAGCCTGTCCCTCCCCTTGCTGAAAAATCGTTCACCGCTACAGTCTCGCGCCGAATGAGTCTGCCCATTGTCCTCCCGTCGCCCGACCTCGTGCGCGCGGAGATGAACGTCATGCCGCCCGCGACGCGGGCGCGCGGCGAGAAGTATTTTCTGGGCGGACGTGTGCGGAGCCTGCGGCCCGGCGATCAGCCAGGCGAATTCTTCGCGGAAGTCCAAGGCACGGAACTCTACCAGGTCCGGGTGGTGCTCGATCACGATGGCGTCATCGACGAGTCGTGCTCGTGCCCGCTGGAGGGCGCTTGCAAGCACGTCTATGCCACGTTCAAGGCGCTGCTCGTCGAGCACACGCAGGGCAGTGTGCGCGCCTTGTCCGAACGCGCGAAGGATTTGCCCGCGCCCGCCAGGCCCGAGAAATCGAACGTGGACAACGACCTGCCGTTTCCTGAACAGGTCGCGGCGGCCTTGGAGCGCAAGCTCGCGTCCGGCGAAAAAAGTTTTCTCGCGCGCCTCGCCGCGTTGCATGCCTCGTGCCGTCTGCGCGGCACCATCACCGGCTGGGATTTTCAAGAACTGGGACTGCCGCTCGGCACGCCGGGCTGGGACGCGCTGAAAATCTGGCCCTCGGTGCCAGAGACGTTGCGGCGATTCTGGCTCTACCTCGCGCGTGAGTTGCACCGGCGCGGCAAGGTGATTCCTGATTTTCTTCAACCTGTCACCGACCTCGGCGAGATCGATGCGGAGCTGCGCCGCTGGCAGCGCACGCAGGAAATCACGCGCTGGAAAAGCGCGTTCGGCAACGCGTCGAAATACACGCCGGACGCGGTGGACGAGGCCGCGACCGAATCCATCGACCTGCGGATCGCGCTGCGCGAGAAGGGTGCGGAACTGGAGTGGAAGCTGCCGGGCCAGGCGGAGTTCAGCGCGATGAAGCAGAACCAGATGCGCGAACTGCAACGGCGCTTGCAGGCCAGCGAGGCGGAACTCGTCACGGAAGCGGAATGGATCTGGCCGCTCTTCGAGCAGCGCATGATTTACGGATACGGCTCCCGTCTCGCGCTGGAGTATTACGAGGAGACGACGCAGCGCGCGCTCCTGCGGCTGTTCCGGCTGCCCGCCGTGCACTCGCGCATCGTCAATCTGCGCGGCGAGGCGTTTCAATTGGCTGCCGAACCGTTGCGCTGGAATCTCACCGAACCGGACGACGCGCACGGTGATTACAGCCTGCGCCTCAAGCGCGCGGACGGCACTGCGCCGGGGCCGTTGCTCTGCGTGCTCGGCCAGCGCGCGCCGCTTTACGTCACGGATACGGAAGTGTTTCGCGGCCCAACGCAGCAGGCCAACGTGCTGGATCCGCGCACGGAAAACCTGGTGCCCGCGCCGGCGCTGGAGAGCCAGGGCGGCGTGGCCTTGCTTCACGCGCTCGGCGTGGAAATGCCCGCTCGCCTGCGCGAGCGCGTGCGCATTGTGCCGCTGGTGCTGCAATTCGACTGCGAGTTGAAGGCCACGTATCCCGGCGCGAACGCCGAGCATTGCATCATCCTCCCGCGCGCGCTCGACGAGAAAGGCCGCCCGCAGGAAACCTGGAACGGCTATGCGTGGGAGCGGGGCGGCAAGACCATCGAGAAGGACGCGAAGAAGAACGGCGTCATCGTCATCTCCGACCGCAGCGCGCTCGCCAATCCGCTGCTGCTGCTCGCCGGACTCGACGCGAAGTGGGAGATGTATCGCGGCGGTTTCACGATGCGCGTGACGAAGAAATTTCCCGAACTGTTTGCCGGCTGGCTCAAGTCGCTGCCGCCGCAGGTGAAAGTGGAATTGAAAGGCGACCTCGCCTCGCTCACCGCAGAAGCTGTGGCCGGCAGTGTGAAGCTCAACGTGGAAGAGACGGAGATCGACTGGTTCGATCTGCGCGTGGTGCTGGACGTGGACGACACGACGCTCACGCAGGACGAATTGAAACTGCTGCTCAATGCGCGCGGCGGCTACGTGCGTCTCGAGGGCAAGGGCTGGAAGCGGTTGCAGTTTAATCTCACCGAGGAGGACGACGAGCAGCTCGCGAAGCTCGGACTGAACCCGCGCGAACTGACCGCCGAGCCGCAGCGCCTGCACGCTCTGCAACTCGCGGACAAGGCGGCGAAGAAATTTCTCGACGAGCCGCAGTACGAACAGATCGAGCGCCGCGCTGGCGAAATCAAAGCGCGCGTCACGCCGGACGTGCCCGCCACGATCAGCGCCGAGCTGCGTCCGTATCAGCGCGATGGTTTTCACTTCCTCGCCTACCTTTCCGCGAACCACTTCGGCGGCATCCTCGCCGACGACATGGGCCTGGGAAAAACTTTGCAGACGCTCGCGTGGCTGGAATACCTGCGCGCCAACGTGCCCCCGGCGTCCCGCCGGGAGGAACCGTCCGCCATCGAGATCCACGCCGCGACGAATCCGAATGAGCCACTGACGAAGAACGCCCCCGCCCGGCGGGACGCCGGGGGCACGTTGAACACGTCCCTCGTCGTCTGCCCCAAAAGCGTCATGGACAACTGGCGTGCAGAAGCCGAGCGGTTCGTCACGGGATTGCGCGTGAAAATCTGGGGCGCGGGCGACGTGAAACATCTGCCAAAGCAACTCGCGGACGCCGACCTGCACGTCATCAACTACAGCCAGCTCCGTCTGCTCGGCGAAAGCCTGGCCAACGTGCGCTGGCTCGCAGTGATTCTCGACGAAGGGCAATACATCAAGAACCCCAGTTCCATCACCGCGCAGATCGCGCGCGGACTGCGCGCGCAGCACCGGCTCATTCTTTCCGGCACGCCGATTGAGAACCGCCTGATCGACTTGTGGAGCTTGATGACTTTCGCCATGCCCGGCGCAGTCGGCAGCCGCGCGCAATTTGGGAAGATGTTCGATGCGAAGGATGATCCGTTCGCCCGCCGCCGTCTCGCGGCGCGCGTGCGCCCGTTCCTGTTGCGCCGCACCAAGTCGCAGGTTGCGAAAGATTTGCCCGACCGCGTGGAGGAAGATTTGTTCTGCGAGATCGAGGGTGAGCAGAAGACGCTTTATCGCGCCGAGTTGAAGCGCGCCCAGCAGATGCTTCTCGGTGTGCAGAGCCCGAAGCAACTGGCCGAGCAACGCTTTCACTTCCTCACCTCGCTGCTGCGGCTGCGGCAGATTTGCTGTCACCCGCGCCTCGTGAAACCGGATTCGAAGGCTCCGAGCGCGAAGGTCGAGGCGCTCATTGATCAGATCGAGCCGCTGATGGAAGAAGGCCACAAGGTGCTCGTCTTCTCCCAGTTCGTGCAGATGCTCGACATTCTGCGCGATGAGATCACCGCGCGGAAGTGGCCGATGTTTTACCTGTCGGGAGCCACGGAGGATCGCGGCGACTTGGTGAAGGAATTTCAGGCAAAGGAAGGCGCGGCGATTTTTCTGATTTCGCTCAAGGCCGGCGGCTTCGGCCTCAACCTCACCGCCGCCAGCTACGTCGTGCTCTTCGATCCGTGGTGGAATCCCGCCGTCGAGAACCAGGCCATTGACCGCACGCACCGCATCGGCCAGACGCGCAACGTGATGGCCTACCG
>JBBQYK010000275.1:0-7139 GCA_038208765.1 Verrucomicrobiota bacterium
GTTTCTTCCAGCGCTAGTTCCACCTTTGTCTGGACCGGTCCCGGACTCATTTCCGGTGCCGGCACAGCGACCCCCTCCGTCAATCAGCCGGGCACCTACAGCGTATTGATTACGGATGACCGCAATGGTTGTTCTTCCACAGTCACAGCGGTCGTGAACGAAAACAAAACCGCGCCAGAAATCACCGCGACGGGCGGCACGCTCACTTGCTCCAATCCGCAAATCACCGTGCGCGCTTTCTCCGCCACGGCCGGCGCAGTCTTTCAATGGAGTGGGCCTGGCATTGTCGCTGGCGGGGATACGTCCCAAGTGACGGTGAACGCGGCAGGCACTTATGTCGTAACCACAACGGATCCGGCGAATGGTTGCTCCGCAACAGTCGCCGCGGTCGTCCTGGAAAATAGAACGGCGCCCAGCGTAACCGCGGAAGGCGGCGTGCTCACGTGCGCTCAGCAAACGTTGAATCTGCGCGCGGGTTCTGCAGTCGCCAATGGGGTTTTTATGTGGACCGGTCCTGGAATTCTCGCGGGCGCCAATTCGGCCAGCCCGACGGTAAATGCGCCGGGAGCTTACACCGTGGTTGTCACTGACCCTGCCAATGGCTGCACGGGTTCAGCGACTGTGGCTGTCACCCAAGACACGTCAGCGCCCGAAGTCACTGCACAAGGCGCCGTTATGACGTCAGCACAAACGCAAGCGGTGATCAGCGCCACTGTTACTAAACCCGGCATGACGTGTTTGTGGAGCGGCCCTGGAATTGTCTCTGGAGAACATGCCGGAGAGTGTGTCGTCAATGCCCCGGGCCTTTACAGCGTTGCCGTGACGGACCCGGCCACCGGGTGCAGCACGACCAAAAGCGTTTCGGTGACCCAGGACGCGCCTCTCCCCGTGACCCTCGCATGCCCGACAAGCAACGGACAAATCGGCGTGAATTACTACTCGTCGCTTGTTGCTGGGGGTGGAGTGCCGCCCTACACGATTTCGATCATCGGGGGTTCGTTGCCCGTGGGATTGACGCTCACTCCAAGCACGGGCGCTCTCACAGGCGTGCCGACCGAACCCGGCAACTTTGGATTCACCGCGCAAGTCGTGGACTCCCGCGCCAGTTCAATCACGATCAACTGTCAGATCACAATCGTCGGCAACGGTGGCTACCGCGTGACTGGTGGCAGTAATCGCGGGACGAACATGTTCCAGGCGGGATGCATCACTACTGCATTGCCGACGCATGTCAGCCACGGTGGCCAGGTGGGTGCATCCTACTCGGTGGCAACTCCATTCAGTCCAAACAGCGAATGCATCAGCGGTGAGTGGCAGCATAGTCGGCACCTGCGAGGCAACAGTCTTGTTGGCAAACTCCACGCCTCCGGCAATGGCAGCGTCCATCAATTCGACAGCTTGCTCGGCGCCTGCCTTCCTTGTCCTGAAGACCTGGGGGCGGTCGGCGTGGTCGGCGGCGTTTGCAATCCGGGAAGCCGTAGCTGCGGACCGGAACCGCGGCGTGCCCCAGCCAACAAGATCTGTTTTTCCGGTGTGGGCGATTACACCTTCACCACCGGCAACAAGACCGTGAAGGCCGTGTTCCGGGTGGATATCGAGGACCGCGGCGAAGGCGGCGGTCAGGGCAGTAGCCAGTTGTCCGATCGCTACCGCATCCGCATCTGGCTCTTGGATGCAAGCTGTGGCCGCAATCCGGATCCGGATTCACCTGAGGCCATGGAATTACGTTACGCCGCATCGGCCGACCCGGACAAGATTGCGGCCCTCGCTACCACCGAAGACTTGAAGGTGAATATTCCTCCCGATATCGACGACGGTGGCAACATGACCCAGGGCAATCACCAGATTCATCCGGAGACGGGAGCACAGTGCGGTGAATCAGCGCATAATCCACCCTTGCTGAAAACGGTTCGGGGAGCAGGCGGAACGATTGTGGCCACTTGGCCGGCCGTTCACAGCAACTACGTGTTGCAAACGTCCACCAGCTTGACTTCCACGAACTGGGCTAATGTCACCATCACGCCGGTCATAGCCAAAAACAGGCGCATGGTGACAAATCAGATCGGCAACGGCATCCAGTTGTTCCGCTTGAAAAAACGCTGAGCCGACAAGTTCTTCAGACCAGATGTCCGCGCTATCTCAAAGTAGCGCGGACTTTTTCTTTACCTCGTTGTGTGATTTCCGAACTGCGGCGACCCCCATTCTGGCAGACGAGTGGAATGCCGTGGAAAGGTAGAGCTTGTTGACCGCTTTCCCCGGGAAATTTGTTGATCCCTGCCGGTGAAGTTTCTCGGTAACCTCGCCGCGCTATTGCCTCAGGAACGGGGGCGTGATGAAAACCAGCGATTCAAGCAACGCCTGCCCCAAGTGCGGCGCGACCGTGCCGCCCGACGCGCCGCAGGGGCTGTGCCCGCAATGCGTCCTCGCCGCGGCGGCTGCGCCAGAGGCCGCGCCCACGGCGACTTCGCAAATTCCTTCGCTCGAACGTCTCGCCGTCGCCTTCCCACAATTGCAAATCATCGAACTGATCGGGCGCGGCGGCATGGGCTTCGTGTTCAAGGCGCGCCAGTCGCACCTTGACCGCTTCGTCGCGCTGAAGCTGCTGCCGGATTCGCTGGCGCACGATCCGCAGTTCGCCGAGCGCTTCAATCGCGAGGGCCGCACGCTCGCGCGGCTGAATCATCCAAACATCGTCAGCATCTTCGACTTTGGCCACACCGGTAGGACGGGCGTCTCGCCTGTCCAACAAACTTCTTTTTCAGATGGTGGAACAGGCGGGACGCCCGTCCTACGAGAAGGCGGCTTCTACTACTTGATGATGGAATACGTCGATGGCGTGAACCTGCGCCAGGCCATGCAGGCCGGACGCTTCTCGCCCGCCGAGGCGCTGACCATCGTGCCGAAAATCTGCGAGGCGCTCCAGTTCGCCCACGAGGAAGGCATTCTCCACCGCGACATCAAGCCCGAGAACATCCTGCTCGACGCCAAAGGCCGCGTGAAGATTGCCGACTTTGGCATCGCCAAGCTCGTGGGCGAGGAGCATCCCGACGCGTCGCTCACCGCCACCGGCGCGGCCCTCGGCACCATGCACTACATGGCCCCCGAGCAGTTCGAGAAACCCGCCACCGTGGACCATCGCGCGGACATCTATTCGCTCGGCGTCGTCTTCTACGAACTGCTCACCGGCGAATTGCCGCTCGGCCGCTTCGGGCCGCCCTCGGCGCGCACGCCCGTCGATCCGCGCGTGGATGACGTGGTGATGCGCACGCTGGAGCGGGAGCGCGAGAAACGTTTCCAGAGCGCCGGCGAAATGCAGACCAGCGTCGAGCATCTCACCGAGTCGGGCGCGGGAAGTTTCCGCGAAATTGTTTCTGAGAGAATTCAAATTTTGGATTTGCAATGGCTCTTCGCCCGGCCACTGTTGCCGCCGTCGGTTCAAACTCCGTATGCACAAATAAACAAAACACAGACTTTGCGGCTTCGGCCGGCTGTCGCTACGAAACTGGTAATTTCACTTAAAGACAGCTTCCGAGGCACGCCCGTCACTGGGCGTGCCCGAAAGCGTTCTTTAAGGGCATACCAGTGCCTGTAGCGGGCGTGAATAGGACACGCCCCTGCCATTTCTGGAGTCCGCGAAATCAAACATCGAAAATGAAAACAAAACTCATCGCGTTAGTTCTCTCCGTTCTGGCGACGTTTCACGCCGCCGCTGTTCCGGTCAAAATCAACATCCAAGGCAGCAACATCGTCGTGCGCTGGCCTAGTCAAAATTCTCAGCAGTTCATCATTGGCTATCGTGCGGCTCTCGACGCTGCTCATCCGTGGACAATCCTGCGCACGAATTATCCAGCCAGCACCAGCAATGAAACCGTGTTCATCATGACGAACGTGGTGCCGCTCCAAAATTTCGGCGGCGGTGGCGGCGGTGGGGCCGGAGGCCCGCCGGGATTCAACGCCGCCAGCAGTAGCAGCAGCGGAAGCACGATCACCAGCAGTGCCAGCATTGCCGAACGCGCCGCCATTGCCGAGGAACGCAGGGCACAGGCGTTGAAGATCATCATGCCGCCCCCAGTACAAGCGACCAAGAGGCAGGATTTTCGAGTGAGGACAGCCACGGCAGAAAGTGCTGTGGCTTTGGCCGAAGGCCAAGCATCAGCACAGTCGGCAAGCGAGCTTGCGGGCAACGTCGTCAGCAGCGGCTTCTTCATGGTCAGCGAGTACTACGAAGATGTAGATGGCGACACATTACCAAGCGCCACCGAACTGGCGATGAACCTGAATCCATTCATCAAAGATACGAACGGCAACGGCATCGACGATGGGTACGAAAACTTTGATGGCGACCCATTCGATAATGGCACGGAAATCATCATTGGCTCAGACCCACTTCTCTCCGACGCCAATCCACTGCCCCCCCTGACTGTTGGCGGGGTGTATTCTGGCCAGTACGACATCACTTTCCCGATTGACGCTAACTACACGAACATTTTAGGGCCGATGCTCTTTTGCAACAATGGCGTTACGGCGGACAGCTTGGTGACGACACAACCATCCGCCGGACATCTGCGGCTCAACTGGCATTCTGTTTTCGTTCAATCTGAAGGCAACTTCTTCACTGGCGGCGGCGGGGCCAATGCCAGCGGAGACAGCATCACTCTGGCCGAACGGAACGCGCTGGCCGACGCGTTTGGGCAAGGAACCGATATGGATCTGGGAAGACTCAGCAAGCCCAACCAACTGAAAGTGAGCCAATTGTCGGAGAACGCGCTCGACTATTATCAGAGAGTCGCAAGCGAACAATTGCGTCGCGAGTTTCAATTGATTCAAGAACTCAATACCGGCCTTCGCCAGCCGCCGCCCGGCATGACCGCAGAAAGGTTTATGAAGATACGGCTCAATCAAATCCACACTCAATTCACGCGGCTCCAGAGCGTGAACACTTCATTATTCAAGCGCTTTGGCCGTGCATTGAACCGGTTCCTACCTTTCTTGGGCGGCATCCTAATCATCGCCAACGCTGACGCTATCGCTCAAGAATTCCTGAGTTCGATGCAGGACTACGCGCGGGATATTTTCTTCGGTGACGATGAGACGGGGGATGCAGCCATTCTAGCCGGACGCTGTAATGATCTCGCGGCTGGATCGGGGAATTTAGTGTTGAGCTACCTGTTAAGGTGACGCCGATTTCAAAGTCCAGAGTGGTGTCAGCGCCACTCTGGACTCCTTCGCCATGATCCTCGGCTACTTCGTCCTGTTTCGCGATGGCAACATTGTCAAAGCGGCGTACCTCAAGCGCAGCGGGACTTGGCCGCGTGCGGTTGAACATTCCGGTCGATTGTACCGTGAGGCTGGCTTCCAAATTCCTCTCTACAACCATTTACTCACTCCTCAACGAGCCTTGGCTGGATTCAGTTTCAATCAAGCAGACGCGCTTTTGCCGAGCCGACTCGTCCGAAACAGCGAGAACATTATCGACATGGGCGGCGACGGGAATGACCTGTGGTTCGTGCTGGCAAATGAAGCGGTTGAAACACTGCACAACGATACTTGTCAGGCGCTTACCGTGGTCGTTTACGCCGACGGTCACGGCGACCACATTCTTGCGGTTCCCGATTTCAATGATTGGGGTCAACATTGGGATGCAGTTGGATTCACATTTGCGAAAGAGAACGCGCCGTTCGCAGTTGAGTCGGACTGATTGATGATTTTTCCCGACGCGCTCCGCGCTCACTCTGGACGCGTAGCGTTGAGTGAATTATGCCCGAATTAAACGAATACTTCGTGCTGTTTCAAACGGAGGGGATGATCAAGGCTTCTATCATCCCCTCTGTCCCACCGGCCTTCATTTTTCAAAGCAAGCGCTTTGATCCTTCGCAATTTTTTTTAGTGCATTACAATCACCTCGTTCGTGGAAATGTTCTGGTCGGTTTTCAATTTCCGTGTGCCGAGGAGGGCGGCAAGGCGTTTCTGGTCAGTCGCTTTGCCAATGAATCTGCCAATGCCCATTTGCAAGGCCAGCATCGCGACGGACATCTCTTTGCCGAACTAGATATTTGGCTTGGTGGGAAGGAAGGAGCGGAATCAGACCAATTTTTAGCGATGGGAACTTGGATGTTCGAGTCATCCGACCGCGACTACATCATTGTGATTCCTTGTGAACGTCAATACTGGTGGTCGGAACTTGGATTCACATTTGCGAAAGAGAACGCGCCGTTCGCAGTTGAGTCGGACTGACTGTTAATTTCCTTCGCCCCCACACGCTGGACGCTCGTCTTGCGCGCGCGGGGCGAGAGCGTCGAGGCGCGCGGGGCGTTGAGTGAATTGTGCGAGGCGTATTACCAGCCCGTGTTCCGCTTCCTGCGCCGCGAGGGGCGCGAGGAGGACGCCGCGCGCGAACTCACGCAGGAATTTTTCGCGCGCCTGCTCGGCGGCGGCGGACTCGGCGCGGCGGACCCGCGGCGCGGACGTTTCCGCTCCTACCTGCTCGGCGCGGTGAAACATTTCCTCGCCAACCAGCGCGATCACGAGAGCCGGCAAAAGCGCGGCAGCGGTCTCGCCCCCGAATCGCTCGACGCCGGCACGGACACCGAGCCGGCGCTGCAAATCACCGACCACGCCAGCACGCCAGACGACACGCTCTTCGACCGCGAATGGGCCTTGGCCGTGATGGCCCGCGCGCTGCAATCCCTCGCCGACGAATTCACGCGCGATGGCAAGGCCGATCAATTCACCGCGCTCAAACCCTGGCTCGTCGGCGACGCCGCTTTACTCCCGCAAGCCGATGCCGCCACGCGCCTCGGCCTGAGCGAGACCGCCGTCAAGGTCGCCATTCACCGCCTGAGAAAAAGATTCCGCGAAGTCATCCGCGCCGAGATTGCGCAGACGATGGAGGAGGCCAGAGACGTGGATGCTGAACTGCGTTATCTCGTGGAAGTGCTGGCGAAGCGGTAGCGGCAGTCCGTCACGCCAACACGGCGGTGCGCTCGTAAATTCGTGCCAAGGGAATCTCCACTCCGATCTCCGGCAGTGAAAGGGTGGCGTCGAGTCCCTTGATCACTTCGCTGGTCCAGGTGCCGGCCCCGGTTTGACGCAACAGCGTGGCTTCCGCCCGGTCCTGCGCCACCAGCACGTACACCTTG
>JBBQYK010000276.1:0-7073 GCA_038208765.1 Verrucomicrobiota bacterium
GGTGGTCTTCGTGAAGTCACGGCGGTTGATCAGATGTGCGGGTGTGTTCATAGCAAAAGGCGAATTCAGTTTAAGCCAACAGCGCCTGCACGACATTCCCATGCACATCCGTCAGGCGATAATCGCGGCCACCGTGACGGAAGGTGAGCTTCTCGTGATCCATGCCGAGCAGGTGCAGGATGGTCGCGTGGAAGTCGTGAACGTGAACTTTGTTCTCCGCGACGGTGGAACCGATGTCATCGGTGCTGCCGTAGCTGGTGCCGCCTTTCACGCCCGCGCCGGCGAGCCACGATGAGAAACACGCGCTGTGATGGCCGCGCCCCTTGTCGCCATCCACGCCGGGCGTGCGGCCAAACTCGGTGGTCCAGACGACGAGCGTGTCTTCGAGCATTCCGCGCTGCTTCAAATCTTTCAGCAGGCCGGCGATGGGCTGGTCAATGTTCTTCGCGTGCTGGGCGTGCTCGGCCATGTCGCCGTGTTGATCCCAGTTCTTGCTGGAACTGCCGTCCACCAACTCAATGAAGCGCACGCCGCGCTCGGCGAGGCGGCGTCCGATCAGGCACGGCCAGCCGAAGCCGTCGGTCTGACCGCGTTTCATGCCGTAGAGCGCGAGCGTGTCGTCGGATTCTTTCGAGAGATCGAAGACGTCGCGCGCCTCGGTCTGCATGTGGAACGCGGTCTCGAAAGTGCGGATGCGCGCGGCGAGTTCGCTGTCGTTCCCGTGCGCCTGGAGATGGCGCTGGTTCAGAGCGCCGGCGAGACCCAGTTCCAGTTCCTGTACGGACGATTGCTTGGTGCGGCGATCCAGATTGGCAATGGGTTCCTTGCCGGGCACGACGCGCACACCCTGATGATACGCGGGCAGAAAGTCGTTGTTGAAAATCTGCGTGCCCGCGTAGGGCGAGCCGGCGGAGATGGCGACGAACGACGGCAGGTTCTGGTTCACCGTGCCGAGTCCGTAGCTGATCCACGAGCCGATGCTGGGCCGCGAGAAAAAGAACGAACCGGTGTGAATCGCCAGCGTCGCCTGATAGTGCTCGTTGTCATCCGACTTCATGGACTTGATGAGGCACACGTCGTCCATGCGCTCGCGCAGATGCGGGAACAGATCGCTGACCATCGTGCCGCACTTGCCGCCGGGCTTGAACTCCCAACCGGGCTTGAGCAAACGACGCTGCTGATTCGAGAGGGCGCCGCCAATACCCATCGTCTGGCCATCCGCAGTGAAGAGCTTGGGTTTGTGATCGAACGTGTCCATGTGCGACACGCCGCCATTCGAGAAGATGAAGATGACGCGCTTGGCCTTGGCCGGAAAATGCGTCGGCTTCGGCGAGAGCGGATCAACGACGGCGGAATCCGCGAGCAGATTCGACACTAGGCCGGGCAGCAGAAGCGACGAGCCAACCAGCGAACGGATGACTTCGCGGCGGCGATAAAGGCGTGGATTTGGATTCATGGTCATTGAAGCGCAATGTACGAGGCCCGGAGGGCCGGTGAGAAATTAGCCGGTGGCGTGAGCCACCGGATTGGCGTGCGATACGGAATAAGCCCCGGCAGGGGCGACAGAAGTGCACCAGTGGAAGTCGATGCGGATGAAAACCAACCGGACGAATGGCCGCCCGGCCTTGTGCCGCCCCTGCCGGGGCTTGTGTCTTCAACAACGCCGATCCGGTGGCTCACGCCACCGGCTAATTTCTCACCGGCCCTCCGGGCCTCGGCGTCACCACAAATACTTCTCGTCGTATTCCACCAGGCCGCGTTTGAGGAACTCGACATACTCCTCTTGGAAACTCCGGATTCGGTGATGCTCTTCCTGCTTGCCGATATATTCGTGCACCTGACCGATGAGTTGGGCGCTGACGGTAAAAGCCCCATAGCCTTCCTGCCATGCGAAGGCTTTGTCGCCCATATCCTCGTGAACCCAACGTGATGAATTGGCCTTGAGGTCGCGCACCAACTCCGCGAGGCAATGCGTGGCGCGTAGGCCAAGGAGAAGATGCACATGGTCTTCCACGCCGCCGATGCATTCGGGAACTCCGCCGAGGTTCCGCACAATGCCGCCGAGATAGGCGTGAAGGCGGTCGCGCCATTCAGGGCGGATAGCCCGCACACGATCCTTGGTGCTGAAGACAACGTGGTAATGCAGCGAGAGATGTGTGGAGGGCATGGGGTGAATAAGGTTGAGGGTTGAGGTACAGGCCCGGAGGGCCGACCAGATATTAGCCGGTGGCGTGAGCCACCGGTTAGGAGCAAAAGCCCAAGAAGCACCGGCAGGGGCGAAACGAATTCCCGCGGAAAATCCGACATGATGGAACACCCATTGGGCATCTGGCAGTGGAAAATTGTGCCGCCCCTGCTGGGGCTTGGGCCTTGGTCGGCATCGATCCGGTGGCTCACGCCACCGGCTAATGTCTGGACGGCCCTCCGGGCCTGCCGCATTTGCGCATCAGTCCACATACACGAATTCGTTCAGGCGGAAGAGGACGCGGGCCATCGCACGCCAGGCTTCATTTTCAATCTGGTTCTCGGCCATGCCATCAGCGCGCAGTTTCTCGCGCACGGTGGTGAGGAATTTTTTACCACCGTCGAGTTCAGCGGATTCAGGCGGACGGGACAGCGCATGCTGGTAGGCGCGTTTCAAACGCGCGGTGTCGTCATTTCCATCCTTGAGCAAGCGCGTTGCGAACTCCTTCGACTGTTCATGCACGAACGTGTCGTTGAGTAGGAACAACGCTTGGAGCGGCGTAGTGCTGGTCGTGCGGACGGGCGTGCTCGTCGCGGGATCGGCACCGTCGAAGATGGCGAGATACGGGTGGCGCTGGATGCGCTGGGTCATCAGATAAACGCTGCGGCGCTTCGAATCATAGACTGCCTTGAACGGATTGTGTTGGGTGAATTTCCACTCGCTCTGCGGCGGGAAGGGATGTGAACCGGCGGGCGTGGTGTCGAGGTTGCCGCCGAGCGCGAGCAGCGTGTCGCGGATGGCCTCGGCGTCCAAGCGCTGGCGCGGGAAGGAACTGAGCAGTTCATTGCTCACGTCGCGGGCGAGGGCGTCTTCGCTGCGCGCACTCGCGAGTTGATAAGTATGCGAGAGCATGATGACGCGGTGCATCTCCTTCACCGACCAGCCGGACGCGATGAACTTCATCGCCAGCCAGTCGAGCAGTTCGGGATGCGTTGCCGGCTTGCCCTGCTTGCCAAAGTCGTTCGGCGTTGGCACCAGGCCTTTGCCGAAATGATGCAGCCAGATGCGATTCGCCATCACGCGCGCGGCGAGCGGATTGTCGCGGGCCACGATCCATTCGGCGAGTTGGCGGCGACCGCTGGTCTTATCGTTCGCTGGAACTTCCGCGCCTTGGAGCACGGTGAGAAAGCGGCGTGGCACGACCGGGCCGGGCTTCGCCGGATCGCCTTTTTGCTGCAGCGCGACGTTTTCGATCTTCTTCGCATCGGCCACGGCATAGGCGAGTTCAAAGGGCAGCGGCTTGCCCTTGTGATCTTTCAACGTCTTCTCCGCGTCCTTGATCGTCGCTTCGACAGACTTCTTTTCCTCCGCAGGCGTGTTCTTCAACGAGTCCTTGAGACGCTGCACCTCCTTCTCCAAACGCTTCTTCTCCGCGTCATTCGCTTTTTTCGCGGCGTCGGCCTCGGCGAGCTTTGCGGGCGCGACCAGCGGCACGAGGTCGCGCTGATGCTGTTCCAACTCGATGCCCGGCCACGGGTAGCGCGTGCTGTGGAAGATGCCGTAGATGGCGTAGTAATCGGCGGCGGTGATGGGATCGAACTTGTGGTCGTGGCAGCGCGCGCAACTAACGGTCAGCCCGAGAAAGGCGCGGCCGAGATTATCAATGGTGTCCTCGATGGTGAGGTGCTGCGGGTAATCATCCACGCGCGAACCGAAGCGCCGGGCGTTCGCGATGTAGCCGGTGGCGATGAGCCGCTCGTGCGTCTCCGCCGTGGTCGCGCCGGGCAGCAAGTCGCCCGCGAGCTGCTCGCGGACGAACTGGTCGTAGGGCAAATCGCGGTTGAACGCGCGGATGACCCAGTCGCGGTAACGATGCATTTGCGGAATGGGAAAGTCGGAGTTGTCGCCCGCCGTGTCGGCGTAGCGCACCACGTCGAGCCAGTAGCGGCCCCAGCGTTCGCCGTAGTGCGGGGAGGCGAGCAGGCGGTCCACGACTTTGGCGAAAGCGTTTGCGGACTTGTCCTTCAAGAACGCATCCACTTCCTCCGGCGTCGGCGGCAGGCCGATTAGATCAAACGTGGCGCGGCGGATGAGCACGCGCTTCTCCGCATCGGCGGCGGGCTTCAACTGCTTCTCCTCCAGTCGCGCGAGGATGAAGCGATCCACGTCGTTCGCCGGCCAACGCTTCTGCTTCACCACCGGCACGGCGGGCGATTGCAACGGACGAAACGACCACCACTCGCGCGCCTTGTTCCAATCAATCGCCGTCCTCGCCTGCGCGGTCGCCACGGTGTCTTCGGCGCGCGGATCGGGCGCGCCCATCTTCACCCACGCTTCCAGATCGGCGATGACCGACGCCGGAAGCTTTTTCTTCGGCATCGCCAGTTCGGCGTCGGTGTGGCGGATGGCCTGGATCAACAGGCTGGCCTCGGGATCGCCGGGTGTGATGGCCGCGCCGGTGTCGCCGCCCTTCTGCACGCCCGCGCGCGAGTCGAGCACCAGGCCGCCTTTGATTTTCTTCCCCGTCGTGCTGTGGCACTCGTAACAATGCTCGACCAGCACCGGCCGAATCTTGCGCTCGAAAAATTCCGTGTGTTCCGGCGTGAGCGTGGTCACGAACTGCACGCCGACCGTCGCCGGAATCGCGCCCTTGCCCGCCCACACTTCAATGCCTGAGAAATTCGCCGCACCGTGACTGGCCGCGCGCGCGGAGACTTTGAGTTTCCCTTTCACGCTCTCAGCCTTCCACGGGCCGAGTTTCTTCCAACTGCCCGCCGTGCCGCTGTTGAATTTCTCCAGCACCGACTGGTCATTCACCAGCAGATCAAACTGCTCGTTCATGGTGTCCTCCCAGACGTAGAGAAAAATCTGATACGCGCCTGCCGGCACGTTGGTCAGTTCCACGCTCACCTTGTCGCCCCAGACGCTGCTGCGAATCATCCGCGCGCGATTCGGATCGGTGGCCGGTTTGAGCGCGACGGCCTGGTTCTCAAATCGCTTTCCGTTGATCACAACATTGGTCGCGTTCGTTCCTTCCCACGGACGGCCATCAACTTCCACCGCCGGGCCGTTGAAGTTCACCGCGCGGAAAAACGTCGCGTCCGCCGCCAGCATTCGACCGGGCATGGCGAGCCAGCCGAAGCAGAGCAGGACACGCAGCGTGAGATGGCGCAAAATCAGCATAGGATTGTTCTCAAGTTGGATAGCAAGGGCGCCCGCTGGATTCAATCAAGTTGCTCATGTTTCAGGCGCGCGGCCCATCATCCGCCGCCAGAACGCCCAGCGCCAGGGCCGCGCGTCGGAACAGGTGATTCATGCGGTCAGAATCCGCGCCACCCGTGCCCGCGCCTAGAACAAGCACGAGGAAAAACTAGAACGATTTGACGGGGTCGCGCGTCGGCCCGGCCCCGCCTGCCCGTGAGGGAACGCCTTGCGCCGGGGTGAGGCGTGTGCAAGTTCAACCACCCCTCTCCGATTCGTAGCGCGGCGCGGTGAGGACACCGACGCCCTGCTATGAGCAGTGTCAAGCACGGCGTGACGCGCGAAGGCCTTTTTTTCGTTTCTTAAAAGCTTCTTCTTTTTTTCCTTTCCGGCTCCGTCCCCGAGTTTCTGTAAAACGTCTTCCTGGCGTGGCGAACAACGGTCCGTTGCTCCACCTGCTATCCGTGCATGGCCGGCGCTCGCGCGCCGGACAGCACCTCTTGACTCATACGGTCACAGCCAGGAAACGAGCGCACCCCATCTACCGTGCGGGTCGTCTCCGACCCCAGGGCGTCTTCGGGCGCGCGCCGCTTCAAATTTCCTCGGGGAGCCTTCATCTTTTTTGCGCTCTCGGAAAAATCTCCGTCTGCTCAGGCTCCGAGCATCACCCAGCCCAGCGTTTCGGGCGTGACCCGGCCGGTGCGCCAGCGCCACAGGTCCACGGCCATCTGCCGCGCCACGGCCACGATGGCTTTCTTCTTGGCCGCCTTGGTCGCGCGCACGTTGGTCAGCACCGGGGACCATTTCTTGACCAGCTTGCAGTCGGGCTGCCAGACCACCAGCCGCCAGGCCAGTTCGATCAGCGCCGTGCGCAGCCGCGGGTTGCCGTGTTTGGTGATCGAAAGCGGGCGGTGCATTTTCCCGCTCGCGCTCAGACCCCCGCACAGCCCGGTGTAGCTGCCGACCTCGCGCCGGTTGTCGAAGCGGCTCCAGTCGGCCACTTCATTCTCCAGCACGGCGTAGGTCAGGCCGCCCAGGCCTTTGGGCCGCAGGGCCGGGGCTTTGGCCGCCACGGCCTGGGTCGCCGCCTCCAACTCCGCGCTCAGCGGGACCAGCAGTCGGCGAAAGGTCTCCAGTTGCTCGACCAGCCAGGCGGGCAGCCGGGTCTGCAACTTCTCCCACCGCTTTTCCTGCCACCAGGCCTTCTTCTCCTGGTAGCCCTGGGTGAGCAGGAGGCTGCAGCCTTGCGCGGCCACGCGTTGCACATGGCGTTTGATCTGTTCGCGCTGCCGGCTGACGCAGCGCTTCTGTTCCTCGGCCTCGGTCGGCACGCGCACCGTGGCCAGGGCCTTGGTGTTGCCGGCCACGTAGCGGTCCAGGCGCAGCGCCCAGGCGGTGGCATCGCTTTTGTCGTGGTTCACGCCCTTGTGGTGTTCGTCCAAACAGAGGGGTTGCACGACCAGGTTCTTGACCCCCAGCGCCGCGAGCTGGCGGTGGAGCACGAAGCCCGTGGGGCCGGCCTCGTAGCAGGAGTGGACCGTGTCGGCCAGGGCCAGCTGTGTTTTGATCCAGACCTGGAACTGCGCGGGCGTGAACTTTTGCGCCGGCTGGGGCGCGCTGTGGTCGAGGATGCGCGCCACCACGATGGAGGCGGCGTGGACGTCCAGGCCCAGCTTGATGGTTTGGT
>JBBQYK010000277.1:0-7068 GCA_038208765.1 Verrucomicrobiota bacterium
GCCGTGACGAGGTTCGGCCCCTCGTTTGGAAACGGCACCACGGTCACGCGGTCGAAGCCGCACAAAGCCACATAGCCCATCGCCGCCGCGATCTGGCGCGCGAAATCAAACTTGCGTGGGTCGCCGAAATTCATGGACTCGCTGCAATCGAGAAAGATGCGAACGGGCAGTTCGCGCTCCTCCTCGTAGAGTTTCAGGAACAGTTTTTCGAGCCGGCCGAAAAGATTCCAGTCGAGATAGCGCAGGTCGTCGCCCGCGACGTAGTTGCGGTAGTCGGCAAACTCGACGGACTGGCCGCGGGCCTGGCTGCGGCGCTCGCCTTTGGCGGAGCTTTTCGCGCGCCGCGCCGCGAGCATTTGGAATTGCTCCAGGCGGCGCAGAAGTTCAGGCGTCAGCAGCGGCGTCACGGCGCGAGCCTCGCACTTTTCCATGGCGCATCGCAAGGCTGGTGCGCGGGCTGGGGACTGAACGCTTTGTCCCTGGCCCCACCACCGAGCTTGCGCTTGCAGCGCCGGGCCGCCGCCCTACACTTCGCCAATGCAAAAGTTCCTCTCCCTCTGCGCTCTGCTCGCCGGCGTGGTGGCCGCGCGCGCGCAGGTGACGGTCGAAATTCAGCTCGATGAACAGCAGTATCTGCGCGGCGAGGCGGTGCCCTTGCGCGTGAAGATCACCAACTTCTCCGGGCAGGCGCTGCGGGTTGGCGAGGACGCGGAGTGGCTGGCCTTTCTCGTCACGGGCGATGACGGCAAGGCCTTGCGCGCGACCGGGACGATGCCCCCGGTCAAGCCCTTCACCATCGAGTCCGCGAAGTCGGTGGCGCTGCGTGTGGACCTGGCTCCGTATTATGATTTGCAGGGGTCGGGCCGTTTCGCGGTCAGCGCGCGGATCAAGTTCAACCAACTGGAAAAAGAGTTTATCGCGGAACCAAAAAAGTTCGACGTCATCTCCGGCGTAAAGGTGTGGGAGACGGAAGTGGGCGTGCCCGGCAAAACGCCGCCGGTGGTGCGGAAGTTCGCCTTGCAGCAGGCCACGTTTTACAAAGAGACTCGGCTCTACGCCCGCGTCACGGAGAGCAGCGATTCGAGCATTTTAAGTGTGGTGCCGCTGGGCGTGCTGCCGTCGGCGGGCCGGCCCGAGGCGGCGGTGGACAACTCCAGCCAGATGCATGTGCTCTTCCAGGCCGGGCAAAAGAATTTCACCTACTCCCTCATCACGCCGGAGGGCGATTTGATCATCCGTCAGACGCACCAGATCACGGCCACGCGCCCGCGCCTGCGCGCGGAGGCGGACGGGCGCATCGTGGTGTCGGGCGGAGTGAGGAAAATTTCTGCGAGCGATCTGCCGCCGGCGCAGCCGAGGCCGGAGACGAACGCGGTGGTGCAGGTGAAGCAGCAGTAAAATAGGGGGCAGCCCGTCCCGGCTGCCGCGCGTCCGATGGCCGTCCCGGCTGTCAGTTCCGCAGTCGAGTTCAGCCCACCGCTTGAACGGCAGCCGAGGTGGCTGCCCCACCGCCACGAGTTCCACTACTCTCATTGCCTTCCCCGTTCCTGACTGGCACTTTGCGCGCCGTGGAAAAGCTCGAACAACTGCGCACGCTGCTCCGCTCGTTTGGCTCCTGTCTGGTGGCCTACTCGGGCGGCGTGGACTCGGTGTTCCTCGCGCGCGTGGCCCGCGATGTTCTCGGTGAACGTTCGCTGGCGGTGATCGCGGATTCGCCCAGCCTGCCGCGCCGTGAGTTGCGCGAGGCGCTGGAAGTGGCGGAGCAGTTCGGCATCCCCGTGCGCGTGGTGCAGACGGCGGAGTTCAATAACGAGGCGTATCTGGCGAACCCGAACAATCGTTGCTACTTCTGCAAGCACGAGCTGTTCACGGAACTGGAACCCATCGCGCGCGCCGAAAAATTTGCTGTCATCGCGTATGGCGAGAACGCGAGCGACGTGGGCGACCACCGGCCCGGCGCCAAGGCGGCGCAGGAGTTTCAAGTGCGCGCACCGCTTAAAGAAGTGGGACTGACGAAGGCGGAGATTCGCGCGCTCTCCACGCAACTCGGCCTGCCCACCGCCGACAAGCCGCAGATGGCCTGCCTGAGTTCACGCATTCCCTACGGCGAACGCGTGACGCCGGAAAAACTGCGGATGATCGAAGAGGCGGAGAATGTTTTACGCGACGCGGGCTTTTACGACGTGCGCGTGAGGCATCATGAACTCGGAGGGCAGGGGACTGGTCTGGCCAGCGGGATGACTCATCTGGCCCGCATCGAATTAGGCGCGGCGGAAATCCCACGGCTGTTGGAGGAGAATCTGTTCACCAAGATCGCCGAAGAATTGAAACGCCTGGGCTACGCGCATGTGACGCTCGACCTCGCAGGCTACCGGCGCGGGAGCATGAATGAAGCGCCGGTCCGGTTGGCGGCAAATCCCTCCTCGTAGGACAGGCGTCCCGCCTTTCCCGCCCACTAAAAAATCAGTTTGTTGAGACAGGCGGGAAGCACGTCCTACTCCGCCGCCAGCAAAGCCATCGCCTCCTCCGCTTGATCCTCCGGCACCTGCACCAGAATGCCGCCAGCCGTGAGCGCGTAGCCCTCCAGCGCCAGCGAAGCACCCGCATGCGCCACGAAGACCTGGAACTCCGCCGCTTCGAGCCGCGAACGAATCAAGTCGGCCTCGGCGGGGTTGAACGAGCGATGGATGGTGACGAGTTTCATGCAGTTAATCTCCATGATGCCGGAGTCTCCGGCAACTCTCGTGACGGGCGCGATCACCTGTCCCGCCTCACGCCGCCACCGCGTCCGGCTGCTTCACATCTGCGAAGATGATCACGCCGGCTCCGGTCTGCAGCAGGCTGGTCACGGTCACGTAGGCGCTCTGGCCGATGAGGTGATGCGCCTGGTTCACGACGATCATTGTGCCGTCGTTGAGATAGCCCACGCCCTGGTGCTTGTCCTTGCCCTCACGCGCGATGCGGATGTGCAAAACTTCGCCGGGCAGCATGACCATTTTCATCTTCGACGCGATCTCGGCGACGTTGACGCAGGACACGCCTTGCAACTGGGCGACTTTCGCAAGGTTAAAATCCGTGGTGAAAAGCTTTCCGCCTAGCGCCTTCGTCAAACGCACGAGCTTGCCGTCCACTTCCTTCTCCTCGGGGAAATCGTTCTCGTGAATTTTCACTTCGACGCCCAGTTCGTTCTGGATGCGATTCAACATGTCGAGACCACGACGACCGCGCGCGCGGCGGGTGCCGTCCTGCGAGTCGGCGATGGCCTGCATCTCCTTGAGCACGAAACGCGGCACCACAATGAGTCCTTCGACGAGGCCGGACTCGATCAGTTCCACGATGCGACCGTCGATGATCGTGCTGGTGTCGAAAACGATCTGGTTCTCGGGCCGGCTCTGCGAGGCGAAGCGCACGTAGGGAATGATGAGCGAGAAATCCTCCTTGTTGCTGCGCATCGCGAGGATGATCCCGATGTAGCCGAAGGAGAGAAAGAGGCAGAGACGGATGACCCAACGCGTGTTGTCGCCGGTGGCGTTGAACAGGCCCGACGAGTCGAGCAGCCACGCGATGAACGTGCCGAGCAGCAGTCCGAAGGTGATCGAGGAAAACGCGCGCAGCGAAAAGCCTTTGAGCATTTCGTCCACGGCGATGACCAGCGAACCGAGACCAAAGCCGATGACGACACCGATGAGGCCGTTGTGAATCAGCTCCGGAAGCTTCTGGCTCACCGCGTAACCCGCCAAGGTGCAGAGGCTCAGGAAAAAAATGCGGATGGCCCAGAGCGAGGACGGGGATTTCATTTAGAACCGCCCTTGCCTCCGAACCATGACGACTCCTTGGCGGGCGGTTTCGGCTTATGCAAGATGCCGAAGCGCGCGAGATTGCTGCTCAAGATCGACAGGTTGCTGATCGTGGAAGAGAACTGTGCGCGCGTCTGCTCGTCCTTGAGCAGTCCGCCCGCGATTCCCTTCCCGGCTTCCAGTTCCGCCATCATGTTTTTCATCGACGCCGTGGCGTCGCGGAGATTTTTCATGGATTCGTTTAGTTCGGCACGATTGGTGACAATCGTTTCCTCCACATCCATCGCCACTTTGTTCAGCTTGCTTGAGAATTCCTGGAGATTGGTCAGCGACAGCGTGAGCACCGGCCCGGCGTTCGAGATGACCCCGGAAGCCTGCGCGAGCAAGTGGACGGCGTGGGTGGGCACCTCCTGAAAGTTCTGCAGCGTCTGCGAAAAGTTGGACAGGGTACGGGCGTCGAAGACCTGCGTGTTCAGCCGCTCGATGGCGTTTTCCACCGTCGCGCCGAGCTTCTCGAACTGCTTGATCAAACCGTTCGCGGACTGCGCGACCTCGTTCAGGTTGAACGGCTCGGTGCCTTTCACCGCATCGCCGTTTTTGAAAAGCGGCGTCTCCGGCGTGCCGGGCACGATGTTCACGAACTGGTCCCCAAGCACGCCCTGCTGCTCGATCATGAACTTGCTGTCCGTGTGCAGCGCGAACTCCTCGAGGATGGTCAACTGCACCTGTACGCCCTTGTTTTTCTGATCTAGTTCGATGCGCTTCACGCTGCCGATCTTCACGCCGGACAGATAAACGTCCGCGCCTTCCTTTAAGCCCGCGACGCTTCGCGTGCTCATGTTCAGTTCGTAGCGCGGTTTGAACAGGCTGACCCCGCGGCTGAAATTCAGCATCAAGGCCGCGACCAGCACGAGGCCGAGGAAGACGAACCAGCCCACGCGGGCCGTGTATTTTTTTTCGCTCATGGCGTAACTCCTTCTTTCGTTGAAATGCCGTTCACGAAATTGTGAACGATGGGATCGGCGGACGAGAATATCTCCTCCGGCGTTCCCTCCGCATAAATTTTTCCCTCGTGCAGCATAAGGATGCGCTGGCCCACGCGCCGCGCGCTCCGCATGTCGTGGGTCACGACCACGCTCGTCACATGCAGGCGGTCGCGCACGCGGATGATCAACTGGTCAATGCTGTCGGAAACAATCGGATCGAGTCCCGTGGTCGGCTCGTCGTAGAGCACAATCTGCGGCCGATAAACAATGGCGCGCGCGAGTCCGACGCGCTTCCTCATGCCACCGGACAGCTCGGACGGCTTCTTCTTTTCGGTGCCGGGCAAATCCACCATCTCCAGCGCGTCGGTCACGCGAACGTTCAACTCCTCGTCCGTCAGATGCTTTTCGCGCCGCAGCGGGAAGGCGATGTTCTCCGCCACCGTCATCGAGTCGAAGAGCGCCGCGCTCTGGAAGAGCATGCCGAACCGGGTCCGCACCTGGATGAGCCGGCGCTCGCTCAAGCCCGTGATTTTATCGCCATCGATCAGCACCTCGCCCGCGTCCGGCTGGATCAGCCCGATGAGCAGTTTCAGCAGCACGCTCTTGCCGCCGCCGCTGCGCCCGATGATCACGACGGACTCGCCGCTCTCGATGCGCAGGTTCACGCCGTCCAGCACGGTTTGCGGGCCAAAACTTTTTTTGAGTTCGCGCGCTTCGATCATGACGTGGGCAGCACGCGATTGAGGAACAGAGTGAGAAAGAAATTGGCGATGAGCACGGTGATGGAAGAATAAACCACGGCCTCCGTGGTCGCCCGCCCAACGCCGACTGCGCCATCGCCGCATTGCAGCCCTTTGTAGCAACTGATCACGGAAATGATCACGCCATAGACCACCGACTTGATCAGTCCCGTGATCACATGCACGACGGTCGTGTAATGCAGCATGTGTTCCTTGAGGTAGGTGCCATCGATCTTAAAAAAATAAACGCCGAGCAGCCACGCCGCCGCGATGCCCAGCGAGATGGAAAAGGCCGTGAGCAACGGCAGCGCCAGCGTGGTCGCGATGACGCGCGGCAGCACCAAGTAATCCACCGGATGCGTGGCTAGCGTGCGCAGCGCGTCGATTTGCTCGGTCACTTTCATGGTGCCGAGTTCGGCCGCCAGCGCAGCGCCGACGCGCCCCGAGACCATCAGCGCCGTGAGCACCGGCCCGAGTTCGCTGCACATCGAGACGCTGACCAGCGCCAGCGTGCCCGTGTCCATCCGCACTTTGTGGAACTGGAAATACGTTTGCGCGCACAAGACCATGCCCGTGAACGCGCCGGTGATAAACACCACCGACTGCGACTTCACGCCGAGGAAATAGAACTGATAGACGAGGTCGCGCACGTTGACCTTGCCGGTCATGGCCGCGCGGAGGATCTCGCGCGCCAGCAAAGCCAGTTCGCCCAATCCTCGCACCCAATCGCGGAAGCCTCCTACGCTCGTCATCAACATGCGGGTGAACAGATAACAACTGAACGGCAGTTACGCCAGTGCTTTGCCGCTGGAGCAATCTCCCGGACGGACCAAGGCGGAAATTGTTTGTTCACGTCTTCCAAAGCCAAATCCAGTACGAGAATGGATCAGAAAAATACCGGCGGTCGCTTCGACCGATTTCCGAAATAAGAAACCACGGAAAACACAGAACCCGCGGAACCAGACCGGTGGCAACTAACGGCAGGTATCACGAAAAAGTTCAGGCGCGAAACGGCCTTCTTCCTTTTCTTCCGTGTTTTCCGTGGTTCCAACTCCGGATGTCGAGTTCAGCGCGCCGGTTGCAGGAAGTGCTCGAAGAAATCGTAGAGCCGGGCGTTGGATTCCTCGTCGGGCGAATGTTCTTTGCGATTGGTCATGGCCACGCGGTTGGTCTGGCCGAGCAATTGGTTCACCGCGACCGCATGATTCAAGGCCGTCCAGCGCGATGCCGGATCTTCCGCGCCGCCGGAAACCAGGAACGGGCGCGGCGCGATCAGCGCGTGCAACTCATGGAGATCGCGCCCGCGCTCGATCATCGTCCGGTACGCGCCGGTGCGCCGGTTCTCCGCCGTTGGAATTCCGGCGCGGCGCGTGCGACCTGCTTCGAGTCCGAGATACCACGGTTCCCAGTAGTTCACATTGGAGCGCGCTTCATCGAACACGATGCCCGGATCGCTCACGGCCACGAGGGCAAATTTTTCCCAGAGCGCGCCGGCGAACAGCGCCCACTTGCCGCCGTAGCTGTGACCAACCACGCCGATGCGCG
>JBBQYK010000278.1:0-7065 GCA_038208765.1 Verrucomicrobiota bacterium
CCGGGGCCGGTGCGTTCGCGATTGCGGTTCTCGCCGTCGCGGGCGCGGGCGCGATTGGCGATGATGCCTTCGACTTCCCATTCATTCGCATAGAGCAAGAACCGCACGAGCGATTGTTCGTCGTCTGGATCACCGCCCGCGTCGGTTTCCACAATCAGGCGCAGGCGAGAATCTGTTTCAACCAGTGCCGCCGAGTGCGCGGTGCCGCACCACAACCCGAGTGCGGCGGAAAAAACAAATTTTGCGACGCGATGAAGCCATGAATTTGGAGAACGGACTGGCATGGCGCAGAGCGTAATCATCTCCAGAGAATTCTGCGAGTGGTGAACGCCGCGAAGGCTACTCGGCCTTCTTCGCACTCGGCGCAGCCTCCGGCAGCAACCGCGCGTTCAGCATGTTGTCGGAGGAAAAATACTTGCGCGCGGCGTCGCGGACTTTCTGCGGGGTCAACGTCTTGGTACGGTCGGGCAGTTTGAGAATGCCATCGAAGGGCAGCCCGTGTTCCCGGTAGTAGCTCAGGTTGCTCAGCCAGAAGCCGTCCTCCTTCAGGCTGCGTTCGTAGTTACGCAAGTGCGTCTCACGGACTTTCTCCAGAATCTCGGCGCTCGGGCCGTCACGCTGCATCCGGTTGATTTCATCCAGCGCGGCTTGCGTGAGGTCGGTCGCGTTGTCGGGATTGCAGGTGAATGAAATGCCCGTGGTGAAAGTGGGCTTCGGCTCGCGGTCGATGTCACCAAACACGCTCACGCCGTACACGCCGCCTTTATCTTCGCGCATGATTTCGCGCAGGCGGATGCGGAGCACATCCACCGCGCCACGCAGCGCGTAGCGTTCATCGAGACTCCACTTCGCGTCGCCGTAGAAGTTCAGGCGCACGGAACTTTTCGCCTCCAGTCCTTTCCTCACTTCCACGTTCACTTGGCCGCGCTTCGGTTCGTCACCCACGTCGCGGCCGCGTTCTTTGCGATCCAGTTGCGGCAGGCTGGCGAGATAGGTCTGCACGAGCGGGCGTAAGTCCGCCGTCTTGAACGCACCGACGAAGACGAACGTGAAATCACCCGCGTTGGCAAACCGCTCGCGGTAAATCCGCAACGCCACCGCGCGATCCAGTTCTTTGACCAACTCCAGCGACATGGGCCGATGGCGCGGATGATCGCCGTAGAGCGCCTGGGAAATGGCGTCGCCGAATATCACCGCCGGATTTCGGTCGCGGTTTTCGAGGTTCACCTTGATGCGCGTGACGTAGGACTGAAACGCCTGCTCGTCCGCGCGCGGCGCGGTGAACTGGAGATGCATCAGTTGAAACCACGTCTCCAGATCCTTGGGCGATGCGGAGCCGTTAACCCCCTCGGACAGTTCGCCGATGGACGCGCCAACAGAGGCCACTTGGCCCGCCAATTTCTTGCGCAACCGGATCAAGTCGTAATCACCGAGTCCGCTCTGCCCGAGAATTCCCGCCGCCATCGCCGCCGAGAGATAATCTTTGTCCGGCACGAGGCTGTGGCCGCCGGGGCTGAAGGCGTTCATGAGAATCTGATCGTTCTTGAAGGTCGTCGGTTTCAGCAGCACGCGAATGCCGTTGGAGAGAACCCATTCGGTCACATCGACCTCCGCGTGCCGTGTCTCGGAGACGATTCTTCCTGCGGCCGGCGTTTTGGAAATCAGCGGCGCGTCCGACACACCATCCGAATACGCAGCGATCTCCGCCGACTCCGCTTCCTTGATCACGGCGAGAATCTCCGCCTGCGTCGGCGGCTTCTTCCCCGCTTTCTCCGGCGCGCTGAAAAGAATCACGCGGTTGGTCTCCGTGATCCACTGGTCGCCCGCCCGATTCACTTCGGTCAGCGTGATGTCCGCCAAGAACTTGCGCGCCATCCGCACTTCTTCAGCGATGCCGGGAATCGGTTCGTCTTCCAGGAAGTTCGCCACGTATTCGCGCGCGTAGCTCCCGGACTCCGTCTTGTCGCGCTCCTCGTAGGCGCGCTCGAAGCCGCGCAGCGTGACCGTTTTCGCGCGCGCAAATTCCGCCGCCGTGAAACCATCCCGCCGCGCGCGCTTCGATTCGATAAGCAGCGCCTTCAGCCCTTCCGCATACAAACCCTCCTTCACCGCGGCGCGTTGCGAGGCCATGTCCTTCACGCGCACCATGTGCGACTTGCCCACGCCCGCGCCGAGATACGGCGGGTTCGCCTCCTGCACGCGCTCGCTCAGTCGCTGGTTCAGCATCTGCGAGTAAAGCGACTCCACGAGGTCGCGCCGGTAATCCGCCGCCGTGCCGTCCGGCGAGAGCGGATGCTTGCACGCAATCTGCACCGTGGTGGACGAAAGCTCCGGGTCCGTCTCGATGGAGAACAGAGTGCCGGGATGATCCGGCACCGTCGCCACCGGACGCTTCAGCGCGTTCGGCGGATTTTTCAATTTGGAAAAATGCTCAATGACGAGCGCCTCAATCTGCTTCACGTCGAAATCGCCGACCGCCACCACCGCCATCAAGTCAGGCCGATACCACTGGCGGTAGAAATCCAGAAAGTCCGCGCGCGTGACCGTGGCGATGGAGTTTGTTTTGCCAATCGGCAGCCGTTCCGCGTAGAGCGACTGATGAAACAGCACCGGGAACTGCTTATCGCGCAAACGCCCGGCGGCCCCGCGCCCCGTGCGCCACTCCTCGATGACCACGCCGCGCTCCTTATCAATTTCGTCCGCGTCGAAGCTGATGTTGTGTGCCCAATCTTCCAGCACCTGCATCGCCTTCTTCACTACGTCGGGCTTGTCCATTGGGACTTCGAGGCGGTAGGCCGTTTCGTCGAAGGAGGTGTAGGCGTTCAAGTCCGCGCCGAAGGCCATGCCGGTGCGTTCGAGGAAATCCACGATCTCGTGCTTGGCAAAATTCTTCGTGCCGTTGAAGGCCATGTGTTCGAGGAAATGCGCGAGACCCTGCGTCTTCTCCGTTTCCAAAATTGATCCCGCATTCACCGCGAGATGAAACTGCGCGCGGTTCTCCGGCTTCTTGTTCGCGCGGATGTAGTAGGTCAGCCCGTTGGGCAGCTTCTTCACGATCACGTCGGGATCAATGGGCAGACGATCCGTGTCCGCTGCGCGCCCGGAGAGGGCGACGGAAAAGACGCAACCAAGAACAAAAAACCGGCGCAACAATTTGGTCATAAGAATTGGGGATGAAATGCACCCGGAGCATAGGTGGCACAACCCCTTGGCAAGGGGGCGGGAGTGAAACGTGTTAAGCCCGTTTGGCCGTCCGCTACTTCCGTCGCCGGATACGAAGCATCAAGGTTGCAGAACCCAAGGCCAGCAACGCCCATGTACCGGGTTCGGGAACGTAGTACGGAAGGATGAAAGCAGTGGCGCCAACCAGGTTGGGCACCGTGCCTGAAGCATCACCCAAGACGACCTGCACCAAGTTGGGAGCGCTGCCGCCGAAGATGCCCGTGCGATTCCGAAACGAGGCCTGGTCCCAACTCGTCTCGCCATTCACAGCGAACCAAGCCCGAACTTGCACGGTGATGGTCGTGCCGGGGGCGTAGCCGCTGATCGTCCGTGTGCCCCCGAT
Source organism: Verrucomicrobiota bacterium (assembly GCA_038208765.1). GTDB lineage: Bacteria > Verrucomicrobiota > Verrucomicrobiia > Limisphaerales > SIBH01 > JANNGC01. The sequence goes on from JBBQYK010000278.1 coordinate 3,566, forward strand.
TACGAAGCCCGCCTGAGCGCCGGTGCGAAACATCTCCGGGCCACCGCTCACCCCGTTGGTCGTGAGCAATGACGCATCCGTCGTTCCAGCCGGGCCGATGTAAAGCTGCGCCCTATTCAGTGGGCCAGCCGCACGCTGACCATCAAGGGAAGGATCGTAGCCGTCGGCGCAGCATGGGATGAAAACGTTGGTGGCGGGGGCGGTCACCGTTCCACCCGCACCGCCCGCAGCCGTGGCAAAATTCAAGACACCTTGTGCCGAAACCAGCGCAACACCGACCGCAGACAAGCAGGCCACGAGGAAAATTCGCATAAGAGATGAAGCCTGTTTCGGACATGCCAGAGCCATGTCGGTAGTGTCATTCTGCTCGAGGACGAAAGTAAAGAATTAATCCAGTTCGACCCCAAGGCCGTGTCCGTGAAATGACTCTTCGCCCTCTTGTCCACGATCAACATTCCGCAGAACGGAGTCGGCGGCGAGTAGCGTCAAAGCAACTGCGCGCTTTCCTTTTTCCGCGCGCCCCGGATACGTTCCGCGCACATGTTTAAGAAACACATTCTGGCTGGACTCATTTTGGCCGCCGCGCTGATGCCCACCTTGGCCGACGACGCGACGACGACGAAACCGCACGGGCTTAAAGCCCACGATAAGTCTCCCGCAATCCCGCTGGAGGAAAAAGAGAACGTGCTGCCGCCGTGGAACAGTTTCAACCGCTGGAGCTTTCAGGGCGGCGTCGCGTTCATTACCGAGTCCACAATTGATGAAATCCTTGTGGGCGACGGCGAACGCGCGACGGGCGAGGACGAGGGTGAGATTTATCTACTGCAAGCCTCGTACAAACTGGCGGCCTTCGAGCCGCACATCGGAAAGTACCGCCCACAGATCGATCTCGAACTGCCCTTGGTGCTGGGCATCGTCAACGAGCACGAGCGCGATGACCTCTGGCTGCAATACAACGCGGGCCTCACCGTGCGCTGGAAATCGTTCCCTTGGAACAAGTGGCTCTACACCAATTTCGAAACCGGCGTCGGCCTCACCTACAGCCAGCATGTCATCGCCACCGAGCGCGTTCGGCATCCGGATCGCGACCGCTCGCACCTGGAAATTTACTGGCCCGTGCAGTTGATGTTCGCGCTGCCGCACCACCGGCAGCATCAACTCGCGCTCTTTCTGCATCATCATTCGGGCGGTGGCCTTTTTCACACCGGCGGCGCGAACAGCCTGGGCTTGGGCTACCGCTACGTGCCGGGCGAACGCTGATCTGGCGCCAGCTCTTTGGACAGGAGCGCGGACCGCCGAGTCCGCGCGAACATGAACCCGCAGAAGCTTCACGCTTTGTATCGGCTCATGAACACGCGGACTCGGCGGTCCGCGCTCCAATGACGGTGGCTTCAAAGAAGCGTTGAACCAGCGCCGGGCAATTTCTAACGTCCGCGCATGAAGCCACTCTCCGTCCTCGCGGGACTTGCCGTGCTCGGCCCGGTCCTCGCGTGCGCTGCTGACCCCATCACCATCGCCGTCATTCCCAAGGCAACGTCGCATGAGTTTTGGAAATCCATTCACGCGGGCGCGGTGCAGGCGCAGCGCGAACTCAACGCGAAGGGGGCGAAAGTGGAAATCATCTGGCAGGGACCGTTGCGCGAGGACAACCGCGATCAGCAGATTCAAGTGGTCGAGAATTTCATCAGCCGCCGCGTGAACGGAATCGTGCTCGCGCCCACCGATGCCAGGGCGCTCGTCAGTCCCGTGAACACCGCCGCGCGCGCGAAGGTGCCGGTCGTGATCATCGACTCAGGATTGAAGTCCGACAAATTCGTGAGCTTCGTCGCCACGGACAATTATCGCGGCGGCGTGCTCGCCGGCGAGGCGATGGCGAAACTGCTCGCCGGAAAGGGGAACGTGATTCTCCTCCGTTACCAGACCGGCTCCGCCAGCACCGAGGAGCGCGAGGCGGGTTTCCTCGCCGCCATTAAAAAAGTTCCCGGCCTGAAAATTATTTCCAGCGATCAACACGGCGGTGCGACGCGCGAGCTTTGCTACCAGGCGGCGCAGAACATTCTCAACCGCCACGGCAAGGATGTGAACGGCATCTTCGGCCCGTGCGAGCCGGTGGCGAACGGCATCATCATGGCCCTGCGCAACGCGGGCAAAGCGGGCGGCGCGGTGAAAGTCGTGGGCTTCGACGCCGGCGGCCAAACCGTGGAGGCGCTCAAGAAAGGCGACGTGCAGGCCGTGATCGTGCAAAACCCGATGCGCATGGGCTACCTCGGCGTGATGACGATGTTCGACCATCTGAGCGGCAAGAAAGTGGAGCCGCGCATCGACACCGGCGTCTATGTCGTCACGCCAGAGAACATGGGGACGGCGGAGATGAAGGACTTGTTGAATCCGCCGCTGGAGAAGTATTTACAGTGAAGGTGCGGCGACGTGAGAGGTGAAAAGCGCCCGTCCGCCCGCATGAACCGACTTTCCACTTCACATTCCGCCGTCCGCCGATAGTTTCTCGCGCCATTCATGGCTTTGAAGTTTTTCAACACGCTGTCGCGGTCGGTGCAGGAGTTTGTGCCGCTCGATCCTTCGGGCAAAAACGTGGGCATGTATTGCTGCGGGCCGACGGTGTACGACTACGGGCACATCGGGAATTTCCGCACGTTCGTCTTCTCGGATTTGGTGCGGCGCTACCTGGACTTCAAGGGCTACGCCGTGCGTCATGTCATGAACATCACGGACGTGGAGGATAAAATCATCCGTCGCGTGCGCGAGACGGGGAAGACGTTGCGCGATTACACGGGCTTCTACGAAGCGGAGTTTCTCAAAGACCTCGACGAGTTGCGCTGCCTGCGCCCGCACGATTTGCCGCAGGCCACAGATTTCATCGCGGAGATCATTGCGCTCATCGAGCAACTGCTGGCGCGCGGCATCGCCTACAAGGCCACGGATGGATCGGTCTATTTCAGCATCGAGAAGTATCGCGGCTGCGGCTGCCACTACGGGCAGTTGGTGAAGCTGAACTTGGACGAGATGCGCGTGGGCGAGCGCGTGAGCAGCGACGAATACGACAAGGAATCGCTGGCCGACTTCGCGCTTTGGAAAGCCCGCGTGCCGGACGATGGCGCGGTTTTCTGGCCCAGCCCGTGGGGCGAGGGCCGTCCCGGCTGGCACATCGAGTGTTCGGCCATGAGCATGAAGCTGCTCGGGCCGAGTTTCGATCTGCACCTCGGCGGTGAAGACCTGACCTTCCCGCATCACGAGGACGAAATCGCCCAGAGCGAAGGCGCGACGGGAAAACATTTCGTGAAGTACTGGCTGCACGGCGCGCACCTGCTCGTGGAAGGGAAGAAGATGAGCAAGTCGCTCGGAAATTTTTTCACGCTGCGGGATTTGCTGGCGAAGGGATTTACAGGACGTGAGGTGCGCGCGCTGCTGCTGTCGGCGCATTACCGCGAGACGTTTAATTTCACTCTGGAGGGATTGGCCGGTGCGCGCACGTCGCTCGCGCG
>JBBQYK010000279.1:0-7057 GCA_038208765.1 Verrucomicrobiota bacterium
ACCGGACGCGGCTGGATGTTCCGCACGCCCGCCAGTTGCAGCGCCGTGAGAATCTCGCGATACGTCGTGCCGCGTTTGATCTTCGCCGCGACTTCTTCGAGGACGCGGTGGCGCGGCGTGTTCTCCAGCAGCCGCACCAGCGGCTCGATGTCGGGATGGAACTGCACGAACTTCGCCGGCAGCGTCGCCTCGGCGGCGGAGACGCGCGGAAGTTGCGCGAGGAAGGCTAGGTCACCGAGTCCCGCGAGCGCCGTGGTGATGGCACCGCGCTGGAGAAATGTTCGGCGTGCAATCATGACTATTTCTTCACCGGCTGCCCCGCCTTCTCCCAGCCGTTGAAGCCGGGTGCCAGGTCGATCAGGTTTTGAAAGCCCGCCGCGTCGAGCCGTCCGCACGCACGCCGGCTGCGCACGCCCGCCGCGCAATGGACCAGAAAGGTCTTGTTCGTCCCCAGCTTGCCGACCTGTTTCTCGAAGTCCGGCGCATTCACATCGATGTGAACCGCGCCGGGGATGTGCCCGGCCTTGAACTCCTTCTCCGTCCGCACATCGAGCACGATGTTGTTGGTGTCCGCGCGCAACTTGGCGAACTCGTCCACGCCCACGCGCTTCATCTTGATCTCCTGCGCGGCCTTGGCCGGAGCCGCCGGCGCGCGCTCCGCGCCCGGCATGGAAATGCAAAAAAACAGGGAGACGATCAGCGCGGAGAGAAGCGGGGTGTTCATATTTGAGTAACCGAACAATAGAACCCTCCCTCCGGTTGTCCAGAGCGCAGCCCGATGGACACCGGTAAAGGACACGTCTGGATTTTAGACACCATCACCTAGGACGTACCGCCGTAGATTTCGCGGGCTTTCGCACCCGATGAATCAAGGTGCAGGCAAGTTTTAGGGAACTCGCGCCGGTTCTTTTCTGTTCTTCGCCCCGCCCGCACCCGCACCGCTCCACGCGGCCATCCGGGGTCGGACGGCTCGGGGCGCACTGGCACACAAGCTGCCTGAGTCTCGCGTGATCAAAGGAGGCGTCATGTCGAAAGGCCGGTCGCGAGTCTCGGAATGCGAGGCTCGGCGGGCGGATATGGTCATGCTCCGAGACGCATCCCACGCTCCTTTGTCCGACGGGTGGTCCCACATTTCAGAAGGTTCATTATGAATAATTCCGACTCAACAAATTCACGGGGTTCTCACGAATCCCAAACTCCGCAGCCTTCGCTGTGGCAGCACTTGAAAGGCAAAAACATCGCTTACCTCACCCTGCCCTTGCTGGTCATGGCCACGGTGGTGGAGTTCGTCATTCTCGCCACGGGCTGGAAATACCAGCAGGCCGTCTGCTTGCCGCAGGGCATGGGCGTGACGTTCTTCGGCATCGGGCCGATTGGCGCGACCATTCTCGCGGTCGAATTGCTCAAGCTGCCGCTCGCCATCTGGACGGCGTCGCGCACCGGCTGGGCCAAGGGCGTAATGCTCTGGATGGGATTGCCGCTGATTTGTTTGCTGACCTTCCAACTGGTCAAGGACATGGCGGTCTATGAAATGGGCACGGCCATGGCCCCGGCGGGCGAACTGCTCGAAAAGGCGGCGGCGGAAGAAATCAAAATCGTCCAGCTCAATGCCGAACTCGAGAACCAGACCAAAGACGACGGCGCGGTCAAGGCCGTCATCGAAGAGAAAAAAGCGGCGCGCGACCTCAAACTCGCCGACCTCGCTGCGAAGCAGGCCAAGGCCAAGGCCGATCTCGAAGAATCCCTCCAGCGCAACGAAGCCACGCGCACGGACGCCGTCACGCTGACGGATTATCAGAAGAAGGAGTTGTCCGAGGTGGAGGCGCGGCAGGCCACTCTCATCAAGCAGTTTGATGCGGACGCCGATCAGCTCACCAAGGCCGTCGCGGAGTTGCGCGTCCGCCGCGAAGCCGAGCTGGGCCGGGCCACGACCTGGAACGCCGAGGAGGCCCGCATTGAAAACGCCTACAAGGCGAAGCTCGCCGACTACACGAACCGCAAGACGGCCTACGAAAAGGACAAGGCGGAATACGACGGCGCGAATTTTCTCAAGCGTCAGTTGATGAAGGAACCGGTGGATCCCGGCGTCCCGCCCGACCGTGAGTCCAACAAGATTCTTAAACCCACCTTGGTCGCGGCGCTCGAGGAGCAAATCAAAGCCAAGGAATCGGAGCTGATCGCGGTCAACAACAAGCGCCGTGAGGGCGTGACGCAGGTGGGCGCGGATGCGCGCCGGTTGCGCGAGGATTTTGACCGTCGCTCCGGCACGAAGCGCGAGGAGACCGACCGCAAGCGCGAAGAATTGACCGCCACCCTCGCCGCGCTGGTCATCGCGGGGACAACGGAAGCGAAGCAGATTGACGCCGCGTTCGAGGGGTCCGTGCAGAAAGAACAGGACACGCTCAAGCACCAGCGCCCGCTGGAAGTGGTGCGCGCGGAACTGGACGCGAGCCGCAAGGCGGCCGACGGATTTTACGAAGCGCGCGAGACCTCGATCAAAGACACGCAGGTACACCGCATCGCGACCACGGTGGAAATCGTGCGCGGCTGGGTGCTGGGCGAACGCCCGCTCTCGGTCAAGGCCAGCGCCAAGGAGCGCGGCGATGTCTATACGGATCAAATCAGCATGGTGCGCATCTGGGTGTATCCGGTGCTGGCGTTCATCGTCGCCTTCCTGCCGACGCTGATGGTGGAGATTGGTTTCTCGACGCTCTTCAAGCCCGAGCAGCAGCGCCCGCCGCATCGCCTCGGCTTCCTCGGTCGTGGTTTGCACTGGCTCTACATCCGCGCAGGTCGTCAGAAAATTTTGCGCGCCGAACGTCTGGCCAGCGAAGCGACGGCGGAAATTTCCGCGCGCGACCGGGCGCTGGCTTCTGCGCGAGCCACTGCTGAACAGGCGTTGGCTGAAAAAGAATCCGAATTGCAGTCCGCTCAGGAGGCCATCGTGAACGCTGCTGCCCGGCACGAGGTGCAATGGGCGAACCACGAAAGCCGCCACGCGGAGGAATTGAAACGGAAGGAAGACGAGTGGGTCGCGAAATTCGGCGGCCTGGCGGATTCGCTCAACCGCGCAATCATCGAGAAGGACGCGCTCCGCGATTTGCAGAAGTCGGAGGTCGAGCGCCAGATTCAGATGCGCCAGAACGCCTGGTCGGATCGCCTCACCAACCTGCGTCAAGAACTCGACGAGCAACGCGCCGCCAGCGAGGCGGAACGCACCGCCCTGCTCCAGGAACATCACAAGAAATTGCTCGAGGTTTCCGAGGACGGCAAAACGCAGGCCATCCAGGCGCGTCGCCAGACGGCGGATGCCGAACTGGCCGCCGTGGAAGCAACCGCGAAACTGGCGCACGACGTAAAAGAAGCGCTGCACGCCCGCGACGCTGCGGAAGCGCAGTTGAAACATCAGTCCGATGCGCTGGCTCTCAAGCTGTCGCAAGTTCAAGAAGACACTGCGCGTGAAATGGAGAAGGCGGCGCGTCTCGAGAAACACCGTTTCGAACGGCAGCAGTTGGAGTTTGGCAAGACGCTACGCGAGCGGGGCGAAGAATTTGAACGCCAGTTGAAACAGCGCGAGCAGGAACTGTCGCTCGCCTTTGACGCCCGCCTGGTCGAGGAGCAGGCGAAGATCGAACAGGACGCCCGTCGCCGCGAAGCCGAGCTTCAGCGCCAGTCCGATGCCCGGGTCCGTGAGATGGACGCGCGCTGGAAACAAGAGGCGCAGCAGCGGGAAGACGCGGCGCAGGTCCGGCTCAAACAGCGCGAGCAGCAGTTGCAGGCGCAGGCGGAGGTTCGCCTCAGCGAATCGCAGACGCAGGCCGAACAGGATTTCCGCCGTCGCGAGACGGAACTGGAACGCCAGCTCGACGCTCTCTCACGCGAATCCGATTCGCGCGCCAAACAGGAATTGCAGCAGAAGGAACTGGCCTTCCACGCGAAGCTCAAGCAGCGCGAACTGGAACTGACCGGCAGCGCCGACGCGCGCGAAACCGAGTTGCAAAATCAATGGGCCGCCGATTTGCGCGGTCGCGAGGAGGAATGGAATCGCCAGGCCGACTCTCGGGCCCGCGCCATTGAAACTCGGCTGAGCCAGGAGGCGCAGCAGAAGGAAGACATGTTCCAAATCAAACTCCGTCAGCGCGAGCAGCAGTTGCAAGCGCAGCTTGATGCGCGGCAGTCCGAATGGAAGGCGCAGTGGGAGCAGGAATTGCACGGGCACGAGCAGGAGTGGGAGCGCAAGGCCGACGCCAGCGTCCGCGCCAACGAATCACGCTGGATGTCCGACCTCCAGCAGAAGGAAGAGCTGTTCCAATCCAAGTCGCGCCAGCGTGACCAGCAATGGCAGTCGAAGCTGGACGCGGCCCGCGCCGAGTTGCAGGCCCAGATTGAACAGGATTTACGCCTGCGCGAGGCGGATTCCGTCGAGGCGCATCACCGGGCGTTGCGTGAACTGGAAACCACCCTGCGCCAGGAAATGCAGGTGAAAGAGGAAACCGCCCAGGCCAAAGCCCGGCAGCGTGAACAGGAACTGGTCGCGCAGATGGCCGCGCAAGCCCTGGCCCATCAGCAGACCGCGCAAGAACTGGAAACGGAACTGGAGATCACGCGCAACGCCATTGACCCGTTCAAAACGCTCCTCGCTCGCACCGAGAAGGAACGCGACGAAGCGCTGCAATCCGCCTCCGAGTCCGTCCGCCAAGTGCAGGACATGGACAAGAAATTGTCGGAAGCGTCCTCCCTGCTTACCGGCTGGAAGCACGGAAAGAGTCCGGCCCCGGCGCGGATTGGCCGTGAGACCTATCACGTCGCGCGCGGCGGACTGGCCGCGCCCGAGGAAGTCTGAACGTCGGACTGCTGAAACAAAATAGCGTGTCACGGAGCGCGGCCCTGAAGGCCGCGCTCTTTTCGCATTGATGGCAGCAGTTTTCAGAACACCGGCGCGGGCTGGGCGTGATAGGAGTTGCGTCCCTTCTTTCGGTTGCCTTCTATCTGCTGATTCCATGAAGACTCTCTATCCAGCAACGCAACCCTTTCGCAAAGACGCTCGCGGACTGCTTGCCCTTCTCGCGACGGGAACACTGGCCGTCATTTCCGCCTACGCGGCATCTGAACCTGGACTCAACCGCGTCGCCGCCGAAGCCGCCGTGCAAGTCGAATGGCGCGAGCGCCTGACGCAACTCAAAGCGGAGCGCGCGGCGGAGTTGGAAAAGAAAGTCATCGAGCACCACGGCAAGTCCATGCGCTGGGAGGAAAAAGTCTTCGGCGATGCGCCGACGAACGGGCGCAGCCTGTGGATTTCCATGCACGGCGGCGGTGGCGCGCCCCAGCAGGTCAATGACAGCCAGTGGCGCAATCAGGTCGGCCTTTACAAACCGGACGAGGGCATCTACCTCGCGCCGCGCGCGCCCACCGATACTTGGAACCTGTGGCACGAGGCGCACATCGATCCCATGTTCGACCGGCTCATCGAGGACTACGTCGCGCTGCGTGGCGTGGACCCGGATCGCGTTTATATTCTCGGCTACTCCGCAGGCGGCGACGGCGTGTGGCAGCTCGCGCCGCGCATGGCCGATCGTTGGGCCGCCGCCGCGATGATGGCGGGGCATCCGAACGAGGCGTCGCTGCTGCCGCTGCGCAACGTGCCGTTCGCGCTGTTCGTCGGCGGCAATGATTCCGCCTACAACCGCAACAAGATCGTGGCCGAGCGCGCGGAGAAATTGGTCGCGCTACAAAAGGCGGACCCGGGCGGCTACGAACATTTCGCCCGCATCTATCCCGGCCTGCCGCACTGGATGAATCGCAAGGACGCGGAGGCCCTGCCGTGGATGGCGAAACACACTCGCAACGCGTGGCCGAAGAAAGTCGTCTGGGTGCAGGACGACGTGACGCACGCGCGCTTTTACTGGCTCGCCGTCCCGCCCGCCGAAGCAAAACGCAAACGCCAGATCATCGCCGAGGCCGACGGGCAGACCATCCGCCTGACCGGCGACGTGCCGCAGGGGATGACGCTGCGCCTGTCGGATGCGCTGCTGAATCTGGATCAACCCGTGCGCGTGCTCGTGACCAATCGCGAAGTGTTCCACGCAAAATCACCACGCCGCGTGGAAGTGATCCGCGCCTCCCTCCAAGAACGCGCCGATCCACGCTCCGCCGCCACGGCGGAGGTGAAGTTGAACTGGGAGTGAAGGAGCGCGGACCGCCGAGTCCGCGTGTTCATCACTTCCCGTCATCCACCTTTTCGTGAGTTCGGATCGCGCGGACTCGGCGGTCCGCACTCCGTCCGCCCTCTTCCGCCAATCCATTTTACTCGCCTCCCTTCGTATGGAATCTTGCGCCCGCTGCGTGCCGTGCGTCGCGCAGTTTTTTAACAGTGAAATTCATCGTCTCGATGCTTTGTGTACTCCTGTACAGCCCTGCCCATGCGGCGGTACTGCTGAGTGAATCTTTCGACTACACCAACGGCCCGCTGACCGTGTTGAGCGGCGGCGCGTGGGCCATGCACAGCGGCAGCACGCCGCAGCAGGTCGATGTTTCAGGCAGCAGGGTGAATTTGACCGGCAGTGAATCGGAGGACGTGAACCGGCTGCTCGCGGGCCAGCCTTACTTGGCGGGCGGGACGACGAACATTTTTTACGCCCGGTTCGTCGCACGATTCACCGCACTGCCGTCCACGGGTGGCGAATGGTTCGCCTCGTTCAAGAGCACGAGCGCCACCGGATTTCGGGGCCGCGTTTTCGCGCTCACGACCGGGGCCGCGCCCGGACAATTTCGTCTCGGCCTGTCCTCCGGCAACAACGACGCGCCCACGGTCACGAACCAGACGGGCCTCGCGCTGAACGCTCCGTTCACCGTCGTCCTGCGCTTTGCCAATACCAACTCGGCTTGCTCGCTCTGGCTGAATCCATCGTCGGAAAATGATCCCGCGATCAGCACCACGGAAGCGGCGGCCACTTTCACCGTCGCCGCGTTTGGGCTGCGGCAGACCGCCGGCATCGGCACGCTGACGCTCGACGATCTCGTGGTCGGCACCACGTTCGCCGATGTCATCTCCAGTTCC